>NZ_RHQR01000010.1:0-181579 GCF_003936645.1 Pseudomonas sp. p106
GCTCAGCAATCTCAAATGACTATGTGATTTCTCGCATGGTCACTTGTGATGCTGATAATCTTTCTGACTATCAGTCCATACTCACAAGCACCCACACGAATTGCTTGATTCAATTTGTTAAAGAGCGTTTGGTTAAGAGCCTTTCGTCTCAACCGAGGCGCGCATTCTACGCTTTCCTCATTTGCTGTCAAGCGTTTGTTTTGAAGTTTTTTTGAATCTGCTTTCTTTCAAAAGCCTTGAACTTCAACAACTTACCGCCTGCCTCGTAGCGTTCAACGCTGCGAGGAGGCGAATAATACGCGGTTTGAAATTTGAGTCAACACCTTGATCTAAAAAAACTTCAAGATGCATTTTGCAGCCGCCCGGCAACTAAATGCATGAACCATCGCTCTGTAGATAAACACTCCGTGGAGGGCAATGGCATGAGCGATGCGCAGAGCGAGAAGACCCCTGGCCTGTCGGCTGATGAAGAGAAGGAAGTCAGCCATAACCAACCCCCGAGGGCGGCGGTTCTGCACGAGATCATTCGCTACCAGGGCGACCAGGAACTGGAGCGCACCCTCGCGGCGCTGTGGTGGTCGGCCCTGGCAGCAGGCCTGACCATGGGCCTTTCATTCATGGCCATGGGGCTGTTCTACGCTCGCCTGCCGGAGGGTGAGAGTGCCCAGGTTGTCGCCAGCATTGGCTACAGCGCAGGCTTTCTTGCGGTGATCCTGGCGCGTCAGCAACTGTTTACTGAAAACACCATCACAGCAGTGCTGCCGATCATGACAACGCCGACCTTCGCCAACCTCGGGCGCCTTTTGCGGCTGTGGGGCGTAGTGCTGGTCGGCAACCTGGCAGGCACCTTGCTGGTCGCCTGGGTCATGCTCGAACTACCCATTTTCGACAGCAAGACGGATGTCGCCTTCCTCGAGATCGGCCGCAAGGTGATGGAGAACGATATCAGCCAGATGTTCGCCAAGGGCATTGTATCGGGCTGGATGATAGCGACCATGGTGTGGATGATCCCGTCCATGGAGCACGCCAAGATCTGGATCATCCTGATGATCACCTACCTGATGGCCCTGGGCGACTTCACTCACATCGTCGTAGGCTCGGTCGAGGTGTCCTATCTGGTCTGGGCCGGAGACGAAACCTGGCGCAGCTTCTGGCTTGAGTTTGCCCTGCCGACCCTGGCCGGGAACATCATTGGAGGCAGCTTCATTTTCGCCCTGATCAGCCACGCGCAGGTGCGCAGCGACAGCGGCAAGCCACCTTCGCAGCTATTAAAGGATGAAAAAAAGTCTTCATTCGGCAAGCAGGACAACAAGCAATGACCTTCAGCGCACCGCCGCAGCAGGTTCAGGCCCGCCAATGGAATCCGCCATGAGCATCATGAGTGGCAAGCCCCCAGGCACAAAAAAACACGCAGCCCCCCATAGGGGCCGCATCAACCGTGAAATGGCTTGCAAGGTCATTTTTCGTCAATGGCAGACTGTTCAACACTATTGACGTGAGTTGTGCGATAAACGGCGACTCAGCAGAAGAACGACCACCATCATGGACAACCGCAGCGGCAAGGGACTTTCTTTCGTCAGGCGTATCTACCTGCCGCGCATGATCGGCCTGGGCATTGGCCTGTTCAGCGTCGCTGCAGCGGTCGCGCCACTTTCGCCCCCCACCTGGGCATGGTTGCTGCTGCTCTTCAACGGCTTGCTCTGGCCCCATGTGGCCTACCAGTGGGCACGGCGGTCGATTGCACCGTACCAGGCGGAACAGCGCAACCTGCTGCTGGATTCACTGATGGGTGGTTTCTGGACCGCAGCCATGCATTTCAACCCCCTGCCCTGCGTCACTGTGCTCTCGATGATGACCATGAACAATGTGGCCGCTGGCGGCAAGCGCTTGGTCATGCGAGGGCTAGTGGCGCAACTGGTCGGCATGCTGCTGGCCAGCGCACTGCTGGGCACAGGGCTGCAGCTCAACGCCACACCACTGCAGATCTTTGCCTGCCTGCCAATGCTGACACTCTATCCACTGGCCCTGGGCTGGGTGTGCTACCGCCTGGCGATCAAGCTTGCCGAACACAAGCGCCGCCTTCGCGACCTGAGCCTGACTGACAGCCTGACCGGGCTGCTCAATCACGGCGCCTGGAAGGACCTGCTCCTGCTGCGCTTCCAGGCTTGCCAGAACTTGCAAATGCCATCAGTGATTGCCCTGATCGATATCGACCATTTCAAGACCATCAATGACACGTTCGGCCACGTGATCGGCGATTGCGTGCTGCGACAGATGAGCGACGAGCTCAGACGCAACCTGCGGGCGGGCGACCTGGCAGGGCGTTATGGTGGCGACGAATTCTGCGTGATTCTGCCCGATACCAGTGAGCGTGAGGCCAGGCAGGCCATGGAGCGTCTGCGCGAGCGCATCGTTTGCTACCGTGACCCGCAACTGCCGCATTTGAAAGTCAGCCTTAGTATCGGCATGTCAGCCTTCCGGGCAGACCTCCAATCCCCCGAACACTGGCTGGAACAGGCAGACAAGGCACTCTACTGCGCCAAGCGACGCGGTCGCGACCAGGTCAATTTCGACCATGATGAGGCCACGGCGCTTCAGCCGGCATCCCTGGCAGAATATCCTCGCTGACCGCCGTTGCGCTGTCAGCAGCGCAACGAGCGCTGTGCCAGAATTTCCGGCAGGTCACTGCGCCGCAGATACTGGCGCAATGGTTCGGCAATATTCAGCCGGTCGTCCACACGCTGCTCCAGCAACAGGGCCAGGCGTTGCCGACACAGCGCCATGCGCGCGCCCTGCTCCGGCCGCCAGACGAACTCACTGCACGGGATGATGCTCTCGTCAGCCACGTCCATACCGAACGCGTCTTCGGAAAAACGCACGATATGGACGCCGCGCTTGCCATGAAAGCCGACAAAGCCCTTGAGCTGGTCGGCAGCACTGCAGATGTCCTGGGATGTGATGGCCATGTCGAAACCTCGCAAATGATTGGAAGTGACGCACGCCAGGCGAAAACCGGTCGCCTCTTTTGGGCAACGCGTTGGGCCAGCCTAACGCAAGTGGCAGCGCTCTCGCCAAGTTTTTCGTCATCCCCCAGCAGCTCCGCTAGACTGCATGGTTGACAGCTTTTCGTCGCCGACATTGGGACCGTTCATGCCCGACGCCATCAACGCAGATATCGCCACCATTGGCCGCATCAATGCAGTACCTGCCATCCTTCAGGTCATCTGCGAAACGACCGGCATGCAGTTTGCCGCCGTGGCGCGCGTCACCGACAACAGCTGGACAGCCTGCGCCGTACTCGACACCTTGGGCTTCGGCCTGAACGTGGGCGACGACCTCGATGTGGCCACCACCCTGTGTCACGAGGTCAAGACCACCCACCGGACCATCGTGATCGACAAAGCCAGTGAAGACGAACAATATTGCAGGCATCACACACCTAAGCTTTATCGCTTCGAAAGCTACATTTCAGTCCCGGTCGTGCGTAGCGATGGCCGTTTTTTTGGCACCATCTGTGCGCTTGACCCGGCCCCGGCAGCGCTCAAGGGCAGCGCCATCGTGCCCATGATGGCGTCTTTTGCACGCCTGTTGGCCATCCAGATAGAGAGCGAAGAAAAAGCACAGCACACCGAGCGCGCCCTGCGTGAGGAACGCGCATTGGCAGAAGTGCGCGAACAGTTCATCGCAGTGCTTGGCCATGATCTGCGCAATCCTCTGTTTGCCATCACCGCAGGCGCCGAACTGTTGACTCAGCGCCTGGACGACGACAAGAACCGCGCGATCGCCCGCCACATTCATACTTGCGGGCAGCGGGCCTCACAGCTTGTGCGCGACGTGCTGGACTTTGCCAGAGGCCGGCTGGGCAACGGCATCCCGTTGAACCTGCAGCCCTGTCCAGACCTGAGCGAAGGCCTCTGGCATGTGGCCTCGGAGCTTCAGCATGTGCATCCGCAGCGGCAGATTCTGCTGGAGATCGGTGACATCAGCGGTCTGTGCTGTGATCGCGAACGGGTGACCCAGCTACTCTCCAACCTTATCGCCAACGCGCTGGCCCATGGTGCGCCTGACGGGCCGGTAACGGTCAGGGCGGCCATCGCCGATGGGGAGTTCGTGCTCAGCGTGCACAACTACGGGCACCCCATCGCCGCACAAACGCTGGACCACTTGTTCCAGCCATTCACCAGGCCGCTGTCTGCGGCGCCAAGACAGGGGCTTGGCCTTGGCCTTTACATAGCCAATCAGATTGCCCTGGCCCACGGCGGACGCATGGAGGTCATCTCCGACAAGCAACGAGGCACGCTATTCAGCTTTCACTTGCCGGCCGTTCCCCTGAGGCAAGTGCCGGGGCCGTCGACCATCGGGCTGTAACGCATCGCCCTGATCACTTGGGCGAATCCTCGTGCACCTGCACGCTGGCCGTCATCCCCGCGCTGAGGTTCATGCCTTCGGGAATGTCGTCCAGCCGGATGCGCACAGGTATTCGCTGGGCCAGCCTTACCCAGTTGAAGGTTGGCTCAACCTCCGGCAACAACTGGCTGTCAGGGTTACTGTTACTGTCGGTGATACCCCGGCTGATGCTTTCCACATGCCCCTGCATGGCCTCTCCTGCCCCCATCAGCCAGACCGTCACCGAATCGCCCACGCGTATGCGTGGCAATTTGGTTTCCTCGAAGTAGGCCTGGATAAAAAAGGTCGAGTCATCCACCAGGGCCATTACCGACTGGCCGGCATTCACATAGTTGCCCTGAGCCAGGCGCAAGTTGGTGATGTGCCCACTGCGGGGGGCTCGCACTTCACTGCGCGCAAGGTTGATTTTCGCCACCTGTAACTGAGCTTGCGCCTCATGCAACTCACCGCGGGCAATGGCGGCATTGATTTGCGCGTTTTCGCGCAGCTCGGCACTGATCGCCCCGGGCCCCAATGCCGTGCGCCGCGCAGCTTCGCGCTCGCGCAGGTGCAACTGCTGGGCACGCGTTTCTGCCACGGCGCTGGCCTGATCGAACGCGGCCTGGAAGCGCTCCCGATCTATGCTCATCAACAGGTCGCCAGCCTTGACCCGCTGGTTGTCCTGCACCTTGAGCTCACGCACCCAGCCGGACACGTCGGGCGCGATGACCACTACGTCGGCCCGCACCCGTGCATCACGTGTCCATGGGGTGAGCATGTAGTACTGCCAGAGTTTATAGCCGGCCAGAACGGCGATGGCGACCACGCAGAGGGTCACCAGGGTACGGACGACAGCACGCATCGAATCACTCCTTACAAAGGCCCCAGCAGGCGGACTACCAGGTACAGCACACAAACGAACAGCGCGGCGTCGAACAGCGCTTCATGCCAGATCCAGCGCCCCAACGGCGTGGCGTGCACGACAAGGCGCAACAAACCGGTAAGCACCAGGGCCATCAGCACATAGATCAGAAAAGGGCTGAGCAGCACGCCGCCCAACGCCCACTCACGCAACCCCATGGGCTTCCTCCTGCCAGCGGCACCACTTGCCCCAGCTTTTCTGCAACTGCAATACCGCCCCTTCGGCCAGGCGTAACGGGTCACTCGACGGCAGGCGTTGCAGCGCCGCGATGAATCGCTCGCTGGCGGCATCCAGGCGCTGCCCTCGTCCGGCTGCCGGCCCGCTGGCCAGGACTGTTTCCAGTTGCTGCAGATATTCACGTTCGGCATCACCCAACGGCGCCTGGGCGACTGCCAGGCACATGCGCAAATGCAGCAGTTCGTCGCCGATGTCCAGGCCATGCAGGCCATCGTCCCAACGCTTGCGTTCGGCCTCGGGCAGCTCGCCGGCGTGCCGTGCCAATTGCATCAGACGGTCGGCCATGCGCCCGCCAAACCAGCTGTCGGCACCACGCAGGTCGCGCCGGGCCAGGCGCACCAGGTCGCTTTGGGTCGCCGCGCGCAGGCGCCGGCCAAGCCAGGCCGGGTGGCGGAACACCAGCAGGCGAAACGCCATGACCGCCGCACCTACACCCACCAGCATGGCCAGCGCACTGTTGAGCATGCTCGCCACACCGAACTGCATGGCATTGAGCGGCGACACCAGTACGATGAAGTGCAGGCAATAAGAAGTCGCCGTGGCCCCGGTGCGCGGGTGAGCCATACCCAGAGCCCCAAAGAACAGAGGTACGCCCATGCCCAGGCAAAGCATTGCAAAACTGCTCCACTGCGGCAGGATGATTTGCCCCACCAGCAATGCCGTCGGGATCGCCAGCAGGATGCCACGCAAGAAGCTGAGCCCGATCTGCGCACCATTTTCACGGCTGGCGAACAGGCTGCAGACCACACACGTCAACACCAGGCCACCGGGCGCAGAGGGCCAGGCGGTGGCAAGCCAGAAACCACTCATCACCAGAAATGCCAGCGCACTGCGTGAACCGAACAGCAACGCCAGCGACCAGTCGCGGTGGGCTGCCAGCCCCTGCGCCACATCCTTCGGCGCCCTGCCCACTTCGACATCATCGAGTGCCTGGGTGGCAGCCATGGCGTAGTCCAGTAGCAGGGTCATGCGGGCCAGGCAAAAATGCTCGGCAGAGCTGATCTGCTCGTCATGCGCGGCGTCCCAGATGCGCTGACGCAACAACAACAGGCTCGGCTGATCGGGCTTGGCCAACAGGGCGCGCACTTCTTCCAGCCATGGGCCAAGACGCAGGGTTTGCTGTTCATCCAGTTGCCGCCACTGGCGACGCACCGAGCGTGAGATCCGCAGCAGCACCATCAGTTTCTGGCTCAGGCCACGAATGGCCCTTGCCCGCTGGCGCCCACGCGGGCCTTCGAACCAGGCATGTTCGCGCTGGGTATCGATGGCAACGATACGCCCCAGGATCTCCAGCAGGCCTTCGCGCGCTTGGTCTTCACCGCCAAGCATGGCACTGGCCGTCTGGAAACCGCTGTGCCAGGCCTGGCGCGCCTGCCCGGCAAGTTGCTGCTCCACGCGCATCGGCCAAAGCAACGCGCTGGTGGCCGTTGCACAGAAGATCCCCAGGCAGATCTCGGTACAGCGCGCCACCGCCTGATCGAACACTTGCAGGGGCTTGTCGATCGCGGGCAAGGCAATGATCGCTGCGGTGTAGCCGGCCAGCACAAAGGCATAAGCCCAGGCGCTTCGCAGTTGGGTCGAAGCCGCGGTACACAGGGCCAGCCACAACGCCAGCGTGATGAGAAAAAGCCATGGCGTCTGCGCGAACAGGCCGATGAACAGCACTGACATGAAGGTGCCGACCAAGGTCCCGGCCAAGCGAGCAAGGCCCTTCTGTATCACCATGCCCGACAGAGGTTGGGCCACGATGAACGCGGTCATCAGCGCCCAGGCCGGCTGCTCCAGCCCCCAGCGCATGGCCAGCCACAGGGCAAGGCCGCCGCCAAGCAGGGTTTTGATGGCGAATTTGATGGCGAGGCTGCTGGGTGCGAACAGGGCCTGGAAGGTGATGGGCACGAAACGGACCTTGCGGGGGATGATCTGGTAAACGATAGACAATGAAGGGAAGGATAATGCTGAAACAAATAATTAGCTAGCTAATCATCTTTAGGCGCTGTCATATCAACCGATCAAGGCAAAAAAAAATGGGCGACCGAAGTCGCCCTAAATGCCTTGCGTGCCCGTGAACCTGGAAGGTCAGCGCGGCTTGCGCTTGTTCGAGTCCTTCCAGATGAAAATGCCAAGACCGGCAAAGAACGCGAACATCAACCCGACCGTTACCACACCAGCGATAACCACATTGTCGAAGAACATGTTGGCCTCCCGATTCGTTTGCCGTTGTCCGATGGATGCAAGGTAACGAATACGGGGGACGGGGAAATTGATCGAGGTCAATGGTGCCCGGAGCCGGGCACGCGAGGCGGGTGCAGGGTTGACCTGCGTCAAGTTTCAGCGCTTCTTGGGCTTGTTCTTGGGCTTCTTTTTCTTCGCCTTGCCCAGCGGCATGGCTTGCTCGAACGCCTGACGCACTTCGTTCAGGCGCTTTTCCTTGAGGTCGTGCACGCGCTTGGCACGTTCGGCATCGAAGTCGATGAGGTTGTCTTGGCTCATGGGCGGGCTCGAGGATCAACAGAGACTTGCATGATGCCGCCAGGCGTTGGCCATGACCAGCCCTGCGGCACAGGGCGCCTAGACTTCGATATCGACCAGCAGGCCCTGGCGCGGCTGTTCGCCCATGAGCGGGGCCACCGGTACGGTGTTGTCGCCGTTGACTTCTTCACCCGGCAAGGCACTGTAGCGCTCGTCGCCACCCTGTTTATTACGCCGCTGCTGCCGGCGCTGCTCCTCACGCAGCAGCAAGACCTGCTCCTGCGGGTCGCGTTGCTGCTTGAGGTCAATGGCGCTCTCCCCTGAGGCAGGCTGCGTGGGGACCACGGGCTTGATGTCCGGGGTCGGCTTGACCGGGTCCTGTTGCGAGGTCACTGGGGCGGCACTGAGCGGAATGATCGGCGGCAGCATGAGAATTCTCCTGTGCCCAGTGTATCGGCCGGTTGTCAGCCGCCTTGAGGGCCGGCGAATAGGGTAATGCGGCCGAAACCGGCCACGTCATGCCAGTATAGACAGCAGCTATGGAGCTTCGTCGTCAGGGTCGTCATCACTTGGCGGGCTGGCCTCGCTCCAGGGGCGCTTGAAGACCTGCTGCCAGACGGCGTTCATGTGCTCGCGCAGCACTGGCGCCGCGTTCTTCAGCGAGGCACTGTCCTCGCGCTCACCGCCGATCGGCTCTTCGCCTGCAGGGGTGATCAGCGACTGCCCAGTGATGGTGTAACTGGCCTGGCCCTCACGCATCTCGATGGCAATGTCATGCGGGTCGATGCCGCCGCCACAGAACGAATGGCTGGCCACCGTCACCTCGGCGATGCCGTCCTTGTTCAGGTCACCCACATCGCTGACATCGTTGTAGAAGTCGACATCGAGGTCCAGGCCAGGGCAGGTGGTTTCCTGCTCGATCTGCCAGCGCGGCTTGAACCCGTCGCCCTCGGTGGCTCGCCCGTACAGCGTGGCCTTGAGCTCTACCTTGTCCACTTCCTGCTCGGACTCGGCATCGACCGCCTGGCCATCGCTGCGGCTGAGCACCAGCAGGCCTTCACCGTCACGGTCACGGAAATGCACGCTCTTGATCGGCGTCTGCACACCCAGCACCTCGAGCTGCTCCACCGGGATCGCCGGCAGGCTCTCGAAGTTTTTCTGCTCGCAAGCGGCCAGCAGCGCGAGGCTGCCCACGGCCAGAGAGGCGTTCAACCAGCGGTGCTTGAGCGGCATGGCGTGCGTAGCCCTCATCGGCAAGACGGTGTTCTGCGATGAAACAGCTAGACTCTTGGACTTCAACTCTATGGTCCGTCGGGCCTATCCGTTAACATAGCCGGCTTTTCATCGCGGGAGTTCAGGCAGTATGGCGCAGCAGTATCAACCGGGGCAACGCTGGATCAGTGACAGCGAAGCGGAGCTCGGCCTGGGGACCATCCTGGCCCAGGATGGCCGCTTGCTGACCGTGCTCTACCCGGCCACTGGCGACACCCGCCAGTATTCCCTGCGCAATGCGCCGCTGACCCGCGTGCGCTTCTCGCCAGGTGACCAGATCACCCACTTCGAAGGCTGGAAGCTGACGGTACGCGAAGTCGAGGACATCGACGGGCTGATGGTCTACCACGGCCTCGACGGCCAGAACCAGCCGCGCACCCTGCCGGAAACCCAGCTGTCGAACTTCATCCAGTTCCGCCTGGCCAGCGACCGTCTGTTCGCCGGTCAGATCGACCCGCTGTCCTGGTTCAGCCTGCGCTACAACACGCTGCAGCACACCAGCAAGCAGGTCCAGTCGTCGCTGTGGGGCCTGGGAGGCTGCCGCGCGCAGCCGATCGCCCACCAGTTGCACATCGCCCGCGAAGTGGCGGACCGCAGCGCACCTCGCGTACTGCTGGCCGACGAAGTGGGCCTGGGCAAAACCATCGAAGCCGGCCTGGTGATCCACCGCCAGTTGCTGACCGGGCGTGCCAACCGCGTGCTGATCCTGGTACCGGAAAACCTCCAGCACCAATGGCTGGTGGAAATGCGTCGGCGCTTCAACCTGCAGGTGGCACTGTTCGACGCCGAACGTTTCATTGAAAGCGACGCCAGCAACCCGTTCGAGGACGCCCAGTTGGCACTGGTCGCCCTGGAGTGGCTGGTCGAGGACGAAAAGGCCCAGGACGCGCTGTTCGCCGCAGGCTGGGACCTGATGGTGGTCGATGAAGCCCACCACCTGGTATGGCACGAAGACAAGGCCAGTACCGAATACAGCCTGGTCGAGCAACTGGCCCAGGTCATCCCGGGCGTACTATTGCTCACCGCCACCCCCGAGCAGCTTGGTCAGGACAGTCACTTCGCCCGCCTGCGCCTGCTCGACCCCAATCGCTTCCATGACCTGGCAGCCTTCCGTGCCGAAAGCGAGCACTATCGCCCGGTGGCTGAAGCCGTACAGGAACTGCTCGACGAAGGCCGCCTGTCACCCAAGGCCCACGCCACCATCCAGGGTTTCCTGGGTGCCGAGGGCGAAGCCCTGCTGGCTGCAGTCAGCGATGGCGACAGCCAGGCCAGCGCCCGCCTGATCCGCGAGCTGCTCGACCGCCATGGCACTGGCCGCGTCCTGTTCCGCAACACCCGTGCGGCCATCCAGGGTTTCCCGGAGCGCGAACTGCACCCTTACCCGCTGCCAATGCCGGAACAGTACCGCGACCTGCCAGCCGGCGAGCACGCCGAACTGTACCCGGAAGTCGCGTTCCAGGCACAAGGTGAAGTCAGCGACGAAGAGCGCTGGTGGCGTTTCGACCCTCGCGTCGACTGGCTGATCGACACCCTGAAGATGCTCAAGCGCACCAAGGTTCTGGTGATCTGCGCCCACGCCGAAACCGCCATGGACCTGGAAGACGCGCTGCGCGTGCGCTCCGGCATTCCGGCCTCGGTGTTCCATGAAGGCATGAGCATCCTTGAGCGCGACCGCGCCGCAGCCTATTTCGCCGACGAAGAGTTCGGCGCCCAGGTGCTGATCTGCTCCGAGATCGGCAGCGAAGGGCGCAACTTCCAGTTCGCCCACCACCTGGTGATGTTCGACCTGCCGGCCCACCCGGACCTGCTCGAGCAGCGCATCGGCCGCCTTGACCGGATCGGTCAGAAGCACGTCATTCAGTTGCACATCCCCTACCTGCAGGAAGGCCCGCAAGAGCGCCTGTTCCAGTGGTACCACGAAGCACTCAACGCCTTCCTCAACACCTGCCCGACCGGCAACGCCCTGCAGCACCAGTTCGGCCCGCGCCTGCTGCCGATGCTCGAAGGCGGGGACAGCAAGGCCTGGGATGCCCTGGTAGCCGAAGCCAAAGGTGAGCGTGAACGCCTGGAAGCAGAACTGCACAGCGGCCGCGACCGCCTGCTGGAGCTCAACTCCGGCGGTGCCGGCGAAGGCCAGGCGCTGGTCGAGGACATCCTTGAGCAGGACGACCAGTTCGCTCTGCCGATCTACATGGAAACCCTGTTCGACGCCTTTGGCATCGACAGCGAAGACCACTCGGAAAACGCCCTCATCCTCAAGCCGAGCGAGAAGATGCTCGACGCCAGCTTCCCGCTGGGCGATGACGAAGGCGTCACCATCACCTACGACCGTGGCCAGGCGCTGTCGCGCGAAGACATGCAGTTCCTCACCTGGGAACACCCGATGGTGCAGGGCGGCATGGACCTGGTACTGTCCGGTTCGATGGGCAACACCGCCGTCGCGCTGATCAAGAATAAGGCGCTCAAGCCTGGCACCGTGCTGCTTGAACTGCTGTTCGTCAGCGAGGTGGTGGCGCCGCGCAGCCTGCAACTGGGCCGCTACCTGCCGCCTGCGGCGCTGCGCTGCCTGCTCGATGCCAACGGCAACGACCTGGCCTCGCGCGTGGCCTTCGAAACGCTCAACGAGCAGCTCGAAAGCGTGCCTCGGGCCAGCGCCAACAAGTTCGTACAGGCCCAGCGTGACGTGCTGGCCAAGCGCATCAGTGGCGGTGAAGCCAAGATCATGCCGACCCACGTCGAGCGTGTGGCAGAGGCGCAACGCCGCTTGGCCGCCGAAGCCGACGAAGAACTGGCGCGCCTGACCGCTCTGAAAGCCGTCAACCCAAGCGTACGCGACAGCGAAATCGACGCCCTGCGCAAGCAGCGCGAAGATGGCCTGGCAATGCTCGAAAAGGCCGCACTGCGCCTGGAGGCGATCCGCGTGCTGGTGGCTGGCTAAGACTGGATTGCAGCCATTGGGGAGGTGCCCATGCACCTCCCCTCTCCTTTATACCCGCGCGTTATCACCCCAATAACCAAATCGTTGCAATCAAAGAGCCATTACCCCGGAAGGTTTAAACACCCGTTCCTATACTCCTTTCTGGATAGTCTCCTTGGGGGTTGATTGGAGACCAGTGCGAACTCGACCATGGGGCAAGCAATGGAATGGCTGGGACTGCAACTGTTCTCCGATGTGCCGGCTAGCGGTAGCATCGTCATCGACTGCCGTCATGAACCACTACTGATCCTGATCGCCTTCGCCGTGGCCAGCGCGGCCTGCTTTGCCACCCTGGACATGGCCGAGCGCCAATCCCACAGCGAGCAACCGGCTGCCCAGAGGCAATGGCGCATGCTGGGTGCCTGCTGCCTGGCCGGAGGGATCTGGGCGATGCATTTCATCAGCATGCTGGCGTTCAGGGCACCGCTGGAAATGCACTACGACGCCTCGCTGAGCGGCCTTTCGCTGCTGATTGCACTGGGTGTGGCCTGGATGGCGATGACCAGCCTCGATCGCGAGCGCATGGGGCCGCAGCATTACCTGCAAAGCGCCATGCTGATCGGCCTGGGTATCATCCTCATGCATTTTGTCGGCATGGCGGCGTTGCAGACCGGGGCCAAGCAGTACTACCAGACCGAACTGTTGCTGGCCAGCACGGCCATCGCCCTGCTAACCAGCCTGGCCGCACTGCTGATGGCCCGCTACTTCCGCAACGGCAGCGGCACTGTGCATCAAGCCCTGAAATATGGCGCGAGCCTGCTCATGGCCGGCGGCATCGTTGCCACCCATTTCACCGCAATGGCCGCGATGACGCTGGTCATTCCTGCCGACACCGCCCTGCGCTTGCCCTCCGCTGACAACAGCCTGCAACTGGGCCTGACCGTGGCCTTCATTACCCTGCTGATCAGCGCAAGCAGCATCAGCGCTGCCCTGGCCGACAAAAAGCTGCAGAGCAAGGAACACGACCTGCGCAGGGTGAACATGCTGCTCAGCCAACTGGACCAGGCCCGCGCTTCTTTGCAGCAAGCCGCTCACTACGATGCACTGACCAGCCTGGTCAACCGTCGAGGCTTCAACCAGGTGTTCGCCGAACGCCTGGCCGAACAGAACCCCGAAGTGCACCGCCTGGCGGTGATGTTCCTCGATATCGACCATTTCAAACGGATCAACGACAGCCTCGGCCATGACGCCGGTGACCAACTGCTCAAGGTGATCGCCAGCCATATCAAAGCGGCCACACGCAGCCACGACCTGGTGGCACGCTTCGGCGGCGACGAGTTCTGCGTGGTTACCAGCCTCAATGGGCCTGACGAAGCTCGCCATCTGGCGCAGCGCATCATGCAGCGCATGAAGGACCCCATCGACCTGGGCGGGCGGCGCATGGTCATGACCACCAGCATCGGCGTCAGCATTTACCCCGACGACGGCCTCACCGCTGAAGAGCTGCTCAAGCACGCCGACCTTGCCCTGTATCAATCCAAGGGCAGCGGGCGCAACAGCCTGCATTTTTTCAACAGCAGCCTGAAAAACCGCGCCACCCTTGAACTGCAACTGGAAGAAGAGCTGCGCATCGCCTTGCTTGAAGAACGTGGGCTGCGCGTGCATTACCAGCCCATCTATGACTTGGGTAGCGGCCAGGTAGCCAAGCTTGAAGCCCTGGTACGCTGGCAGCATCCGCAGCATGGGCTGCTGAGCCCGGACCGGTTCATCGGCATTGCCGAAGCCAACGGCCTGATCGTCGACCTGGACCTGTGGGTGTTGCGCCACGCCTGTGATGACCTGGCGCAGTTGCATCGCCATGGCTTCGCCGACCTCAAGCTCACGGTCAACTGCTCAGCGGTGACGCTGGGCCATGACGGGTTGCCCAAAGAAGTGGAAATGGCACTGTTCCAAGCGGGCCTGGCACCTCGACACCTGGAACTTGAGGTCACCGAGAATGCCCTGATGGGTGACATCCAGCGCACGCTCAGCCTGCTCAAGCGAATTCGTGGCCAAGGTGTCAGCCTTTCGATCGATGACTTCGGCACAGGGTACTCGTCACTGGCTTACCTCAAGCGCCTGCCTCTGGACGTCCTCAAGATCGACCGTAGCTTTCTTCAGGACGTGCCTGCCAGCCTGAAGGACCGTGAAATCGTCCAGGCGATCATCGCAATGGCCCATACCCTGCATCTTCAGGTGGTCAGCGAGGGTGTAGAAACTGTCGAGCAGCATGAGTTTCTGGCCGCCAACGGCTGCGACTACCTGCAGGGCTACCTGCTCAGCCGGCCGGTACCGCTGGCGGACCTGCGGCCGATCCTGGAGCGGCTCGACCGCCAGGAAGAAGCCTTCAGCGCTTGTTGCGATACAGCTCTACCAGGGTCGCCGGATCTTTTTGCAGATAACCCTGGCTACCGTGCAGGCGCATCAATTGCGCGGCGAGGCCACTGAGGGGGGTCGCCGTGCCCTGTTCGCGGGAGAACTTGACCGCACCGTCGAGGTCCTTGAGCAGCGTGCGCACATGCCATTTCACCGGATCGAAACGGCTTTCGGCCATCTGCGGTGCCAGGATCTGCAGCGGCCTGGAGTCGGCAAAACCACCGGCCAGGGCTTGGGCGATGAGCGTTGCGTCCACACCTGACTGCTCGGCCAACGCCACGACTTCAGCAACCACCAAGGCATTGCAGGCCACGATCATCTGATTGCAGGCCTTGGTCACCTGCCCCGCCCCCCCCCCCCCCATGTGCGTGACCCGCTGGCCAAGGGTAAGCAATACCGGGCGCGCTCGTTCCAGGTCGGCAGCCTCGCCGCCGACCATGATCGCCAGGCTGCCGGCCTCGGCGCCCGGCGTGCCTCCGGAGACGGGCGCATCCAGCCACGCCATGCCACACAGGGCGGCCAGTTCGGCAGCCATCTCGCGGGTAGCGGTCGGCTCAAGGCTGGACAAGTCGACCAGCAGTTGCCCGCTACGCCCACCCTGGGCGATACCCTGCTCGCCGAAAACCACCTCGCGTACCACCTCCGTATCGGCCAGGCACAGCAGCACCATGTCGCTGCCCCGGCACAACCCGGCAGGGTCGGCAGCCAGCTGCGCGCCAGCCGCGACCAGCTCGGCACACTTTTCCGGGCTGCGGTTCCAGACGGTCAGCGGGTAACCTGCGGCCAGCAGGCGCCGACACATCGGCAGCCCCATCAGACCAATCCCGGCGAATCCAAGCAAAGGCAGTTCAGTGCTCATAACGACTCCTGGCAAATCCGATAGTTATCCGGGCCGTACCACGGCCCCATTACGCATCCCGTAAACTGTTACCGCCACGCCGAATTGTTACCTACCTCCACCCCACCTGAACGCCATCGAGCACCAGAATGGGGCGGCTGCGCATTTTCGCGCACCAAAATCATCCGGCGGATTTGGCGCTCTTCACCTGAATCACGATGAACGGCGAAACCACGACCGCCCATATCTCTGGATCGCGGGTTTGCAGGTCGAGCGCCTGTTCGGCCGTGACAGGGCCCACGGTGCCATCATCACGCCACTTGGCGAACATCTCGCTGCGATTCTGCGCCATCACTTCGGCAACCGCTATCAGGTCCAGGCTGGGGTCGACCCAAATCAGGTCACCCTTTGCCCAAAAACGCTCCAATGCCTTCCACTCGATAGTTGCCGTCTCGCCGAGCAATTTGGCATAGAGGGTGCTTGTTTGATCAGTCATGGGTTTCTACCGCAAATATCGGCCAATAAAAAAGGCCGGCATTTTTGCAGAAAAACCCGGTTTCAAATATGTAATTTGGTCGATTGGCCCAGAACTTGTGGGGTAGGGCCGAAGATGCAGGCGATGTAATGGCGCCTTTCTGTATCTTTGTGTCGATCATGCGACAACCCGCGAAACAGGCGCTTTTCGCCCGCTTTTCAAGCGCTCGGGCAGCGCTCTACACTGTACCGGTACAGTTCCGGGACATGTTCCGGGGGAAGGTGGGCATGCAGTGTGGCGTGGCCATACCGCAAATCCCGCCCGGTCTGTAGCCCTGGCCGCCAGGACTATAAGAATTACAACAGAATGAGTGGAGCACTATGATCAAGATTTCCAAGCTGTTCGCCGCAATGGTACTGGCCGGGGTAGCCAGCCATTCGTTTGCCGCCGATACCATCAAGATCGGCATCGCCGGTCCGAAAACCGGTCCTGTGACCCAGTACGGCGACATGCAGTTCATCGGCGCAAAACAGGCCATCAAGGACATCAACGCCAAGGGCGGCGTCGATGGCAAAATGCTTGAAGCCAAGGAATACGACGACGCGTGCGACCCTAAACAGGCCGTGGCAGTCGCCAACAAAGTGGTCAACGACGGCGTCAAGTTCGTCATCGGCCACCTGTGCTCCAGCTCCACCCAGCCAGCGTCCGACATCTACGAAGACGAAGGCGTGATCATGATCACCCCGGCCGCCACCAGCCCGGAAATCACCGCCCGTGGTTACAAGCTGATCTTCCGCACCATCGGCCTGGACAGCGCCCAAGGCCCTGCGGCCGGCAACTACATCGCCGACCACGTCAAGCCGAAGGTCGTTGCAGTGCTGCACGACAAGCAGCAGTACGGTGAAGGCATCGCCACCGCCGTCAAGCAGACCCTGGAAGGCAAAGGCACCAAGGTTGCCGTCTTCGAAGGCCTGAACGCCGGTGACAAGGACTTCTCCTCGATCATCCAGAAGCTCAAGCAGAACAACGTCGACTTCGTCTACTACGGCGGCTACCACCCAGAGCTGGGCCTGATCCTGCGCCAGGCTCAGGAAAAAGGCCTGAAAGCCAAGTTCATGGGGCCAGAAGGCGTAGGCAACGACTCGATCTCGCAAATCGCCCAGAACGCCTCTGAAGGCCTGCTGGTCACCCTGCCGAAGTCGTTCGACGCCGACCCTGAGAACAAGGCCATCGTCGATGCCATCAAGAAGGACGGCAAGGACCCGAGCGGTCCGTTCGTGTTCCCGGCCTACTCCGCCGTGGAGCTGATCGCCAAAGGCATCGAGGCCGCCAAGTCCGAAGACACCGACAAGGTGGCAGCCGCCATCCACGCCGGCTCGTTCAAGACCCCGACCGGCACGCTGTCGTACGACGAAAAAGGCGACCTCAAAGACTTCAAGTTCGTGGTCTACGAATGGCACTTCGGCAAGCCGAAGACCGAAGTCTCCCCTCAGTAACTGCGTGACTGAATAGCTGACCGTAAAAGCCCACTGTGCGAGCAGTGGGCTTTGTTTTACGAGGTTCATGGACCTGATTCCCGCGATCCGGGGGCCGGTTCACCTGAAAATCTTAAAACCGTCACTCGCGGTTTCCTGGCCTACCCCCGCCAGCGAAATGCAAATCAGGTTTTTAGGAGCGCTGTAATGCCTGAGATCTACCATTTCTTCCAACAACTGGTTAATGGATTGACCATCGGCAGCACCTATGCCTTGATCGCCATCGGTTACACGATGGTGTACGGCATCATTGGCATGATCAACTTCGCCCATGGCGAGGTGTACATGATCGGTTCCTATGTGGCCTTCATCGCCCTCGCAGGGCTGGCCATGATGGGTATCCATTCGCTGCCGATCCTGATGACCGTTGCCTTCGTCGCGACGATCTTCGTCACCAGCGCCTATGGCTACAGCATCGAACGGGTTGCCTACCGCCCCCTGCGCAACAGCAACCGTCTGATCCCGCTGATTTCCGCCATCGGCATGTCGATTTTCCTGCAGAACACCGTGCTGCTGTCGCAGGATTCCAAGGACAAATCCATCCCTAACCTGATCCCCGGGAGCTTCTCCTTCGGGCCAGGCGGTGCTGAAGAAGTCCTGATCAGCTACATGCAGATCCTGGTGTTCGTGGTCACCCTGGTGGCCATGACCCTGCTGACCCTGTTCATCTCCCGCTCTCGCCTGGGGCGCGCCTGCCGCGCCTGCGCCGAGGACATCAAGATGGCCAACCTGCTGGGCATCAACACCAACAACATCATCGCCCTGACCTTCGTCATCGGTGCCGCGCTGGCGGCGGTGGCGGCTGTGCTGCTGAGCATGCAGTACGGCGTGATCAACCCCAACGCCGGTTTCCTGGTGGGCCTGAAGGCCTTCACGGCGGCGGTACTGGGTGGCATCGGCAGCATTCCGGGCGCGATGCTCGGTGGCCTGGTGCTGGGCGTGGCCGAAGCCTTTGGCGCTGACATCTTCGGCGACCAGTACAAGGACGTGGTGGCATTCGGCCTGTTGGTTCTTGTCCTGCTGTTCCGGCCGACCGGCATCCTCGGCCGCCCGGAGGTTGAAAAAGTATGAACAGAAATCTCAAACAGGCGTTCTTCAGCGCCTTGCTGGTGTGGGCCGTGGCCTTCCCGGTGCTGGGCCTGAAACTAAGCATCGATGGCATCAGCCTGGTGGTGCACAGCCAGGGCTCGTTCACCATCGGCATCATCGCCGCATGCTCGGTGCTGATGTTCCTGCGCGTGCTGTTCGACAGGCAGTGGAGCTCGGTGATGGGCCGCCGCTCGGATCGCAAGCTGATCTCGCCCGCGGTAAGCAATTACCTGACCCTGCCCAAGACACAGCGCTGGATCATCATCGGGCTGATCGCGGTGGCGCTGGTCTGGCCGTTCTTCGGCTCGCGCGGCGCCGTCGACATCGCCACGCTGATCCTGATCTACGTGTTGCTGGGCCTGGGCCTGAACATCGTGGTCGGCCTGGCGGGCCTGCTGGACCTGGGTTACGTCGGCTTCTACGCTGTCGGCGCCTACAGCTATGCGATGCTGTCGCACTACCTGGGCTGGAGCTTCTGGGTATGCTTGCCGATCGCCGGCCTGATGGCCGCGACCTTCGGCTTCCTGCTCGGCTTCCCGGTGCTGCGCCTGCGCGGTGACTACCTGGCGATCGTGACCCTGGGCTTCGGCGAGATCATCCGCCTGTTCCTGCGAAACCTGACCGACTGGACCGGCGGCCCCAACGGCATCAGCAACATCCCCAAACCGGAGCTCTTCGGCCTCACCTTCGAGCGGCGTGCTGCCGAGGGGATGCAGACCTTCCACGAGTACTTCGGGTTGCCGTACAACTCGATCAACAAGGTCATCTTCCTCTACCTGGTGGCACTGTTGCTGGCACTGCTGGCGCTGTTCGTCATCAATCGCCTGCTGCGCATGCCCATCGGGCGCGCCTGGGAGGCGCTGCGTGAAGATGAGATCGCCTGCCGCGCGCTGGGCCTGAACCCGACCGTGATCAAGCTCTCGGCATTCACCCTGGGCGCCTGCTTCGCCGGTTTCGCCGGCAGCTTCTTCGCCGCCCGTCAAGGGTTGGTGACACCCGAGTCGTTCACCTTCATCGAGTCGGCGATCATCCTCGCCATCGTCGTGCTTGGCGGCATGGGCTCACAACTGGGCGTGATCCTCGCGGCCATCGTGATGATCCTGCTACCTGAGCTGATGCGTGAGTTCAGCGAATACCGGATGTTGATGTTCGGTGCGCTGATGGTGTTGATGATGATCTGGCGTCCGCAAGGCTTGCTGCCTATGCAACGTCCACACATGGAGCTGCGTCGATGAGCCGCGAAATTCTGCAAGTCAGCGGCCTGAGCATGCGCTTCGGCGGCTTGTTGGCGGTCAACGGCGTGGCCCTGACCGTCAAGGAAAAACAGGTAGTGGCGCTGATCGGCCCGAACGGCGCTGGCAAGACCACCGTGTTCAACTGCCTCACCGGCTTCTACAAGCCTAGCGGCGGCACCATCCTGCTCGACGGCCAGCCGATCCAGGGCCTGGCCGGCCACCAGATCGCCCGCAAGGGCGTGGTGCGGACCTTCCAGAACGTGCGCCTGTTCAAAGAGATGACCGCGCTGGAAAACCTGCTGATCGCCCAGCACCGCCACCTCAACACCAACTTCTTCGCCGGCCTGTTCAAGACCCCAAGCTTCCGCCGCAGCGAGAAAGAGGCCTTGGAGCGCGCGCAGTACTGGCTGGAGAAGGTCAATCTGACCGAGTTCGCCAACCGCACCGCCGGCACCCTCGCCTACGGCCAGCAACGCCGCCTGGAAATCGCCCGCTGCATGATGACCCAGCCGCGGATCATCATGCTGGACGAGCCGGCAGCGGGCCTGAACCCCAAGGAAACCGAGGACCTCAAGGCGTTGATCGCCTATCTGCGTGAGTCGCACAACGTCACCGTGCTGCTGATCGAACACGACATGAAGCTGGTGATGAGCATTTCCGACCATATCGTCGTCATCAACCAGGGCACGCCCCTGGCAAACGGCACACCGGAGGAAATTCGCGACAACCCTGACGTGATCAAAGCCTACCTGGGGGAAGCGTAAATGCTGAAGTTCGAGAACGTCTCCACCTTCTACGGCAAGATCCAGGCGTTGCACAGCGTCAACGTCGAGATCAATCAGGGTGAGATCGTCACCCTGATTGGTGCCAACGGTGCGGGCAAGTCAACCTTGCTGATGACCCTGTGCGGCTCGCCGCAGGCGCACAGCGGCAGCATCAAGTACCTGGGTGAAGAGCTGGTCGGACAGCCTTCTTCGCACATCATGCGCAAGAGCATCGCCGTGGTCCCCGAGGGCCGCCGTGTGTTCGCCCGCCTGACCGTCGAGGAAAACCTCGCCATGGGCGGCTTCTTCACCGACAAAGGCGACTATCAGGAGCAACTGGACAAAGTCCTGCAACTGTTCCCGAGGCTGAAAGAGCGTTATCTCCAGCGCGGCGGCACCATGTCCGGCGGCGAGCAGCAGATGCTGGCCATCGGCCGGGCGCTGATGAGCAAGCCCAAGCTGCTGCTGCTTGACGAGCCCTCGTTGGGCCTGGCGCCTATCATCATCCAGCAGATCTTCGACATCATCGAACAGTTGCGCCGCGATGGCGTGACGGTGTTCCTGGTGGAACAGAACGCCAACCAGGCGTTGAAGGTCGCAGATCGGGCCTATGTGCTGGAGAATGGCCGGGTTGTAATGCAAGGCACGGGGGAGGCGCTGCTGACCGACCCGAAAGTGCGTGACGCCTACCTGGGCGGTTGACTGGCAAAGGGCCTCGGGCTTAAGCCAGTCGGTTAGCTTTATCAGGGCTGCTACGCAGCCCACCGCCGGCAAGCCGGCTCCTACAGGGTCTGCGCTGTACCTGTAGCAGCTGGCTTGCCGGCGATGGGCCGCAAAGCGGCCACAAATTGCTTTCTCTTGTGATCAGCGCCTGGCATGGGTACCGTGGCCTGCACTTCATGCAAGCATCCCGGAGCCCCGTCCCATGCGCCTCACCCCTTCCCTGCTACTCACCGCCCTGCTGCCCCTGTTCGCCGGCTGCCAGATGCTGGCCGCCCCACCAAGCGATCCGAACATCGGCACTGTGCGCATGCAGGGCGAATTGAGCGCCGGGGGCGGCCAGTTGCTGTTCAAGCCCTGCAATGAACCCCGTCGCTTCGTGATCAAGGATGTGGCCGGCACCGGCATTTTGCAGGAAGCCGCCAACCTGGCAGACGACGCCGGTGACAAACTGTTCGCCGATGTGCGCGGGCGCCTCACCGGCAGCAAGCAGGCCAACAGCGACGGCCAGCTCGAGGTGCGCCGCCTGTACCGCCTGGACCCGTCCACCCGCGCCTGCGAAGATCCCAACTTCAAGCAGCTGACCCTGCGCGCCAGCGGCCATGAGCCTGAGTGGGACATCAAGGCCAGTGGCAAAGGCATGGTGCTCAACCGCATTGACAAGGAGCCATTGCCGCTGCCCTTCCTGGAAGAGGAAGTGCCCGGCGGCGGCCTGACCCTGAGCAGCGAAGCCAACGGCCAGCAGGTGGAACTGTGGGTCGCCCCGCAGCGTTGCGTCGATACTGCCACCGGTGCCGTGCACCACCTGCGCGCCGAGCTGAGCATCGATGGCCAGACCCTGCAGGGCTGCGGCTACTACGGCGGTGCACGCGACAACTGATCGCCGGGCACTTTTATCCTGCCAGTCAGGGCGGCGAACAGCTTATACTTGGCGGTTTGTGTAAAGCCGCCGGCCGCCCATGGCCGGGATACTGGACCCTGCCATGCTACGAATCACCGAACTGAAGCTGCCCCTGGACCATCCCGACGAAGCGCTGCGCGAAGCCATTGTCCAGCGCCTGGGCATCCGCGATGAGCAACTGCTCAGCTTCAACCTGTTCAAGCGCAGCTACGATGCGCGCAAGAAGAACAGCGAACTGCTGTTCATCTACACCATCGACCTTGAAGCCAGCAACGAAGCGGAGCTACTAGCCAAGTTCGCTGACGATCGCAACATCAGCGTCGCGCCGGATGTCACCTACAAGTACGTTGGCCACGCCCCTGCCGACCTGCAGGAGCGTCCGGTCGTGGTCGGCTTCGGCCCGTGCGGCATCTTCGCCGGCCTGCTGCTGGCCCAGATGGGCTTCAAGCCGATCATCCTGGAGCGTGGCAAGGAAGTGCGCCAGCGCACCAAGGACACCTGGGGCCTGTGGCGCAAGAGCGTGCTCAACCCCGAGTCCAACGTGCAGTTCGGCGAAGGCGGTGCCGGGACCTTCTCCGACGGCAAGCTGTACAGCCAGATCAAGGACCCGCTTCACCATGGCCGCAAGGTACTGGAAGAGTTCGTCAAGGCCGGTGCGCCGGACGAGATCCTCTACATCAACAAGCCGCACATCGGTACCTTCCGCCTGACCGGCATGGTCGAGCAGATGCGCCAGGACATCATCGCCCTGGGCGGTGAAGTGCGCTTCCAGGAAAAAGTCACCGACCTGCTGATCGACGATGGCCAACTGAGCGGCGTGGTGCTGGAGAGCGGCGAGCAGCTGCAGTCGCGCCACGTGGTGCTTGCCTTGGGCCACAGCGCCCGTGACACCTTCCGCATGCTGCACGGCAAAGGCGTGTTCATGGAAGCCAAGCCCTTCTCGGTGGGCTTCCGTATCGAGCACCCGCAAACGCTGATCGACAAGGCGCGCCTTGGCAAATATGCCGGTCACCCGAAACTGGGTGCCGCTGACTACAAGCTGGTGTACCACGCCAAGAACGGCCGCTCTGTATACAGCTTCTGCATGTGCCCCGGCGGTACCGTGGTCGCTGCCACCAGCGAACCAGGCCGCGTCGTCACCAATGGCATGAGCCAGTATTCGCGTAACGAGCGCAACGCCAACTCCGGCATCGTGGTCGGTATCGACCCTGAGCGCGATTACCCGGGCGGCCCGCTGGCGGGTATCGAGCTGCAGGAGCGCCTGGAGGCGCACGCTTATGTAATGGGCGGTAGCAACTATCAGGCACCGGCACAGTTGGTGGGTGACTTCGTTGCCGGCAAACCCTCCACCGCGCTGGGTAGCGTCGAGCCGTCTTACAAGCCGGGCGTGACCTTGGGTGACCTGGCGCCGAGTTTGCCGGATTTCGCCATCGAGGCAATCCGCGAGGCGCTGCCAGCCTTCGATCGACAGATCAAAGGCTACAACCTGCATGATGCAGTGCTGACTGGCATCGAGACACGCACCTCCTCGCCGCTGCGCATCACCCGCGGCGAGGATTACCAGAGCCTGAACGTGAAGGGGTTGTTCCCTGCAGGTGAAGGTGCCGGGTACGCCGGGGGCATTCTTTCGGCGGGTGTTGATGGCATTCGCATTGCCGAAGCCGTGGCGCGGGATATGCTTGGGCTGTAAGCCGGCGACAGGGCCAGGGCAGGCAAATAAAAAACCCCGAACGGGCCTGGCCAGTTCGGGGTTTTGTTTTGGCGCGGTCAGTGCGTAACGCGGCTGGTACCGTCGACAGTCATGATGCGCACACGCTCACCGACGCGGAAGATTTCGTTCTCCTGCACGGCCTGAACGTAGGCGCGCATGCTGCCATCGTCCTCACGCACGGTGATTTCGACACCTTGGGTGCGGGTGATGCCTTCCTCGGCAGCGGAACCCGCCAGGCCACCGGCCACGGCACCGATTACCGCTGCAACGATACTGCCACGGCCACCACCAATGGCACTGCCGGCAACACCACCGACAATCGCACCTGCACCGCCGCCGATAGGGGTTTTGGTGCCTTCGATCTTGACCGGACGCAGGGACTCGATAGTACCCATGCGCACGGTCTGCACGCGACGGGCCTCATCACGGGAGTAGCTGTCGCCGGTCAGGCTCGAAGCACAGCCGCCCAACAACAACGACATGGTGGTAAAGGTCGCCACCAGCAAAGCGGATTTACGCATGGGTAAAGTCTCCATAAGTCAGGTGTCCATTAGACGCTGCACCTCGACGGCTGTCACGGTAGCAAAGCCATAAAATTATTTCCGTTCAGCTACGGTACAGTCTCCGAGCCGGGCCTGGAAATCTAGACAGAGGATAGTCAGGGTTTACTGCATTGAAGTGGTGACAGCATGCATGGGGCTACCGCGCAGCCCCATGAACGTCACGGAGCCAGGCGCTCGCGCTGCCACTGGCCATCGACCCACCGATAGTTCAGCCGGTCGTGCAGCCGGCTCGCCCGCCCTTGCCAGAACTCGATGCGCTCGGGCAGCAGGCGGTAGCCTCCCCAATGCTCGGGGCAGTGGGGCTGGGTGTCGGAGAACCGGGCCTCAGTGGCCTTCACCAGCCCTTCGAGCGCCTCGCGGCTGGCAATCACCCGGCTTTGCGGTGACGCCCAGGCCCCAAGGCGGCTACCCAGCGGGCGGACCTGGTAATAGTCATCCGACTCTTGGGGCGTAACCTTTTCCACACGCCCCTCAATGCGCACCTGACGTTCCAGCGCCGGCCAGAAGAAGGTCATGGCAGCGTAGGGGTTGGCCTGGAGTTGCTGGCCCTTGGCGCTGTCGTAGTTGGTGAAGAAGGTGAACCCTCGGTCGTCGAGCCCCTTGAGCAGCAAAACGCGGCAATGGGGACGGCCATCACCGTCGACCGTGGCGAGGGTCATGGCATTGGCCTCCACCGGTGCCTGCTCGGTCTTTACCGCATCGGCGAACCACTGATGGAACAGAGCGAACGGCTCGCCCGGCGCCTGGGCTTCTGCCAGGCCATCACGGGTGTAGTCGCGGCGCATATCGGCCAGGGATTGGGTCATGGCTGCGTTTCCTTGACGATCAGTTGGTCTTCGCAGGGCTGTTGGCGGCTACTTTTTTCTCGGCGGTAGCTTTCTTGGCAGCGGGCTTGGCCGGCGCGGCTTTCTTTTTGGCGGTGGTTTTAGCAGGTGCCTTGGCTTTGGCTGCAGGCTTTTTGGCAGCAGGTTTGGCCGCTGCCTTGGCGGCTGGTTTGGTAACAGCTGCCTTGGTAGCGGGTGCCTTGGTGTCCTGGACAGCGACCATCGAGGCCGGTGCCGGCGCTGGCCGCTGATATTTGGCCATCAGGGCAAGCATGGTGTTCTGCGGGGTCAGCAGCATCTCCACGCGGCGGTTAAGGGACCGGCCTTCGACGCTGTCGTTGGCCGCGCGCGGCATTTCAGAGCCCATGCCCTTGAGCGAAAGACGGTCACGCTTCAAGCCGCTCAAACGGAAGATCGCCGACACGGAAGCGGCGCGCTCCAGGCTGAGCTTCTGGTTGGTAGCAGCAGCGCCGCTGGTGTCGGCGTGGCCCAGCACCAGCACGGCAGTCTTGGGGTCGCCTTCGACGGCTTTGGCCACACGGGTAATCGGGCCCAGGCTCATAGGCAACAGCATGTTCGGACGGTCCGGGTTGTAGGAGCTGTCAGCCGGGATGGTCACAACCAACACATTCTCACGGCGCTCCAGCTCCAGTTTGCTGTCCTTGATCGCTTCACGCAGTTTTGGCTCGTACTGATCGAGCCAGGCCTGGGTGGCCTTTTCGTCGATTTTTGGTACAACCGGGCCCTTGGCCTGCTTGTCGTCACCGCCAAAGGGCCACCACCAGCGGCTGGCGCTCTCGGACTTGGCATCGGCCTTGGCGACTTTTTCGGTGACGGCCTGCTTCACTTCCTGCTCGGCGACCTCGTCCGTACCGAATGGCCACCAGCTGCTGAGGCCGCCCTTCGCGGCATCCTGGGAATGGCTGGCGCAGCCGGTCATAGCGGTCAGGCACAGGGCGAGAGCTAAGGTTTTATGTGAAGACATCAGCGATACACCATGAAATAGAAAGAAATTTTGCCCACACACTTGAGGCGTTGGCATTGAGGATAGTCAAAGGGGTTGCGCAATACCCGCGTTACCCGATCAAAGGCAAGTGCCAAGGACACGCACCAGTTGCTGGGCTCTTGGGTCCATGAGCACGTAAGGGCCAAGGGTATTGACCACGAAACCGAAGGCAACGTCGTGCTCGGGGTCGGCAAAACCGACAGAACCACCTGCGCCGGGATGCCCAAAGGCCCGCGCCCCCAGGCCGAAGGTGGCGTTGGCCACTGTGGGCTGGTCCAGCATGCAGCCAAGCCCGAAACGGGTCTGGGTCAGCAGGGTACGATCCTCGCCGATGCTGTGTTCACGCGTCAGTTCATCGAGCAATTCAGACTCGAGCAAGCTGCCGTCGAGCAGGCCGGCATAGAAACCCGCCAGGCTACGGGCATTGCCGTGACCGTTGGCCGCCGGTTGCTGCATGCGGCGCCACTCAGGCTTGTTGGTGCTGGTGAGGATGGCCGGCGGGTTGGTGAACGCACGGGTAGACAACGCCTCGGGCTCACGCATGGTCACCTGCAGCAAGCGCTGGGCGGCAGCATCGCCGGCGTTGCCCTTGCCGCGTGCGATATGGGCCACGCGATCGAATTCTTCGTCCGCCAGGCCTACATGGAAATCCAGCCCCAGCGGCCGCGCGGTACGCGCCACGATCGACTCCCCTGGGCCACGCCCATCGGCGCGGCGGATCAGCTCGCCGATCAGCCAGCCGTAGGTGATGGCGGCATAGCCGTGCGCGGTACCCGGCGCCCACCAAGGTGTTTCGGCGGCTAGCGCATCGACCATGGTTTGCCAGTCATACAGGGCCTCTGCTGGCAGCAGCTCGCGGATGGCGGGCAAACCCGCCCTGTGGCTGAGCAGCTGGCGCAGGGTGACGCTCTCTTTGCCTGCCTGGGCAAACTCGGGCCAATAGCGCGCCACCGGAGCATCCAGCGCCAGCTTGCCCTCACCGACCAGTTGCAGTGCGGTGACGGCAGTGAAGGTCTTGGTGCAGGAGAACAGATTGGCGATGGTATCGCTGTGCCAGGCCTGCTGGCCGTCTTTGTCGGCGCTGCCCGCCCAAAGGTCGATTACAGTCTCGCCACCGACTTGAATGCACAGCGCCGCGCCGCGCTCCTGGGGATCATCGAACAATGCCGCAAACGCTTCGCGCACTGCCTCGAACTTCAGCTCATAGTGACCCTGGATCTGCACCCGCCTGTTCTCCGTTCGACCTTGCTGAAAAAGGGAGGCATTGTTTCAGTAGTTGGCGGTTTTGCCTACTGGGCAAGGCTGGATGATCACGCAGAAAAGCACCCTTTTCAGGGCGCCTCGTCGGTTGGCGCGCCCGTGGTAGAGCCCCCTTCGTGCAACAGGCTGCTCAACTGACCAACGGCCTGCCGGTTACTCTTGCGCACCGCCTCGACAAAACCCGGATATGGCATATCGGTGATCGCCACCAGCCCGAGGTGCCCGTTTTCGCCATCGAGCAAACGCCCGCTGGCAGGCTGGTCGAGGTACTGGAACCAGTGAGCGCCGACAATCATCGGCTGCGCCAGTGCCGCCTTGAGGAAGTTGCCGTAGGCCGGGCCCCGATCCTCTTCACGCGCCACTTCCACCGGCCCCGGCCAGAAAGGCCCACGGTCACGGGAACCGAACTGGAATTCGGACACCAGCACCGGCTTGTCCAGCTCCGCCAGCTGGGCGAAGTCGTAGCCGTCATCGGGTTTGAGGGTATAGAAGTTGAAGCTCAGCACATCGCAGAACTCGGCGCAGGCCTTGACCGCTTCGGGTGTGCTGACGGCAAAGCGCCCGCCCAGCAGAAGGTGGTTGGGCGCATGCCAGTTCAGCGAATCGGCGATGGTCTTGAAATAGGTTTCGGCGAACACCTGCTGGAAGTGCTGGTAATCGCGTTCGATCTCAGGGTGCTCGGGGTTGGGCAGCGGCGCCTCGAAGCCTGGGTCTTCCATCAATTCCCAGGCTTGCAGGTCGATGCCCCAGGCCTTGGACAGCCCCTGCTGGTTACGGTACTTGTCGCGCAGTTGCTTGAGGAAGGCACGCTTGGCCGGCACATCGGTTGTCAGACGCAGGGTGCCATAGGCAAGGCCGTAACGGGCCTTGGGGTCATTGCCAGGCGCAGCCCAGGCCAGCTCGTTATCGGCAAAGTACCCAATCAGCCAGGGATCATCCCGGTGGTCACGGGCGGCGATGGCCACGGCTCGCTCGGTGGCCATGGCGAAACGCGGATCGAACGGGTCGGGCATGCGCCCCCACCAGTCCATGCCTGTGCTGATGCTGGCATAGTCACCGACGATCGACAGCGGCAGGGTATAGGGCATGCGTTTGGCCTGGCCGAGTTCGGGGTCGCTCCAGTTGCCCAGGGTGTTGAAGCCCCAGGCCTGCAACCGGTCGAGCGTATGCGCCTGCCAACGAGCGCTATCCAGCGCAAGGGGCGGGCAGGGCGCGGCAGGTTGCCCCTCCTCCCCTGCCGGGCAAGGTTTGCCATGGGCGCGCTGGATGTTGGCTGCATAGAAGTCGAACCAACGCCCCTTCTTGAAGTTGCGCCCCTGCGACGATGCATTGCCATCATCGTTGTTGCCCTCGCCATAAAAGGCGGCAAGCGCGTCACCTTCGCCCGGCAGCACGCCGAACATCCCTTCGCGGCCCGCGACATAGGTACGCCCGCCATCGGCAGCCACGGCATTGACGCCCAACGAGTAGAACGGATGGCCCTCGGGGGTCACAAGGTGCCAGCGGCCGTCACGCTTTTCCGTACGGAAGAAACCCTTGGCGTCGAACGCCGGCCCGGCAAGCAGGCCGCCGTAGCTGTCCAGCTGTTGCTTGTGATGCTCGGCCAGCCAGGCCTTGAGCTGTTGCTGCTCGCGGTTGTCAGCAGCTTTCAGTTGTTCATCGTTGACCACCTTTTCGGGCCAGCGGCCGCGCGTGGACTGGCCATAAGCATCGATCAGTGCGTGGTAGGCCGCCTGGTAGGCAAGGTCGTCGTCCTGAATACCGACCTTCTCGATCAGCAGGTTCTGCGCAACCTTGGGGCCGGGGATGCTCAAGCTGACAGATACCACCTGCTTGAGATCGACCTCACCGGCGCTGCTGGTCAGCAGCAACCGTTGCCCTTCATGGGTCCAGGGCATCGGTGGGCCGGCGCGCATGCCCTGGCTCAGGGGGGAACTGGCCTTGAGCGGCACCATGACCGTCTGCGCAGGCCCTGCAGGCAGGTCGATACGGCTGGTCAGGGTACGGCCATCGCTTCCCAGCACCGTGACATCGACGGTCAGTGCCCAGTCCATGGCACTTTGCAGGCGCAAGGTCAGAAACTGCCCGGCCGACCAATCCCATGCGCCACTGTGAGGGCTCAGCCGCAGGGTCGGCCGTTCGACCGGGTTGAACACCACCCGCCGCAACACCTCGCCTTCTGCGGTCTGTTCTGCGTTGTACTGCGGCATCCCGGCCCCCTCAGTGGCCACATTGACGACCGAAGCCGGGCGCACGAAGCTGAACAGCGTCTGCTGCCCGGCCATTGCAGAGGCGCTGAACAACAGGGTGAGAACAGCAGGCAAGGTGCGGCGGATCATAGGGCTCAGGCTCTCCTTCCAGGCCCTCATGGGCCCGCGACAGAGTGGTGGACAACGGGCCGGCACATCATGCTCCGGCCTTCAGGAAATCTCCCGCCGGAAGGGCGGCAGCGCATTGAGAATAGCCTTGCCGTAGCGTTGGGTGACCAGACGCCGGTCAAGCAAGGTAATGACGCCCCGGTCCTGCTCGGTACGCAGCAGGCGACCGCAGGCCTGAATCAGCTTCAACGATGCATCGGGTACGGCAATTTCCATGAAGGGGTTGCCACCGCGGGCCTCGATCCACTCGGCCAGTGCCGCCTCGACCGGATCGTCAGGCACGGCGAAGGGGATCTTGGCGATCACCACATGCTCGCAGTAGGCACCGGGCAGGTCGACGCCCTCGGCGAAGCTGGCCAGACCGAACAGCACACTGTGCTGGCCATCATCGACCCGCGCCTTGTGCTTGTTCAGGGTTTCCTGCTTGGACAGGTTGCCCTGAATCAGCACCAGCTTGCGCCAGTCGCGGTCCAGGCCGTCGAAGACTTCCTGCATCTGTTTGCGCGAGGAGAACAGTACCAGCGCACCGCGGGCGTCCTCGACGATGTTCGGCAGCTCGCGGATGATCGCAGCGGTATGCGCCGCAGCATCGCGCGGGTCGGCCTTGAGGTCGGGCACCCGCAGCAGGCCGGCATCGCCATGCACGAACGGGCTGGGCACCACGCAGGTCATCGCATCGCGCGGCAGGCCCGAGCGCATGCGGAAACGGTCGAACTTGCCCAGCGCGGTCAGCGTCGCCGAGGTTACCAGCGCGCCATGGGCCACGCTCCACAGGCTGCGCCGCAGCATTTCGGCTGCCAGAATGGGGCTGGCGTTGACCTCGATGTCGAACAGCGCGCCGCTTTCGGCCAGGGTCAACCAGCGGGCCATGGGCGGGCTGTCTTGCGGGTCCTCGGCAGTGAAGGCGGTCCACAGCTCCCAGTTGCCTTGGGCGCGGGTGACCAGGCTGCCGAACAAGGGGTACCACTCTTCGGCCTGATGGCTGGCGATACCGATGTTGACCTCGCCGTCCATGCCTTCTTTGAGCAGGTCGGCCAGGCGAGTGAACAGGTCGTTGAGGCGGGCGAAGCCCTTTTTCAGCTCGATGCCGACGTCGCGGATCTGCTCGGGTACCACGCCGCCTTCGAAGCGATAGCGCGGGCGCTCACGCCCCTCCACGTCCTCGCTGGGACGGAAGTCGGCGACTTGCTCGCACAAGGTGAACATGAACTGTTGCTGGGTGCGGATTTCCCGCGCCAGCTCCGGCACCTGCTCGATCAGCTTGCCCAGATCGCCCGGCAACGGGTGCTGGGCCAACAGCTTGGTCAGGTTCTTGGCGGTCTGCTCCAGCCAGTCGGCAGTGGAGCGCAAACGGGAAAAGTGGGCGAAGTGGCCGATGGCCTTGTCGGGCAGGTGGTGGCCTTCGTCGAACACGTACATCGTGTCACGCGGGTCAGGCAGCACCGCGCCGCCACCCAGGGCCAGGTCGGCCAGGACCATGTCGTGGTTGGTGACGATCACATCGACCTTGCCCATGCCTTCGCGGGCCTTGTAGAACACGCACTGCTGGAAGTTGGGGCAGTGGCGGCCGGTACATTGGCTGTGGTCGGTGGTCAGCCGCGCCCAGTCCTGGTCTTCCAGGGCCTCGGGCCAGCTGTCACGGTCGCCGTCCCAGCGATTGCCGGCGAGCTTCTCGATCATGCTGTTGAACAGCTTCTGGCTGCGCTCGTCGACCTCGATGTGAAAGCCCTCTTCCTCGAACAGCTGGGCAGTGGCCGATTGCGCATGGCCCTCCTGCAGCAGGACGTCGAGCTTGGACAGGCACAGGTAGCGGCCGCGGCCCTTGGCCAGGGCGAAGCTGAAGTTCAGGCCGCTGCTGCGCATGAGGTCGGGCAGGTCCTTGAAGACGATCTGCTCCTGCAGGGCCACGGTCGCGGTGGCGATCACCAGGCGCTTGCCAGCCGCCTTGGCGGCCGGGATTGCGGCCAGGCTATAGGCGACCGTCTTGCCGGTACCGGTACCCGCCTCGACCGCGACCACGGCAGGCTCGCCCGCGCGGCGGCCTTCGTCGTCGCAGGCGATGTCGCCGAGTACCTTGGCCACTTCGGCGATCATCAGGCGCTGGCCATAACGCGGCTTGAGGCTCTTGGCTTCGAGAAAACGCGAGTAGGCGCCCTGGATGGTGGCTTTGAGTTCGTTGCTGATCATGGTCTGCAGGCGCCCGAAGGGCTGGATATATTTTCAGTGTTTCGCATGGGGCGGCTATCATACCCCGCTATTGCCCATTGTGCCGCATGGAGATCCGGATGCTTGCCTTTGCCCTCCCCTACACACTGCATGTCCTGGCCGCCCTTGTGTGGGTCGGCGGCATGTTCTTCGCCTGGCTGGTGCTGCGCCCGGCAACGGTTGCAGCCCTTGAGGGGCCAGCCCGGCTTCGGCTCTGGGTGGAAGTTTTCCGACGTTTCTTCAGATGGGTCTGGCTGGCGGTAGCCATTCTGGCGATAAGTGGTATCGGCATGTTGCACATGCGCTTCAACGGTTTCGAGACAGCCCCCCGGTATGTACAGGTGATGATGGGGGGCGGGATCGCCATGTTCGCGCTGTTCATGCGTATCCAGGCGCTGTTGCTGCCTGAGCTGAAGGCCGCCGTGCAAGCCGAAGACTGGGCCGCAGGTGCTGCGGCACTGGGCCGGATCCGGCGCATGGTCGGGGCCAACCTCCTGCTGGGGCTGGCGGTGGTGGCGGTGGCCAGTTCGCGGTTACCGACATAGCGAGGCGGCGCCGTGGTCAGCCACGGCGCGTCAGCTCTGCCTGCCGCGGTATGGACATCACGTGGAAAATGCCCGTCAGCAGTATCTGCAAACGATCGAACCAGCGGTGGCTGCGCCCACGCAAGCTGCCGTTGAAGAACAGCACTTCCAGAACGTGCAGCCCCAGCAAGGCGATGCCTGCGGCATTGATCAACAGATTGAACGGCAGCGGCTGTGGCAGCATCTGGTTGAACAGCACCACGCCCCAGAAAGCGATGGTCAGGGTTTTACCCACGCCCAGAATGAATTTCATCTGCCGCTCCCATCGCTGCTCAGTTCAGGTGCAGGTCCACCCGCCGGTTTTGCGCACGGCCTTGTTCGGTGTCGTTTTCTGCCACCGGCTCGCTAGCCCCGCGCCCTTCGCTCGTTACCTTCTGCGGTGCCAGGCCCTGGCTGATCAAATACTGTGCGACGCTGGCCGCGCGCCGCTCGGAGAGTGCCTGGTTGTAACTGTCAGACCCGACATTGTCGGTATGGCCAACCACCTTGATCCGCGATACACCCAACTCGCTGAGCCTGGGCAACAGGCTTTGCAGCCGTTGCTGGCTGCCCACCGTCAAGTCGGCAGAGTCGAATGCGAACATCACCTGGCCCTGATCGTCGAGGGAGATCACCTCTGGCTGGGGCTCAGGCGCAGGTTGGCTGGGCGGATACTGCGGCAGCGGGCAGCCCATGTGGTCGACCGCCGTGCCGGCAGGCGTGTCAGGGCAACGGTCACGGCGATCGAAGACGCCATCCTCATCTTCGTCCCCATCCTGGGCGTAACAGATCAGGCCGCCGGCGATCGCACCCAGGGCGCCAGCGCCTGCAGCCCAGCTCGAGCTTTCGATAGCGCCCAGGCCACCGCCGGCCAGCCCACCGAGCAGGCTGCAGATGGGCCAGGTCCGTTGATTGAGGGGCGCACTGCCGTCACTGTGGGTGGCGCAGCCTGCCAGCAGACTGGAAACCACCAGCAACGGCAGCGCCGCCTTTGACATGACACTCATGATGAATGCTCCTGTGTCGTTGGCCGCAACCGGCCTACAGGAGTAAAGACGCGCCCGCGCCACTTCTCAAGGCGCGGGCGCACGCCGTCAGCGCTCGATCTTGATCTCGGTGCGACGGTTCATCGAACGCCCATCGGCTGTGGCGTTGTCCGCTACAGGCTGGGTTTCGCCGGCACCGACCACCGACACGAAGCTTGCGCGTGGTACACCGCTCTCGACCAGGTAATCGGTCACCGAGTGGGCACGGCGCTCGGACAGGTTCTGGTTGTAACTGTCGGAGCCCACGCTGTCGGTGTGGCCGGTGACGCTCAGACGAGCGCTCGGCGCTTCCTGCTTCAGGCGTGTGGAAATGGTGTTCAGGCGTTCCTTGTCGGCCGCCGTCAGGCGCGCAGAGTCGAACTCGAAGTGCACGTCACGGATGACGATGACTTCCTCCTTCTGCACCACGACTTCCTCGACCACAGGCGCCGGCTCTGGCGGGCAGCCATTGGCGTCGACTTGAACACCACGCGCAGTGCCTGGGCACTTGTCACGGCTGTCCGGCACGCCATCACCATCCTCGTCACCATCGCCGTTGGCCCAGCAATAACCAGCTGCCAGGCCACCACCCAGCAACGCACCCCAGCCAGCCCAGCTGGAGCTTTCGATGGCGCCCAGGGCAGCGCCGCCCACACCCCCGACGGCAGCACACTTCGGCCAGTCGGTTTTTTGCAAACCTGCACAACCAGTCAACACACTGGTGAGCAGTACCAGGGGTATCGCTGTGCGTACTATGCTCATTTCGTAGCTTCTCCTAGGGGAATCGGCATAAGGCCGATCCATGGGAGTAAAGACCGCGCATCTCATCCCTGCCAGCAATAAGCCACGACAGGGTCATACGGTGCTTTGCCCACGGCCGACAGCCCGTTAGTCTTGGAAGACCTGAACGAGGATTGGCAATGACCGACGGTTTTTCCCAACGCACACCCCAGCAGGCCCTGGCGGCCCTGCTGGAGCGCTTCACCCCGCAACGTCTGCTGCTGGTAGGCACGCGTTTTCCTGCCCTGGAGGCGTTTGCCCAGGCACATCCGCAGGTGACGATCGAGACGTGCCAGCCAGGCGCGCTTGCAGCGCATGTTGCCGCACAACGCTTCGACCTGGCATTGCTGGTGGACTGCCTGGAACATTTGCCCAAACGCGCTGGCCTGGAACTGCTGGGTGGCATCCGCAACCTCAACGCCAGCCGTGTCGCCGTGCTGGCCGACCTGCACGCCTGTGGCTGGCAGGAGACCGATTTTTTTGCCCTGGCCCTGTCGGCCAGCGAGAAATTCCGACGCGACGAGCAGGTCTTGAGCCTGTTCACCTATGATCTACATGACTACAAGCAGGTCCCCGACTGGCTCAACGCCAGGTTCTGGGCCAACCCTGAAAACTTCGGCAAGTACTGGTGGTGATCAATGAGTGTCTCGGTTTGCCCCTGTGGCAGCGGTAACCTGCTGGACGCCTGCTGCGGGCACTACCACGCCGGCACCCCGGCACCGGATGCCCAGGCACTGATGCGCTCGCGCTACAGCGCCTACGTGCTCGGCCTGATCGATTACCTGGTAGGCACCACCTTGCCAGCCCAGCAGACGGGTCTGGATCGCAACGCGATTGCGGCCTGGAGCGCCCAGAGCACCTGGCTTGGCCTGGAGGTGGAGAACGCCGAGGTGCTCGGAGGCCAGCCTGAGCATGCCTTTGTCACGTTCACGGCGCGCTGGCACGATCTGGAGGGTGATCACCAGCACCGCGAGCGCTCCGCCTTCGTGCAGCATGACGGGCGCTGGTACTTCATCGACCCGACCGTCGAGCTCAAGGCTGGCCGCAATGACCCCTGCCCCTGCAACAGCGGGCAGAAATTCAAGAAATGCTGCGCCGGCTACGTCGGTAACTGAGCGTGATCGCCCTGGCCCGCCTGTTCCTGCTCAGCGCTCTGCTGACGTTGCCGGCGGGTTGCGCGATATGGGGTGACGATGACTGGCGCGACCCGCAGGTGCACCTGGTCAGGGTCGAAACAGTCAAGGCGCGCTTGCTGGAGCAGGAGTTCGTCTTGCACCTGCGTGTCGACAACCCCAATGACAGCCGCCTGTTCATTCGTAACCTGGCTTATTCGGTCTGGCTCAACGACCTGATGCTGGTTGAGGATCAGGCCAGTGTCTGGCGCAGTGTCGGTGGGCATGCCCGGCGCACCTTCAAGATCACTGCGCGGACCAATCTGTGGCGCCAGCTCAAGCCGTTGGCCAAACTGCTCAAGAGCGAGCAGCCGCTGCACTACCGCTTGCAGGGCGAACTCGAGACCGGGCTGATCATCCACCGGGACCTGCACTTATCGCGCAGTGGTGAGATAATCCCCGGTGATTTCTTACCGGAGTAACCCTGCAATGACCCAACAACCCCATGTTCATGGCCCCGACTGCAACCACGGACACGATCATCACCACGATCACGACCACGGCCATGTGCACGGCCCGCATTGCAATCACGGCCATCAGGAGCCGGTTCGCAATGCATTGAAGGACGTCGGCCGCAACGACCCGTGCCCGTGCGGCAGCGAAAAGAAATTCAAGAAGTGCCACGGGGCCTGATCAAGCCTTAAAGCGGCAAGCTTCAAGTTGCAGGAAAATGCAGGCCCGCACCTCATGCAGCTTGAAGCTACCGACCGCTGGTAAATAAAGCTTCACCGCACCTTGCACGGCGCCTGCGCGCTCACTACCTTAGCGCCATTCGAACCCCGCCACGCCTTGCAGGAGCCCTTGTCATGGCCGCCCCCGTCCTTCCTCCCTTCCGCCCACGGTTCGCCACCGCTGCCACGCTGCTCGGCATGCTCGGGCTTGCCGGTTGCCAGATGGGCGGCTATCAGGACAGTGTGCCACCGACCACCGGCGTGCAGCCGCTCAAAGGCCTGGCGCAGAATGTTTCGGTGCGCCGCAACGCCATGGGCGCACCGCTGATCGAAAGCAGCAGCTTCCATGATGCACTGTTCAGCCTCGGCTACGTCCACGCCGGCGACCGTATCGGGCAAATGCTCGCCATGCGCCTGCTGGCCCAAGGCCGCCTGGCGGAACTGGCCGGAAGCGAGGCGCTGGACATCGACCGCCTGATGCGCGCTGCCAACCTCAAGCACAACGCCACCCAGCTGTACGCCGATGCTTCGCCCCGGCTCAAGCGCTTCTTCGAAGTCTACGCCCGCGGGGTCAATGCCTACCTGTTCCGCTACCGCGACAAACTGCCGGCCAACCTCGCCAGCAGCGGCTACCGCCCGGAATACTGGAAGCCCGAGGATTCGGCGCTGATCTTCAGCCTGTATGCCTTCAGCCAGTCGGTGAACCTGCAGGAAGAACTCAGCGCCCTGACCCTGGCGCAAAAGGTCGGCAGCGATAAGCTGCCTTGGCTGCTGCCTGGCGCGCCAGACGAACCCCTGGCTGAAGCTGAGGCAGACAAGCTGAAGGGTCTGAACCTGAGCAGCCAACTACCGGGCCTGGCTGCGCTGGCAGCCGCCAGCCAGAAGCTCGCCGACCTGAACCTGCTCGGCAGCCCGGGCTCGGCCAACCTGGCCCTGGGCCCGCAACGCAGCCGCAGCGGAAAAAGCCTGTTGGCAAGCGACAGCCGCGCAGCCTGGGCCCTGAGCCCGGTGCAGATCCACACCGGCAAGTACCAGGTTGCAGGCCTGTCGTTGCCGGGCCTGCCCATCGTCCTGGCCGGCTACAACGGCAAGCTGGCCTGGAGCAGCAGCGCGGTGATGGCCGACAACCAGGACCTGTACCTGGAACGGCTGCGCCATCAGGGCAGCCAGGTCAGCTACCTGGCCGACGGCAAGTGGTTGCCCGCTCGCGCACGCAGCGAAACCTTCTTCGTCCGTGGCCAACGCCCGCTGCGCGAAGTGATGTACGACACCCGCCACGGTACCCTGCTCGCCCAGACCGGCAGCCCCAGCCTTGGGCTGGCCCTTAACTTGCCGCAGCCCAAGGGTGATCGCAGCCTGGATGCGCTGTTCGACCTGACCCGAGCGCAAACCGTGGAACGCGCGTTTGACAGCACCCGCGAGGTGGCGGCTGCCGCACTCAACTTCGTGTTTGCCGAACCTGAGCACATTGGCTGGCAAGTCAGCGGCCGCTACCCGAACCGCCGCGAGGGCCAGGGCCTGCTGCCATCTCCGGGCTGGGAGGGTCGCTACGACTGGGACGGTTACGCCGACCCGATGCTGCACCCCTACGACCAGGACCCGCCGGCCGGCTGGATCGCCCATGCCAACCAGCGCAGCTTGCCACGCGGCTACGGCATGCAGCTGTCCAACACCTGGTATTACCCCGAACGCGCCGAGCGCCTGGGCCAGCTGGCCGGCAATGGCCGTCACGACAGCCGCAGCCTGATGGCCCTGCAAAACGACCAGCAGACGCTGCTGGCCGACAAGCTCAAGCAGATGTTCGACGCCCCTGGCATGGCCCAACCGCTCAAGCAAGCGATCGACGCTCTGCCAGCCGCCCAGCGCGACAAGGCCCGCGACGCGCTGGCCCGCCTCAAGGCGTTCGATGGTCGCCTGAGCCCGGTATCAGCGGATGCCGCGCTGTATGAGCTGTTCCTACAGGAAGTGGCGCTTCAGACCTTCCTCGACGACCTCGGCCCGCAATCCGGCACTGCCTGGCAGGCGTTCGTCAGCAATGCGCGCCTGTCCTACTCGGCCCAGGCCGACCACCTGCTTGGCCGCGAAGACAGCCCGTTCTGGGATGATCGCACCACGGCGCAGAAGGAAGACAAACCGGCCATCCTGGCCCGCAGCCTGGCCGCTGCCGTGGATGCAGGTACAGCCCAGCTGGGTGCCGACCGCCGCGCCTGGCAATGGGGCAAATTGCACCAATATCACTGGCCTGCCCCTGCTTACCACGGCCTGGGCGATGCGCTCAGCCGATCGCCACAGGCGGCTGGCGGTGACTTCAGCACCCTGGCCCTGACGCCTTATGCGTGGGGCAGCGATTTCGACACCCGCCTGCCGGCCTCGGCCCGCATGATCGTCGACTTTGGCCAGGCAGAACCACTACAGGTACTGACCAGCACCGGACAATCCGGTAACCCGGCCAGTGCCCATTACAGCGATGGGCTCGATGCCTGGTTCAAGGGCCGGTTCATGAGCCTGCCAATACAGCCGCAGCATTTTGCCCGGGCCTATGGCAACCAGCGGCTGACCCTGGTGCCAGGCCGGTAGGCCCAGCGTTTCCATCTGCATCCCTCAAGCCTCGGCGCTTAGCATCCTTTCTTGCCGCACTCGTTCAGACAGCGAGTGCGGTCAACCCATCAAAAAAGGATGTTCAGCATGAGCAAAGAAACCCTCACGATCGAAGTGTCCTGGCCTGCATCGCTGGCCGTGCCGCAGGGCAGCACCATTGACATTCAGCTGTGGGCCGGTAACGACAAGGCAGGCTACAGCATGATCGACGGCGATTTCTCGACGCCAGCAACCGCGTCGCCAGTCACCCTCGAAATCCCTTACGACAGTCAAGACCTGCAGAGCCATGACGGCACCACCACCTGGGACTACTTCCATACCTCCCCACGGCTGGTGCATGGCGGCTTCATCAAGAACATCGCCTACGCCGAAAAAATCAGCGTGGCACAGACCAAAGGCGCGGCCTGGAAAATGGCCCTGCGCTGAATAGCCCGCAGCCAGCCCTGACGTGCAGGGCTGGCTGCCAACACCACGCGAACTTCCACACCCCGCTGATGCTCTGAGCCTGTAAGCCCTCTTGCCAGGCATCGCCATGGACCTCGTCATCGCCCGCCCCGAAGGCCTTTACTGCCCGCCCGGTGATTTTTACATCGACCCTTGGCGGCCCGTGGAGCGCGCCATCATCACCCACGGCCATGGCGATCATGCCCGTCGTGGCAACACTCATTACCTGACCGCAGCCCCTGGGGCCGGCATCCTGCGCAGCCGCCTGGGCCAGGATATCGACCTACTGGCCCTGCCCTACGGCGAGCGTATCTGCCACCACGGCGTCACCCTGAGCCTGCACCCGGCCGGGCACGTACTGGGCTCGGCACAGGTGCGCCTGGAACATGAAGGCGAAGTCTGGGTTGCCTCCGGGGACTACAAAGTCGAGCCGGATGGCACCTGTGCTCCGTTCGAGCCGGTGCGCTGCCACACATTCATCACCGAGTCGACCTTCGGCCTGCCCATCTACCGCTGGCCCAGCCAGGCACAGGTCTTTGCGGGGGTGAATGAATGGTGGCGGGCCAATCGCGAGCAGGGCAAGGCCAGCGTGTTGTTCTGCTATGCCTTCGGCAAGGCTCAACGAATACTCCATGGCCTGGATCCGAGCATCGGGCCGATCCTGGTACATGGCGCAGTAGAGCCGCTGAACCAGGTATACCGAGAGGGCGGTGTACACCTGCCACAAACCCTTTATGCCGGTGATATTCCCCGTAATGACCCGCTCATGCGCCAGGCCATCGTGTTGGCGCCCCCCTCTGCCGCCGGCAGCAGCTGGATGCGTCGCTTCGGTGATTACAGCGATGCCTTCGCCAGTGGCTGGATGCTGCTGCGCGGCACGCGACGCCGGCGCGGCGTAGACCGCGGTTTCGTACTCTCCGATCATGCAGACTGGCCTGGGCTGCTATGGGCCATCGAACAGACCGGCGCCGAGCGGGTCATGGTCACCCACGGCTCGGTCAATGTGCTGGTACGCTACCTCAGCGAACGTGGCCTCGATGCCCGAGCGTTCGTTACCGAGTACGGTGACGAGGACGACACTCCAGCAATGGAGGCTGAGGCATGAAGGCCTTTGCCCAACTCTACCTGCGCCTGGATGCCACCACCTCCAGCAATGCCAAACTGCAAGCGTTGCGCGACTACTTTGCCGCAGCCCCCGCCGAGGATGCCGCCTGGGCTGTCTATTTTCTCTCCGGTGGCCGGCCACGGCAGTTGGTGCCCACCCGGGTGCTGCGCGAGCTGGCAACGGCATTGGCCGGGCTGCCGGGCTGGTTGTTCGAAGAGAGCTATCAGGCGGTGGGCGACCTGGCGGAAACCATCTCTTTGTTACTGCCTGAAAACCAGCAAGGTAGCGAGAGCGGGCTGGCCCATTGGGTCGAAGCCCATCTGCTGCCATTGCGTGGGCTGCCCGCCGAAGAGGTCCAGCAGCGCCTGCCGCCACTGTGGGCACAGTTGGATCGCCCCAGCCTGATGCTGTGCCTGAAGCTGATCACTGGCAGCTTTCGCGTGGGCGTGTCCAAGCTGCTGGTCACCCGGGCACTGGCGCAGCTGGCGGGGCTGGATGCCAAACGCATAGCTCAGCGCCTGGTGGGCTATACCGACATCAGCCATCGCCCGACAGCCAACAGTTACCACAAGCTGATCGCCGCTGAATCGGCCGACGAACATAGCCAACGTGGTGGCCAACCATACCCGTTCTTCCTGGCGCATGCCCTGCAGGCCCCCATCGAACAGTTCGACGCCCTGCTCGGCCCGCCCAGCGCCTGGCAGATCGAGTGGAAGTGGGATGGCATCCGCGCACAAGTGGTCAAGCGCGATGGACAGGTGTGGGTGTGGTCACGCGGCGAAGAACTGGTCACCGACCGCTTCCCGGAACTGCACAGCCTGGCGCAGAACCTTCCCGACGGCGTCGTGCTCGACGGTGAGATCCTGGTCTGGAAGCCTGATTCGGGTAACGACCAGGCACTGGCCGTGCAACCTTTCGCACTACTGCAGCAGCGCATTGGCCGCAAGACGCTGGGCAAGAAGCTGCTGGCCGATGCGCCGGTGGTATTGCAGGCGTACGATTTGCTGGAATGGCAAGGCGAGGACTGGCGTAGTCGCCCCCAACATGAGCGCCGCCAGCAATTGCAGCGTGTCGTGGAAAGCTACCCCTTGGCCCCGGTACTGCTTTCGCCTCTGCTCGAAGGGCAGACTTGGCACGCGCTTGCCATCCAGCGCGAACGATCGCGCAGCCTGGGCGTCGAGGGCCTGATGCTCAAACAGCGCGATGCGTTGTACGGGGTGGGTCGGACCAAGGACATGGGGGTGTGGTGGAAGTGGAAGATCGACCCGTTCAGCGTAGATGCCGTGCTGATCTATGCCCAGCGCGGTCACGGCCGGCGTGCCAGCCTGTACAGTGACTACACCTTCGCGGTCTGGAGCGGGCCACCCGGCGACCCCGAGCGTGCCTTGGTGCCTTTTGCCAAAGCCTACTCGGGCCTGAGCGATGAAGAAATGCGCAAGGTCGATGCAATCATTCGCAAAACCACGGTAGAGACCTTCGGACCGGTGCGCAGCGTCAAGCCAACCCTGGTGTTCGAACTGGGGTTCGAGGGCATCGCCCTGTCAAAACGGCACAAGAGCGGTATAGCCGTGCGCTTTCCGCGCATGCTGCGCTGGCGCCTGGATAAACCTGTGGAGGAGGCCGATGACCTGGCGACCCTGCAGGCACTGCTGGCCTGAAGAAGGCAGCACGGTGAAGCATACTGGCTAAAATTATGCTTCTATCTTTGTGCCGACCCGTGTCGCAGACCGTTTTCGCCACGCAGCCAGGACCACCATGCACCATTCGACACACGACCTGCTCTCGCCCGTACCGGGCATCATTCGCCAACTCCACAGCTTCCACTTCGGCCCGCGCGGTGGCGCCAAGGTGTACATACAGGCCTCGCTGCATGCCGATGAGTTGCCCGGCATGCTGGTCGCCTGGCACCTCAAGCGTCGCCTGGCCGAACTGGAGCAGCAAGGGCGCCTGCGCCGCGAAATCGTCCTGGTGCCGGTGGCCAACCCGGTAGGCCTGGAGCAAGTGATGCTGGACGCACCACTGGGTCGTTTCGAATTACAGAGCGGCGAGAACTTCAACCGCAACTTCGTCGACCTTTCCGACAGCATTGGCGACCAGGTGGAGGGCCATCTGACCCAGGACGCCGACCACAACCTTGCCTTGATTCGCGAGTACCTGCGCCGTGGCCTGGACGCACACCCGGCACACACCCCCCTGCAGTCCCAGCGCCTGACCCTGCAGCGGCTGGCCTGCGATGCCGACCTGGTCCTGGACCTGCACTGCGACTTCGAGGCGGTAGAACACCTCTACACCACCCCGGAAGCCTGGCCTCAGGTAGAGCCGCTGGCTCGCTACCTGGGTGCGCAGGCCAGTTTGCTGGCCACCGACTCCGGCGGGCAGTCGTTCGACGAATGCTTCAGCCTGGTCTGGTGGCAGTTGCAGCAACGCTTCGGCAAGCGTTTCCCGATCCCTTTGGGTAGCGTGTCGGTAACTGTCGAGTTGCGCGGCCAGGCCGATGTCAGCCATGACCTGGCCAGCCATGACTGCCAGGCGATCCTCGATTACCTGATTCACGCCGGAGTCATCGAAGGCCCTGCAGTGCCCTTGCCACCCCTGCCCCGGGCTGCGACCCCGTTGGCCGCCGTCGAGCCGATATCGGCCCCGCTGGGCGGGCTGCTGGTGTATCACGCCCGCCCCGGTCAGTATCTGGAAGCCGGGCAACTGGTCGCTGAAGTCATCGACCCGCTCAGCGACCGGGTGACTGCCGTGCACAACCGCCAGCCTGGCCTGCTGTATGCCCGCAGCGTTCGGCGCATGGCCACGACGGGCATGGTCATCGCACATGTCGCCGGTGAACAGGTGTGTCGCAGCGGCTACCTGCTGGCCAACTGACCCGGTAAAACCAAACCGCCGGGCCGGTGGTCAGTAGAAGCACAACCTTCGAAGGACCCGACGGCCCCATGCCAAGCCCTCCTGACATTGCCAATGCCTGGTTTCGCATGCGCGGCTGGAAGCCCTTCGCCTTCCAGCGCCAAGCCTGGGCCGCAGTCGGCCGTGGCGAGTCGGGGCTGCTGCATGCCAGTACCGGCGCCGGCAAGACCTACGCCCTCTGGCTGGCGGCACTGCGCACCTTCGCCAAGCCGCGCGCAGGGCGTCAGCCGGCGCCATTGCAGGTCGTGTGGATTACCCCCATGCGCGCGCTGGCGGCCGATACCGCACGCGCATTGCAAGCGCCGCTGGACGACCTTGGCCTGAACTGGAGTGTCGGCGTGCGCAGCGGCGACACTGGCAGCACCGAGCGCGCCCGCCAGGCCCGGCGCCTGCCGAGTACATTGATCACCACACCCGAGAGCCTGACCCTGCTATTGACGCGTGCGAATGCCTGCGATGATTTCGCCAGCCTGCGCATGGTCGTGGTGGATGAATGGCACGAACTGCTCGGGAACAAACGCGGCGTACAGCTGCAATTGGCCCTCGCACGCTTGCGCCGCTGGCATCCGCAACTGGTGACCTGGGGGCTGTCTGCCACCCTGGGCAACCTGCCGCATGCGCTCGAGGTACTGGTGCCAAAGGGTGGCCAGCTGATAAAGGGCCGCCAGGACAAGCGCCTGGTCGTCGACACACTCCTGCCCGAGACCATCGAACGCTTTCCCTGGGCCGGGCACATGGGCCTGAAGATGCTCGCTCAGGTTGCCCGGGAGCTCGACAGCAGCGCCAGCAGCCTGGTTTTCACCAACACCCGCGCCCAAGCCGAACTGTGGTACCAGGCCCTGCTTGACGCCCGTCCCGACTGGGCCGGGCAGATTGCCCTGCACCACGCCTCGCTGGCCCGCGCAACCCGCGACTGGGTGGAACTGAGCCTCAAGCAGGGCACGCTCAAGGCAGTGATCTGTACCTCCAGCCTGGACCTGGGAGTAGACTTTTTGCCCGTGGAACGGGTGTTGCAAATTGGCTCGGCCAAAGGCGTCGCCCGCCTGATGCAACGGGCCGGGCGCTCCGGGCACGCCCCGGGGCGCCAGTCACGGGTCACCCTGGTGCCGACTCACAGCCTGGAGCTGGTCGAGACCGCAGCCGCTCGCAGTGCACTTGCGGCGGGCCATATCGAGGCCCGTCGCTCCCCGCGCCTGTGCATGGATGTACTGGTTCAGCACCTGGTCAGCATGGCGTTGGGCGGCGGCTTTCGCCCCGCTGAGCTACTCACCGAGGTACGCAGCACCTGGGCTTTTTGCGATCTGCGCGACAGCCAGTGGCAGTGGGCACTGGACTTCGTCTGCCAGGGCGGCAGCTCGCTCAGTGCCTACCCCGATTACCAGCGCGTCGAGGCCCACAGCGATGGCGTGTGGCGGGTTGTCAGCGAGCGCCTGGCGCGGCGCCACCGCATGGGCATCGGCACCATCGTCAGCGACGCCAGCCTGCAGCTCAAGTATTGGAGCAAAGGCGGCGGCGGCAAGCATCTGGGCAGTGTCGAGGAAGCCTTCATCGCCCGCCTGCGTCCAGGCGATACCCTGGTGTTCGCCGGGCGGATACTCGAGCTTGTGAGGGTGGAGAACATGACCGCTTATGTACGCCGCAGCACCGCCCGTAAAGCCGCCGTAGCCCGCTGGAATGGCGGGCGCATGCCGCTGTCCAGCGAACTGGCCGATGCCCTGGTGGAGAAACTCGACGCCGCAGCCCGCGGCCATTTCGATGATCCAGAAATGCGCACGGTGCGGCCCTTGCTCGCACTCCAAGGCCAGTGGTCGGCCTTGCCTACCACGCAGACGCTGCTGGCCGAAACCCTTGTCACACGCCAAGGCTCGCACCTGTTTGTCTACCCGTTTGCCGGCCGCATGGCCAACCTTGGTCTGGCCAACCTGATTGCCTGGCGAGTCAGCCGCAACCAACCGCTATCGGTATCCATTGCCGTCAGCGACTACGGCTTCGAACTGCTTAGCCCGGCGCCTGTGGACTGGGCAGGCCACCTGCCCGCAGCGATGTCCACCGAACACTTGCTGGACGATGTACTGGCTAGCCTGAACGCCAGTGAAATGGCCTTGCGGCGTTTTCGCGAAATCGCCCAGATCTCCGGGCTGGTGTTCGGCGGATACCCGGGCGCGCAGAAAAGCACCCGACAAATTCAGGCCTCCAGCGGGCTGTTCTACGAGGTGTTTCGCAAGCATGACGCCGATAACCTGCTGCTTGGCCAGGCGCGGGATGAGGTGCTGCGTGAGGAACTGGAGGTCGAACGCTTGCAAGGTCAATTGGCCAGGATGAGCAAGCTGCGCCTGGATGTGCGTGAATTGCAACGGCCCGGGCCACTGGCTTTCACGTTACTGGTCGAAGGCATGCGTGAGACCCTGACCACAGAGAAACTGGCCGATCGCATTGCGCGCATGGTCGCGGACCTTGAACAAGCAGCGAGCAGGAAGGCATGAGTACGCACCTGGTCATCGAGCATTGCGGGCAAACACTGTGGCTGATGCCGGACCGCGCGCTCTATTGGCCTGCCCGGCGAGCGTTGCTGGTCGCTGACGTGCATATCGGCAAAGCCGCCAGTTACCGCGCGCTGCATCAACCCGTGCCGCGCGGTACCACCCAAACCACGCTCAAGCGCCTGGACGCTCTGCTGGCAGCCTGTGAGTGCGAACAATTGATCATTCTTGGCGACTTCCTGCACGCCCGAACGGCGCACGCGCCTGCAACGATGGCTCAGTTACAGGCCTGGAGAGAACAGCACGGCGGTTTGCGCATCGTGCTGGTACGCGGCAACCATGACCGCCATGCCGGCGATCCACCAGCCCAGCTGGACATTGAAGTGGAGGAAGAACCTTGGCTACTGGCACCGTTCGCGCTCCAGCACGAACCGGTCGCACACCCTGATCACCCGGTGCTGTGCGGCCATGTGCACCCGGTATTCGTCTTGCGCGGGCGCGCTCGTCAGCGGCTCAGGCTGCCCTGCTTCCTGATGGACCAGCAGGTCAGCCTGCTACCGGCGTTCGGTGAATTCACCGGGGGATGGACTGTCGAGCCCGGCCTAGGGAGTCGCATCTACCTTGCGGGCACAGATCAAGTCTGGGCCCTGCAAGTCTGATCTCATCGAGCGTTCATGCCACCGGCGCAGGTGGAGGTTCGTCGGGCAGGGTTGGCTCACCCGGCTCCATGGGCGGCGTATCGCCAGGTTGGGCCGGTTGCGGGGTATCCGGGTCGGGCTGACCGGGTACGCCGCCCAGATGCATCGGGGCAGGATGGGCCAGCAGGGACCATGCCAGCAAGCCGATCTGGTTGGGCTGCAGCACAGCCAGCTTCGCACTGATTACGGGATCGAGTTTCATGGGCAACTCCTGACGAGGGCCGCCACGCATCATGCATGGCGGCACTGTTCATTAGCTTGGAGTACCCGAGCGAAAACTAATTCCCCGCGCTCGTCGGCTCAGGTGCGTGGCAGGGTGACGCCGCGCTGGCCCTGATACTTGCCACCACGGTCTTTGTACGACACTTCGCATTCTTCATCGGATTCGAGGAAGAGCATCTGCGCCACGCCTTCATTGGCGTAGATCTTGGCCGGCAAGGTGGTGGTGTTGGAGAACTCCAGCGTCACATGGCCTTCCCACTCTGGCTCGAGCGGGGTGACGTTGACGATGATGCCGCAACGGGCATAGGTGCTCTTGCCCAGGCAGATGGTCAGGACGTTGCGCGGAATGCGGAAGTATTCGACGGTGCGGGCCAGGGCAAAGGAGTTCGGCGGGATGATGCAGACATCGCTCTTGACGTCGACGAAGCTGCCGGCGTCAAAGTTTTTCGGGTCGACGGTGGCCGAATTGATGTTGGTGAACACCTTGAATTCGTCGGCGCAACGCACGTCGTAACCGTAGCTGGAGACGCCGAACGAGATCACCCGGCTGTCGTGCTCGCCGCGCACCTGGCGCTCGACGAACGGTTCGATCATGCCGTGTTCCTGCGCCATGCGGCGAATCCACTTGTCCGATTTGATGCTCATGGCGGGGGTGTCCTGAGAGTTGCGAGGTGAAAAAACGAGAAGCGCATATTACCGGTCCCGGCGCTCAGGTTAAAGTTCCATACCACATCCCGCGTCAGATGGGGCTTGGCGCCCGCCGCCGATCTGAATTTCATCAAAGGCCATCTTGGTGATTGGCAGGTTGCGGAAAGTGGGTTAAGGTGACACCACTGTGCTGCACGTGACACCGAGAATCTCTAGTTTGATGCACGATCCTGATCGGCCCAACGCTGAATTTTCTGCTCTCTTTGCGCTCAGTCCCGGGCAGGGTTTTTCCTGACCGTTATCAACTTTGTCCAAGGAGACAGAAAAATGTCCAACCGTCAAAACGGTACTGTTAAGTGGTTCAACGACGAGAAAGGCTACGGCTTCATCACCCCTCAGTCGGGTGACGATCTGTTCGTACACTTCAAAGCCATCCAAGCTGACGGCTTCAAAACCCTGAAAGAAGGCCAGGCTGTTACTTTCGTCGCTACCCGCGGCCAGAAAGGCATGCAGGCTGAAGAAGTTCAAATCGCCTAAGTCGATTTAGCTTCCTCGCTTTCAAAAAAACCCGCCTTCTGGCGGGTTTTTTTATGGCCGTTTGCAAGGGCTGCCTTGCCGGGGCGCCGGACCGGTCGTAAAGGGCCGCAAAGCGGCCCCGGCATTTCATGCGGCGGGGCATGTCGCCCGTGGAGCTGCATCATCGCCAACATGCAGGCTGCGCAGGCTCCCCCGCTTATTCAATCCTCGCTGATGGTAATGCTCGGCATCGCCGGTGCTGCCGCTTCCTGCAGCACGATCCGCGCACCCACCTGACGGGCGAGCTCCTGGTAGACCATGGCGATCTGGCTTTCCGGCTCGGCAATCGCCGTCGGCTTGCCGCTGTCAGCCTGCTCACGGATCAGCATCGACAAGGGCAGCGAAGCCAATAGCTCGACACCATACTGCGCGGCCAGCTTCTCGCCGCCACCTTCACCGAACAAGTGTTCGGCATGGCCGCAGTTCGAGCAGATGTGCACCGCCATGTTCTCCACCACGCCAAGCACCGGGATGTTGACCTTGCGGAACATCTCCACACCTTTCTTGGCATCCAGCAGCGCCAGGTCCTGCGGCGTGGTGACGATCACTGAACCTGCCACCGGCACCTTCTGCGCCAGGGTCAGCTGGATATCACCGGTTCCCGGGGGCATGTCGATCACCAGGTAATCGAGGCCATCCCAGGCTGTCTGGGTCACCAGCTGCAGCAACGCGCCGGAAACCATCGGGCCACGCCAGACCATCGGCGTGTTGTCATCGGTGAGGAACGCCATCGACATGACCTCCACGCCGTGCGCCTTGATCGGTACAAACCATTTCTGCTCGCGGATCTGCGGGCGGGTACCTTCGGCGATGCCGAACATCACCCCTTGGCTGGGGCCATAGATATCCGCATCGAGAATGCCCACCCTCGCACCTTCGCGAGCCAGGGCCAGCGCCAGGTTGGCGGCTGTGGTCGATTTGCCGACGCCCCCTTTGCCCGAAGCCACGGCAATGACGTTCTTGACGTTGGCCATGGCCGGCACCTGGGCCTGCGCCTTGTGCGCGGCGACCACGCAGTCGATCGTTACCTGGGCCGAGCTGACACCGTCTAGGTTCTCGATTGCGGTCTGCAGCACCTGCGCCCAGCCATTTTTGAACAAGCCGGCGGCATACCCCAGTTGCAGCTGCACAGCGACCTGCCCGCCCTGGATGTCGATGGCACGCACACAGCCGGCGCTGACCGGGTCCTGGTTCAGATAAGGGTCGGTGTACTGACGAAGCACGCCTTCGACGGCGGCACGGGTGACGGCACTCATGGAGGCTCCCATTGGCATACGATTGATCGAACAGGCGCCTATCCTAACCCGTCAATCGTCAGCCGTTGCGTCCATGGGGTGAAATATATTCGCCAGCCCTTTATAGTGGCCGATCACCTTCAATTTACCCCGAGCCAGATAAGTAGCCGAGCCACCATGTCCGAGCCACGTCAGATTCTCGTCACCAGCGCCCTGCCCTATGCCAATGGGTCCATCCACCTTGGCCATATGCTCGAGTACATCCAGACGGATATGTGGGTTCGCTTTCAGAAGATGCGCGGCAACCAGTGCATCTACGTCTGCGCCGATGACGCCCACGGTTCGGCCATCATGCTGCGCGCCGAAAAGGAAGGCATCACGCCGGAGCAACTGATTGCCAATGTACAGGCCGAGCACAGCAGCGATTTTGCCGACTTCCTGGTGGATTTCGACAACTTCCACTCCACCCACAGTGAAGAAAACCGCGAGCTGTCCAGCCTGATCTACTCGCGCCTGCGCGACGCCGGTCACATTGCCACCCGTTCGGTCACCCAGTACTTCGACCCTGAAAAGGGCATGTTCCTGGCCGACCGTTTCATCAAGGGCACCTGCCCAAAGTGTGCGGCTGACGACCAGTACGGCGACAACTGTGAAAAATGCGGCGCCACCTACGCGCCGACCGAACTGAAAAACCCCAAGTCGGCCATCTCCGGTGCCACCCCGGTGCTGCGCGACTCGCAGCATTTCTTCTTCAAGCTGCCGGACTTCCAGGCCATGCTGCAGCAGTGGACCCGCAGCGGCACCTTGCAGGATGCGGTGGCCAACAAGCTCGCCGAATGGTTGGACTCCGGGCTGCAGGAGTGGGACATCTCGCGTGATGCGCCGTACTTCGGTTTCGAGATCCCGGGCGAGCCTGGCAAGTACTTCTACGTCTGGCTGGATGCGCCGATCGGCTACATGGCCAGCTTCAAGAACCTGTGCGCGCGCCGCCCGGAACTGGACTTCGATGCGTTCTGGAACAAAGACTCCAAGGCCGAGCTGTACCATTTCATCGGCAAGGATATCGTCAACTTCCATGCCCTGTTCTGGCCAGCCATGCTCGAAGGCGCGGGCCTGCGCAAGCCAACAGCGGTCAACGTGCACGGCTACCTGACCGTCAACGGCGCGAAGATGTCGAAATCGCGCGGCACCTTCATCAAGGCCCGCACCTACCTGGATCACCTGCAGCCCGAATACCTGCGTTACTACTACGCAGCCAAGCTGGGGCGCGGCGTCGATGACCTCGACCTGAACCTTGAGGACTTCGTGCAAAAGGTCAACTCAGACCTGGTCGGCAAAGTGGTCAACATCGCCAGCCGCTGCGCAGGCTTCATCCACAAAGGCAATGACGGCGTGATGGTTGCCGGCGACGCAGCCCCGGAGCTGACCGAGGCATTCCTGGCTGCTGCCCCGGGCATCGCCGAAGCCTACGAGGCCCGCGACTTTGGCCGCGCCATGCGCGAGATCATGGCCCTGGCTGACCGTGCCAATGCCTGGATCGCCGACAAAGCCCCCTGGTCGCTGGCCAAGCAGGAAGGCAAGCAGGACGAAGTGCAGGCGATCTGTGCCCAGGGCATCAACCTGTTCCGCCAACTGGTGATCTTCCTCAAGCCGGTACTACCGCTGCTGGCTGCCGACGCCGAGGCATTCCTGAATGTCGCGCCACTGGCCTGGAGCGACCACCTGTCGCGCCTGGAAAGCCACAAGCTCAACCCGTTCAAGCCCCTGATGAGCCGCATAGAACCTGCCAAGGTCGAAGCCATGATTGCCGCCAGCAAGGAAGACCTGCTGGCAGCCGAAGGCCAGGCGCAGGCACCGGCCGGCAATGGCGAACTGGCCAAGGACCCGCTGTCGGCAGAGATTGAATTCGACACCTTCGCTGCCGTCGACCTGCGCGTGGCGCTGATCGTCAAGGCCGAAGCGGTGCCGGGTGCCGACAAGCTGCTGCAACTGACCCTGGACATCGGTGACGAACGCCGCAATGTATTCTCGGGCATCAAGTCGGCCTACCCTGATCCATCCAGGCTCGAAGGCCGCCTGACCATGATGGTTGCCAACCTCAAGCCACGGAAAATGCGCTTTGGCGTCTCCGAAGGCATGGTCATGGCAGCAGGCCCTGGCGGTGAAGAAATCTACCTGCTCAGCCCTGACAGTGGCGCAAAGCCAGGCCAGCGTATCAAGTAACCTCCCTCAGCCCCGGCCTCACCGCCGGGGCTTTTTCATCCTCCTTGCGCATTGCCGGACAGCGCAGGCGATTCACGGCTATCGTCATTTGCATGAACGACTATGTCCTGGTTCTGATCAGCGCCGCACTGGTCAGCCACCTGCTTTTGCACCGACAGCCTGCCTCCCGGCTGCGCGTACATGTGTGCGGCCTGGCCTGCGCGTTGTCGATAATGTTGGCAGTCACCGGCGGCCAACTGCTTGAACACTTGATCGTGGCGCCTTGGCAACTGCAGGACCTGCGTATGTTCCTGCTGCTGCCCTGGCAGGCGCTACTCGCGTGGGGCATCCCCCAGACGCTTGCCAGGCTGCGCCCGCAGTGGCCCACGCAGAGCCTCATGTGGCCGATACTGGGGAATGTCATGGCACTAGGCCTGACACTTCAGGCAATAGGTGAACAGGGCGAATGGCTGGCCACGCTGAGCTGGGGGGTTCTGGCGGGGCTTGGCTTCTGGCTGGCGCTGGCGTTGTTCGACGACCTCCGTCAGCGCTGCGAACACGCACAGGTGCCAGGCGCACTGCGCGGCCTACCCATCGCCCTGCTTGGCGCCAGTGTGATGGGTATGGCGTTCTCTGGCCTCAACGGCATATTCACGCAATGAGCCCGACCATGGCACCACCTGACCCACGCCTGCGCAAAGCCATGGGCCTGGTCTTGTTGGCCTGCCTGCCTGGCCTGCTGGCTTCGTTCTGGCTACTGGGGTGGGGCCTGCTCTGGAGCCTGGGGCTGTGCGCGATCACCGCTGTTTGCTGCGAGGCGGCAGCGCTGGCGCTGCGCAACCAACCGGTCACATCGGCACTGAGCGATGGTAGCGCCTTGGTCACTGCAGTGCTCCTGGCCCTCGCCCTGCCCACCGGGGCGCCGTGGTGGTTGCCGGTGATTGCAGCGGGGATTGCCATAGGCCTGGGCAAGCAAGCTTTCGGCGGCGCCGGCCGTAACGTGTTCAACCCGGCGATGGTTGGGTACGCCTTCGTGCTGCTGAGCTTCCCATTGCAGATGAACCACTGGCCGGCACAAGCGCCAGGCTTGAGCGATAGTCTGCAGTTGGTCTTTGCCCATGGCGAGCAGATCGATGCGTGGGCTGGGCCCACCGCACTCCACGGCATCAGGCACAACCGTAGCCTGACCATCGATGAGCTGTTCGCCAGCCACCCAGGCTTCGGCAACGTTGGCGGCCATGGCATCGAATGGGTCAATCTGGCGTTCCTGTCGGGTGGGCTTTTTCTGTTGCAGCGCAAGGTGTTCAGTTGGCATGCGCCTGCAGGTTTGCTGGCAGGATTGTTTCTGTTCAGCCTGCTGGCCTGGAATGGCTCCGGCTCGGACTCCAACGGCTCACCACTGCTACACCTGCTCAGCGGCTCGACCATGCTGGCAGCGTTTTTCATTGCCACGGAACCTGTTTCCGGCCCCAAGACCGACGTTGCCAGGCTGCTGTTCGGGCTGAGCGCAGGGGCTTTGATCTACCTGATCAGGACGTGGGGCAGCTACCCCGATGGTACCGCTTTCGCCATCCTGCTGATGAACCTTGCGGTACCCTCGCTGGACCGCCTTGCCTTGCGGTATCGGCAGGTGAGGCCATGAGACGCCACGTGCGCAGCGCATTGATACTGCTGGCAGTGGGCAGCCTGGCACTGGCGAGCACGCTGGCCTGGCAGCACTGGACCCGCGCCCCCATCGCCGAGGCCGAGCAACAGTTTTACGCACGCCGGTTTCTCTCGGTGCTGGCACCCCACAGCTATGACAATCAGCCACTGAGCACCCCGGTGCCACTCCCTGCAGAACAACCGCCGCATAGCCGCATAATGGCCGCCTACCGTGCTGACCGTGGCACGACCCCCGTAGCCGTCGTCCTGGTTAGCCAGGTACAGGGTTACGCCGCACCAATCCGTTTGACCATTGCCATAAACGTGCAAGGTCGACTGATCGGCACACAAGTGATCGACCATCAGGAAAGCCCGGGGCTCGGAGGACGCATCAGCGACCCGCAAGTGAACTGGCTCGCGCAATTTGCCAACCGTCGCCTGGAGGATCGCTGGGCACTCAAGCGCGACCAAGGTGACTTCGACCAACTGGCCGGCGCGACGGTCACTTCGCGTGCGGTGATCGAGGCACAGCAGGATGCCCTGCGCTACTTCGACCAGCATCGTGCACTTCTGCTCGGGACGCTCGCCCATGACTAGGTTCTGGCTTTTGGTGGCAGGCCTTGCGCCTGTACTCGGCGCCACACGCACGCTCACTCAAGCCGCCGTCATCGGCACCAGCATGCTGGTGCTGACGGTGCTTCACCAGGCCTTGCTGTGCCTTGTGCGCTCAAGGCTTGGCGGTGCGCTGTACACGCTGGCAAGCCTGCTACTGCTAGCGGCCCTTGTCAGTTGCCTGCAGATGGCATTGCGGGCCTGGGCGTTGCCGCTTGCCCTGGCGCTGGGTTACTTCCCGGCGCTGATCTGCCTGCAGTGCCTGGTTACGGACCACCTGTTGGTAGACAAGGACCGCTGGCGTCAACTTTGCCTGCAGATGACCGGCCTGATGGGCCTCTGCCTGTCGCTTGGCGTTATCCGTCAGTGGCTGACCGAGGGGCTGGGCATACCCTTGGCCAGTCTTGCTCCCGGCGCACTGATACTGCTCGGCATGCTGCTGGCCTTGTACAATCGTCTACGCCCGGGCCCCGCCCTCTCACGTCGTCAAGGAAAGCGTTGACCCCATGAATGCCGCAAAACGCCTGGAGATCTTTCGCAGGCTGCACGAAGACAATCCCGACCCCAAGACAGAGCTGGCTTACACCACCCCTTTCGAACTACTCGTGGCCGTGACACTGTCTGCACAGTCCACCGACGTCGGCGTCAACAAGGCCACTGCCCGCCTGTTCCCGGTCGCCAACACCCCCCACGCCATCTACGCACTGGGGGTCGAAGGCCTGAGCGAGTACATCAAGACCATTGGGCTGTATAACAGCAAGGCCAGGAATGTGATCGAAGCCTGCCGCTTGCTGATCGAACGGCATGGAGGCGAAGTTCCGCAAAGCCGTGAAGCGCTAGAGGCGCTGCCCGGTGTTGGCCGCAAGACCGCCAACGTGGTACTCAATACAGCCTTCCGCCAGCCCACCATGGCGGTCGACACGCATATTTTCAGGGTCAGCAATCGCACCGGTATCGCGCCGGGCAAGACCGTGCTGGAAGTCGAGAAAAAACTGCTCAAGTTCGTACCCAAGGATTATCTGCTCGATGCCCATCACTGGCTCATCCTGCACGGGCGTTACGTGTGCCAGGCACGCAAGCCACGTTGCGGCAGTTGCCGGATCGAAGACCTGTGCGAGTTCAAGCAGAAGACGTCGGACGATTGATTCGATAGCGACTTCATGCACGTCCCGATTGAAAAAATCTTTTTTACCAAACTTCGCTTTCTCGCTATAAGGACGGCCAATGGCCCCTTGGCTTGGAGCGACTCATGAGTACCGATAAAGACGAACTGTCGATCGAAGAAGACTTTGTCACAGCTGAAGACGACGCCGAACCTCTGGTTGAAACCGCAAAGACCAACCTGAGCAAGCGTCGCACCATTGACAACCTCCTCGAAGAGCGGCGCCTGCAACGGCAACTCGCCGATTTCGACTACGACCTGTAACGACACCGAGAAAGCCTCCCTCAAGGAGGCTATCTGTATTCAGGGTCACGTCAGGCCATGGCGCCGGGCCAATTCGATCAAGTCCACCAGCGAGTGAGCATTGAGCTTGAGCAGCAAACGGGTCTTGTAGGTACTGACCGTCTTGTTGCTGAGGAACATGCTGTCGGCTATCTCCTTGTTGGACCTGCCCCGGGCCAGTTGCTGAAGCACCATCATTTCCCGTGCCGACAGGCGATCGACCATCTCCGTCTCGCTGGCTCCCCCAACCCGGCCGCGCGACTTGTGCAATGCCTGGTTGGGAAAATAGCTGTAACCAGACAGCACGGCCTTGATCGCACTGAGCAGTTCGGTGAGCTCCTGTTGCTTGCACACATACCCTGAAGCCCCCGCCTGCATGCAACGCATCGAGAAATGCCCGGGCGCCTGCGAGGTAAGCACCAGCACCCGGCTGCCCGGGCTTGCCGAGGCCATGCGGGCAATGACCTCCAACCCGTCGAGCTTGGGAATGCCGATATCCAGCACCACGATATCGGGCAGGTGCTTCCTGGTTAGCTGCAAAGCTGCCACGCCGTTGTCGGTTTCCGCGACCACATCGTATCCATGCCGCTCCATCAGCATGCGCACTGCCAAGCGTATGACAGGATGATCATCCACGATAAGGACTTTATTCATGCGATATCCATTCATTCATTATTTGCTTTGACGACGCGCCACCATAACCGAGCAGCACGCATTATGGCGCGCCAATTCTCCGCGCAAACACATGAATAGATGAACCTTACGTCGGTTTAGGAATTTTCCTACAAAGCACAACTAATCATCCAATAGGAATACCTGTTTAGCCGCAGAAGCGCATTCTTCCTCGAAACAGAGATGAAAACCTGCATAATTCAACAATCAATCCAACATCAAAATAAAAACCTGTTTCAGACATTCCGAAATGCCGGGATCAATTTCCCCCCCCGGAAACGGTGCATAATTTGGTTGAGCGGCTCGGTAGGGTATTGATTGCAAAAACGCAGGAGGCCAACATCATGGCTGCAAACCAACCCACCGCCCAACCCACCGCCCCAATGACGATCATCGCCATCTTTGCAGGCATCATCGAGGCCTCTGCACTGGCAACACTTCCGTTTCTCAGCGAAAAAAGTCAGAGTCTCTATACCTGGTTTTTAGTGGGCTTTCCGTTTTTTCTGACGGGGCTATTTTTCCTGACACTCAACTTCAATTACAAATCACTTTACAAGCCCGAAAGTACTTCCGTTGACGGTGCAACCAGTACGCCGCAACCGACAACTTTCGAAGCAGAACCTGTAACGGTCATGCTCTCGGGCCCTGATGCGCAAAGAATGATCGAGCAACATGTACTGAGGACGCTTGCACAACCTCAAGTTACAGGGGGCACCTGGATATACTGCAATCTGGACAAACAGCAGTGTTTTCGCGTGTCGGTCTGTGAGTTACCGGAAAACGCGACACACCTGAGAAATTGAGCGGTACACGATCTTGCAGCCGAGGAAAACTTCTTCACGGATTGTCGGGCAGGTGGGTATTGGGAAGTGCATACAAAAACCCCGGCCGGGGCCGAATGCCAGTCAGTTAAGCATATGGGGCCGCTTTGCGGCCCATCGCCGGCAAGCCAGCTCCCACAGGGGCCGCGCAGTACTTGCGGCCTGCGCTGTACCTGTAGGAGCTGGCTTGCCGGCGATGGGCTGCGTAGCAGCCCTAATGAAGCTAACTGACTGGCATTAGCCCGAAGCCGGGGTTCATGCAATACGTTTGAAGCCTTAGAGCAACGCGCGGCCTTTGTTGGCAGCGATACGCATGCGCAGTGCATTGAGCTTGATGAAGCCCGCAGCATCGGCCTGGTTGTAGGCGCCGCCATCTTCTTCGAAAGTCGCGATGTTGGCATCGAACAGCGAGTCGTCGGACTTGCGGCCGACCACGGTGACATTGCCCTTGTACAGCTTCAGGCGCACAACACCGTTCACGTTGACCTGCGAAGCATCGATCATCTGCTGAAGCATCAGACGCTCCGGGCTCCACCAGTAGCCGGTGTAGATCAGGCTGGCGTACTTGGGCATCAGCTCGTCTTTCAGGTGAGCGACTTCGCGGTCGAGAGTGATCGACTCGATGGCACGGTGAGCCTTGAGCATGATGGTACCGCCCGGAGTCTCGTAGCAGCCGCGCGACTTCATGCCCACGTAACGGTTTTCGACGATGTCCAGACGGCCGATACCATTGGCACCGCCAATGCGGTTCAGGTCGGCCAGGACAGTGGCCGGGCTCTTCTCGACGCCATCGATGGCGACGATGTCACCATTGCGGTAGGTCAGTTCGAGGTAGGTCGCCTGGTCCGGAGCATTCTCCGGCGAGACGCTCCAGCGCCACATGTCTTCTTCGTGCTCGGTCCAGGTATCTTCCAGAACACCGCCTTCGTAAGAGATATGCAGCAGGTTGGCGTCCATCGAGTACGGCGACTTCTTCTTGCCGTGGCGCTCGATCGGGATACCGTGCTTCTCGGCGTAGTCCATCAGCTTCTCGCGGGACAGCAGGTCCCACTCGCGCCATGGGGCGATGACCTTGACGCCCGGCTTGAGTGCATAGGCACCCAGCTCGAAACGGACCTGGTCGTTGCCTTTGCCGGTGGCGCCGTGGGAAATGGCGTCAGCGCCGGTTTCGTTGGCGATTTCGATCAGGCGCTTGGCGATCAGCGGACGTGCGATGGAAGTACCCAGCAGGTACTCGCCTTCGTAGACGGTGTTGGCGCGGAACATGGGGAAGACGAAGTCACGCACGAACTCTTCGCGCAGGTCGTCGATATAGATCTCTTTGACGCCCATTGCCTGGGCTTTGGCGCGAGCCGGCTCGACTTCTTCGCCCTGACCCAGGTCAGCGGTGAACGTCACCACTTCGCAGTCGTAGGTATCCTGCAGCCACTTGAGAATCACCGAAGTATCAAGGCCGCCGGAATACGCCAGTACGACCTTTTTTACGTCCGCCATGCCATCACTCCACGGGGTTGTACGGAAAGGGGTCGATTCTACCGGCGTTGCGGATAAATTTACAGTGGGGCGACAGCTTCTGACGACAAAGCGACAGGAACTGTCAAAGGGGCGACGCCCTGCAGCGTCAGGAAGGTTTCGCAGCAGGCGGCACAGGAGCAGCGCTGGCGGGGCCTGGCGCAGGCGCCGTAGCGGGGGCCGTCGCTGGGGCCGGATGCTGGACAGGTTGGGCCGCAGGTTTCTCGGCCGGCGTGACACGATCCAGTTCGATATTGACGCGCCGGTTGCGTGCTCGGTTTGCGGCGCTGTTGTTCTTCACCAACGGATAACGTTCGCCATGGAAGCGGACGGTGATCTGCTCCTCCGGTACCCCATGGGCCTTGAAGTAATCAGCAACCGCCAACGCACGGCGCCGTGAGGTATCACGGTTGGTCAAGCGATTGCCGCTGTTGTCGGAGTGGCCATTGAGCTCGATATGGTTGACCGTCTGATCGGCCTTCAAGTAATCCAGGACCACATCCAGTCGCGCCCGCGCCGCGGCATCCAGGTCGATGCCCCCTCCAGGGAACCCCACCTGCGTCTGGCGCACCTGGTCATAGTTCATCGCCAACATCTTGCCGGCACACGCCTGATAATCACTCCACGCCTTGGCAAAGCTCACCGGCAGCACACGCACTTCGATCGGCCGCCCCGCCTCCCCGGTATAGCTTCGCACCACCGTACTGCGGCCATCGAGCAGGCCATTGATCAAGCGGCTGGCCTGGCCTTGGGATGAACTGAACAGCACCCCAGTGCGCACCAGCCGCACCGCTCCCAGGTTGATATCGCCACGGCCCGGCTGCCAAGGGGCCGCAGCCGCCAGCAGCGTAGCGGAACCGGCCCCCAGCACATTACTGCCAGAACGCAGCTGGAACACCGGCTGCTCCCCCGCCCGGCGCACGAACTCACCACTGCCGAAACCATCGATCGGCTGAATCAGGCGGCATTCGAACTGATCACCCTCGACTTTCCAGGCGATGTTTTCCATGCGGGTCTGGAAGGTCAATGCACCGGCCGGCAGGCTGGCGAACAGGGTCAACAGGGCTAGGTAACGCTGGCGCACGGGAGGCTCCACTAATTCTGACGGCTTACAGGCAGGCTATCGGACGCTTGCCGGAAAACTTGATAGCCGTGCTCGGGCGAGGGTTTTCCGGTAGCATTGGCGCCTGAGTTCGACCCGCCTGGAATCCCCAATGTCCGATCGCCTGACCCTCCTGCGTCCCGACGACTGGCACATCCATCTGCGCGATGGTGCCGTCCTGCCCCATACCGTTGGCGATGTGGCGCGTACTTTCGCCCGTGCCATCATCATGCCCAACCTGGTTCCTCCGGTACGCAATGCCGACGAAGCCGGGGCCTACCGTGAGCGCATCCTCAGTGCCCGTCCGGCCGGTAGCCGCTTCGAGCCGTTGATGGTGCTGTACCTCACCGACCGCACCAGCCCCGAGGACATCCGCGCGGCCAAGGCCAGCGGCATCGTGTACGCCGCCAAGCTGTATCCGGCCGGCGCCACCACCAACTCCGATTCCGGGGTGACCAGCATCGAGAATATCTTCCCGGCCATCGAAGCGCTGGCTGAAGTCGGCATGCCGTTGCTGGTGCATGGTGAAGTGACCCGCAGCGAGATCGACGTGTTCGACCGCGAAAAACGCTTCATCGACGAACACATGCGTCGCCTGGTCGAGCGCTTCCCCACGCTGAAAGTGGTGTTCGAACACATCACCACCGCCGATGCAGCGCAATTCGTCACCGAGGCGCCTGCCAACGTCGGTGCGACCATCACCGCACAGCATCTTTTGTACAACCGCAACCACATGCTGGTTGGCGGCATTCGGCCACATTTCTACTGCCTGCCGATTCTCAAGCGCAACACCCACCAGGTGGCGCTGCTGGACGCGGCCACCAGTGGCAACCCTAAGTTCTTCCTCGGCACCGACTCGGCACCCCACGCCCGCCACGCCAAGGAAGCTGCCTGCGGTTGTGCCGGTTGCTACACCGCCTATGCGGCCATCGAGATGTACGCCGAAGCCTTCGAACAGCGTAATGCGCTGGACAAACTGGAAGGTTTCGCCAGCCTGCATGGTCCGGCCTTCTACGGCCTGCCGGCAAATACCGACACGATTACCCTGGTCCGTGAAGAATGGACTGCCCCGGACAGCCTGCCGTTTGGCGAGCAGACCGTGATCCCGCTGCGCGCCGGTGAAAAACTGCGTTGGCGCCTGCTGGAGGACAACGCGTGAGCGAAGACCTCTACGAAGACGAGCAGGACGGCCAGGCCAGCAGCGGTTCACGCCACCCGATGGCCGAGCGCTTCCGTGGCTACCTGCCGGTAGTGGTGGATGTCGAAACCGGCGGTTTCAACAGCGCCACCGATGCCCTGCTGGAAATCGCCGCGGTGACCATCGGTATGGACGAGAAGGGCTTCCTGTTCCCGGAGCACACCTACTTCTACCGTGTGGAGCCGTTCGAGGGGGCCAATATCGAGGCTGCCGCACTGGAGTTCACCGGCATCAAGCTGGACCACCCGCTGCGCATGGCGGTGAGCGAGGAAAGCGCGCTGACCGACATCTTCCGCGGCGTGCGCAAGGCACTGAAGGCCAACGGCTGCAAGCGGGCGATCCTGGTCGGCCACAACAGCAGCTTCGACCTGGGTTTCCTGAATGCGGCGGTGACGCGCAACGATCTGAAGCGCAACCCGTTCCACCCGTTCTCCAGCTTCGACACCGCCACCCTGGCTGGCCTGGCGTACGGCCAGACCGTGCTCGCAAGGGCCTGCCAGAGCGCGGACATCGACTTCGACGGCCGTGAGGCACACTCGGCACGTTACGACACCGAGAAGACAGCCGAACTCTTCTGCGGCATCGTCAACCGCTGGAAAGAGATGGGCGGCTGGCGCGATTTCAACGATTGAGGCACAGAGCGGCAAGCTGCACGCTGCAAGAAAGAGCAGCCCGCATGCGCTCTGCTTTTCGCTTGAAGCTTGCAGCAAAAAAAACCGGCCACGAAGGCCGGTTTTTTTATGCGCTCGGCAATTACAGCTTGCCAGCGTTCTCGCTCAGGTAAGCAGCAACGCCTTCTGGCGAAGCGTTCATGCCCTTGTCGCCTTTCTTCCAGTTGGCCGGGCAGACTTCACCGTGCTCTTCGTGGAATTGCAGGGCATCGACCAGGCGCAGCAGCTCGTCCATGTTACGACCCAGCGGCAGGTCATTGATGATCTGCGAACGGACAACGCCGTTGGTGTCGATCAGGAAGGCACCACGGAAAGCCACGCCGCCTTCGGACTCGACGTCGTAGGCCTTGCAGATTTCGTGGGTCATGTCGGCTGCCAGGGTGTATTTGACCTGGCCGATACCGCCATTGTTGACCGGGGTGTTACGCCAGGCGTTGTGGGTGAAGTGCGAGTCGATCGAAACGCCGATCACTTCAACGTTGCGGGCCTGGAAGTCCGGAATGCGGTTGTCCAGGGCGATCAGCTCGGACGGGCATACGAAGGTGAAGTCCAGTGGGTAGAAGAACACCAGGCCGTACTTGCCCTTGATGGCCGAGGCCAGGTTGAAGCTGTCGACGATTTCGCCATTGCCCAGTACAGCCGGGACGGTGAAGTCGGGGGCTTTTTTGCCAACGAGTACGCTCATTGCAATCTCCTGATGAGGGTGAAGAACCGTTTGCCAGGCCAAGGCGGGCTTGCCCGACATCCAACAAAGGCCGACCATCATACACGGCTTCCGGTGACAGGCCGAATCCAACCGCCGGTCGCTCAAGCACGGCACTTACAGAAAGTGTTTTGACAAGCATTCTCATTACCATTACTCTCCACCCATCGACTCAACCAGCGATGGTCCGACTTTATGTATGTGTGTCTTTGTGTCGGCGTGACCGACGGACAGATCCGCGATGCGATCTATGAAGGATGCTGCAGCTACAAGGACGTCAGAGCCGCGACCAATGTCGCCAGCCAATGTGGCAAATGCGCGTGCCTGGCCAAGCAGGTAGTCCGCGAGACCCTGACCGAGCTTCAGGTGAGCCAGCAAGCTGCCCTGCCCTATCCGGTGGAATTTACTGCCGCCTGATATCGCCCAATTCGAAGAACCGGACCTCGTGTCCGGTTTTTTTATGCCTACAATTCAATAAGTTAGCACCCCAACGCGGTTCACAAACATTCTTATTCCTATTAATTTTCACTTATTATTCAAGAACTTAGGTTTGACAGCCCTAAGTATCAGGCTCAAACTTCCCTGTATCGGCACACTTCTCAGGGCAGGAACCCGCAATGAAAGGCGACGTAAGCGTCATCCAGCATCTCAACAAGATCCTCGGAAACGAGCTGGTCGCGATCAACCAGTACTTCCTGCACGCACGCATGTACGAAGATTGGGGCCTGAACAAGCTCGGCAAGCACGAGTACAAGGAATCCATCGATGAGATGAAACACGCTGACAAGTTGATCAAGCGTATTCTCTTCCTCGAAGGCATCCCGAACGTACAGGACCTTGGCAAGCTGCTGATCGGCGAGCACACCAAGGAAATGCTCGAATGCGATCTGAAGATCGAGCAGAAAGGCCTGGTCGATCTCAAAGCCGCCATCGCCCACTGCGAAACCGTCGGTGACTTCGGCTCGCGTGAACTGCTTGAAGACATCCTCGAATCCGAGGAAGAACACATTGACTGGCTGGAAACTCAATTGAGCCTGATCGACAAGATCACCATCGAGAACTACCTGCAGTCGCAGATGGGCGAAGAGTAAATTCCGGCCCCATAAAAAAACCCGCCATGAGCGGGTTTTTTTATGCTTGCCGAAAGATCAGGCTTCGGAAGCCTTGGCCTTGGCAGCGGCGTCCTTGATCAGTGTCTGCAACTCACCGTTCTCGAACATCTCCAGCATGATGTCGCTACCGCCGACCAGCTCGCCAGCTACCCACAGTTGCGGGAAGGTCGGCCAGTTGGCGTATTTAGGCAGGTTGGCGCGGATTTCCGGGTTCTGCAGGATATCCACGTAAGCAAACTTTTCGCCACAACCCATCACAGCTTGCGATGCCTTGGCCGAGAACCCGCATTGCGGGGCATTCGGCGAGCCCTTCATGTAAAGCAGAATGGTGTTGTTGGCAATCTGCTCTTTGATCGTTTCGATGATATCCATGGAACACCTCGTCTGAACTTTCCGACTCGATGGTCGGCACGGTGACGCATTGTATCGGAAACCTGAGCCTAATGCTCGGCCTTGCCGGTGCTCAGGCGGCGCTCACGTGCACGGGTACGCCATTGAGCGCCGCATTCCCGGAGACAGCGTCACGCAGACGCTCATCGGTCAGGTCATTGGCACTGATGCCGGGTTGCGCCTGGGCGATCTGCAGGTTGACGCCCTGGCGGCCATGACCAAAGCCATGCGGCAGGCTGACCACACCAGGCTTGATGTCCTCACAGGCCTGCACCTCGACTTCCAGGTCACCGGTGCGCGAACGGATGCGTACCCGCTGGCCATCCTCCAACTGCCGCTGGCGCATGTCCTGCGGATGCATCAACAACTGATGGCGTGGCTTGCCTTTGACCAGGCGATGGTAGTTGTGCATCCACGAGTTGTTGCTGCGTACATGGCGACGCCCGATAAGCAGCAAATCACCCGCTACTGCCGGTACGCATTCGGCCAACCGGCGCAAGTCCTCCAGCACAATCTGGGGCGCCGCCTCCACGGCGTTGCTGGCAGTCGCCAGGCGCCCTCGCAGATTAGCGCCCAAGGGGCCCAGATCGAGGCCATGAGGGTATTGATCAAGCGTTTCAAGCGAAAGCTTGCGGGGACTTTCGTCGCCATAGCGGCCCTTGCGCAACGCCAGGTCGATCATCTGCGCAGGTGCCATGGTCGGTTTCAGTTCCAGTTCTGCACGCTTGGCAAAGGCTTGCGCCAGGCCAACGAAAATTTCCCAGTCGTGCAAGGCGCCTGCAGGCTTGGCCAGTATGGCCCGGTTGAAGCGGGTGACATTACGCACAGCCAGCAGGTTGAAGGTGCTGTCGTAATGGTCGTTTTCCAGTGCCGAAGTAGACGGCAGGATCAGGTCGGCGTGGCGGGTCGTCTCGTTGATGTAAAGGTCGATGCTGAGCATGAACTCCAGCCCCTGCAGCGCCGCATCCAACTGCCTGCCATTGGGGGTGGACAGCACCGGGTTACCGGCGACGGTCACCAGGGCCCGCACCTGCCCCTCGCCGGGCGTGAGCATTTCCTCGGCCAGGGCGGCCACGGGCAGTTCACCACCGTATTCGGGCAACCCTGACACGCGGCTCTGCCAGGCATTGAAATGCCCGCCCGAGGTGCTCGCCACCAGGTCCACGGCAGGCTCGGTGCACAGCGCACCGCCTCGACGATCCAGGTTGCCGGTTACCAGATTGATGACTTGCACCAGCCAGTGGCACAAGGTGCCGAAAGCCTGTGTCGACACGCCCATGCGGCCATAGCAGACCGCCTTGTCGGCAGCGGCGAAATCCCGTGCCAACTGGCGAATGCTGGCAGCGTCGATGCCGCACTGGGCGCTCATGGCCTCGGCGGTGAACGGCTTGATCGCCGTGCGCACCTGCTCCAGGCCATTGACCGGCAGGTGCGAACCACGCGCCAGGCCTTCATCGAAGAGGGTATTGAGCAAACCGCACAGCAGCGCCGCATCGCCGCCGGGGCGCACGAACAGGTGCCGGTCGGCCATGGCGGCAGTTTCACTGCGCCGCGGGTCCACCACAACCAGTTGCCCGCCTCTCGCTTTCAAGGCCTTGAGGCGCTTTTCCACATCCGGCACGGTCATGATGCTGCCATTGGAGGCCAAAGGATTGCCACCGAGGATCAGCATGAAATCGGTGTGATCGATGTCCGGGATCGGCAACAGCAGGCCGTGGCCATACATCAGGTAGCTGGTCAGGTGCTGAGGCAACTGGTCCACAGAGGTGGCGGAAAAACGGTTACGTGTCTTGAGCAGCCCCAGGAAGTAATTGCTGTGGGTCATCAAGCCGTAGTTGTGCACGCTCGGGTTACCCTGGTAAACCGCCACCGCGTTACGCCCATGTGCCTGCTGTATCGACCACAGCTTATCGGCGGCCAGGGCAAAAGCCTCCTCCCAGCTGATGGCCTGCCATCGCTCCCCCACCCGTAGGTGCGGTTGGCGCAGGCGGTCCGGGTCATCCTGGATATCCTGCAAAGCCACGGCCTTGGGGCAGATGTGGCCACGGCTGAACGGGTCCAGGGGGTCGCCCTTGATTGCACTGATGCGCGCGCTCCCGTCGCTTTCATGGCTGACTTCGATGTTCAGCCCGCAGATCGCCTCACACAGGTGACAGGCACGGTGATGCAGGGTCTTGGTCATGGCTGCCTCTGCCTTGCAATTGTTGAAAACCGACTATGCCCCCTGCCCTTGCACCCTGCCAGCGCGCTTCGCAGCGTGAATCTCCCGACATCAGGCGCACGATTTGCGACAGCCATTTGCCAAATTGCCAGCAAGCCGTGTACAACCTCTGTAGCAAATAAAAAACAGCGCAGGCTCAAGGGGTAACGACACCCTTTGCAACAGAGCCGCTGTTCCCCCTCTTGGTTTTAGGCGACATTTAATTATAGTATTGCGCCTTTCCCTATTTCGTCCGCCCCGTGCGGCTTACGCCGCAGGTCACTCCCGTTGTCAAAAAAACCATACGGTCGACCTGCATACCGTTGCAGATAAGGTAGTCAATCATGAGCGCTAGGCACTTTCTCTCCCTGCTGGATTTCACCACCGACGAATTGCTCGGTGTGATCCGCCGAGGCATCGAGCTGAAGGACCTGCGCAAGCGCGGCGTGCTGTTCGAACCGCTGAAAAACCGTGTCCTGGGCATGATCTTCGAAAAATCCTCCACCCGGACCCGGGTGTCGTTCGAAGCCGGCATGATCCAGCTCGGTGGCCAGGCTATCTTCCTGTCGCCACGCGACACACAGCTGGGCCGGGGCGAACCGATCAGCGACAGCGCCATCGTGCTGTCGAGCATGGTCGATGCGGTGATGATCCGCACCCACGCGCACAGCACCCTCACCGAGTTCGCTGCCAATTCACGCGTACCGCTGATCAATGGCCTTTCCGATGAGTCGCACCCCTGCCAATTGCTGGCCGACATGCAGACGTTCCACGAGCACCGTGGCGCTATCCAGGGCAAGACCGTGGCCTGGATCGGCGATGGTTTCAATATGTGCAACTCGTACATCGAGGCTGCCCGGCAGTTCGATTTCCAGCTGCGCATCGCCTGCCCGGAAGGTTATGACCCTGACCCACGCTTCATGGCACTGGGCGCAGACCGCGTGCAGATCATCCGCGATCCGCGTGAAGCCGTACGTGGCGCGCATCTGGTGACTACCGATGTCTGGACTTCCATGGGCCAAGAAGAGGAAACTGCACGGCGCCTGGCGCATTTCGCGCCTTACCAGGTCACCCGCGAACTGCTTGACCTGGCGGCACCCGATGCCCTGTTCATGCACTGCCTGCCCGCCCACCGCGGCGAGGAAATCAGCCATGACCTGCTCGACGACCCCCGTTCGGTCGCGTGGGACCAGGCTGAAAACCGCCTGCATGCACAGAAGGCCCTTCTCGAATTCCTTGTCGAACCGGCTTACCACCACGCATGAGTCAACCCCTACTGCTCAACCTGCGCAACCTCGCCTGCGGCTACGGCGACCAGCGCATCGTCCAGAACCTCAACCTGCACCTGAACGCAGGCGACATCGGTTGCCTGCTGGGTTCGTCGGGTTGCGGCAAGACCACCACCCTGCGCGCCATCGCCGGCTTCGAGCCGGTACACGAAGGTGAGATCCAGCTCGCGGGCGAAGTCATTTCCCGCGCCGGTTTCACCCTGTCCCCGGAGAAGCGCCGCATAGGCATGGTGTTCCAGGACTATGCGCTGTTCCCGCACCTGACCGTGGCGCAAAACATCGCCTTCGGCATCGCCAAGCACCCATCCCAGGGGCAGGTGGTCGAAGAAATGCTCGAGCTGGTCAAGCTCGGTGGCCTCGGCGGGCGGTACCCGCATGAGCTCTCAGGCGGCCAGCAACAGCGCGTGGCCCTGGCCCGGGCGCTGGCCCCAGAGCCGCAATTGCTGCTGCTGGACGAGCCGTTTTCCAACCTGGACGTCGAATTGCGCCGACGCTTGAGCCACGAAGTCCGTGACATCCTCAAAAGCCGTGGTACCAGCGCGATTCTGGTTACCCATGACCAGGAAGAAGCCTTCGCGGTCAGCGACCATGTGGGCGTGTTCAAGGAAGGCCGCCTGGAGCAGTGGGACACGCCCTACAACCTCTACCATGAGCCGCAGACGCCATTCGTCGCCAGTTTCATCGGCCAGGGTTATTTCATCCGTGGCCAGATGAGCAGCCATGAGTCAGTCAACACCGAGCTCGGAGAGCTGCGGGGTAACCGCGCCTACATCATGGCCCCCGGCAGCTCGGTAGACGTGCTGCTGCGCCCTGACGATATCGTCCCTGACGCCGACAGCGCACTGCGCGCAAGCATCGTCGGCAAGAGTTTCCTGGGCGCATCGACACTGTACCGTCTGCAATTGCCGACAGGCAGCCAGCTGGAAGCGATCTTCCCGAGCCATATCGATCACCAAATTGGCGAGCAGGTCGGCATTACCGTCAAAGCTGACCACCTGGTGCTGTTCCCGGTACCCGGCAGTGTCGCGGCGCAGTTGCCACGGCAGGAAAACGGAGTGCGTCGCTACAGCTCGGCGACCTGATTCAGCAACGTGGGGCTGCCAGGCGGCCCCTGCGCAGCTCAACCCCGACCGATACCGGCGAAGGTGCCCTGGGTCTGCTCGGCCAGAACAGCAGCAGCCAGTTCCACTTCCAACCCCCGTCGCCCGGCACTGACATGGATGGTGGCAAAGTTCTGCGCCGAATCGTCGATGAAGGTGCGCAGACGCTTTTTCTGCCCCAGCGGACTGATTCCGCCCACCAGGTAACCTGTGGCACGCTGAGCTGCCGCGGGGTCGGCCATCTCGCATTTCTTCACGCCTGCGGCATGGGCAAGCGCCTTGAGGTCCAGCGTCCCCACAACAGGCACCACGGCCACCAGCAACTCGCCCTTCTCACTGCTGGCCAACAAGGTCTTGAACACCTGCTGCGGTTCCAGCCCCAGTTTTTCAGCCGCCTCCAGCCCATAAGACGCCGACTTTGGATCGTGTTCATAACTGTGCACGCGATGTTGCGCGCGCGCCTTTTTCAAAAGATCGAGGGCCGGGGTCATGCAGTGCTCCGCTCCGAGACAATTCGGCGGCTACTTTAGGACAAATCCTACACTCCAGCCAGTTCACAGCTGACACGCCGCTCTAGCGTGGGATTCGCGCCCGCATTCAACGCTCATATCGTGACCGATCGTTCACTTTCGACCTTTGACATAAGCGTTTCTTGTCTATATTTTTTCGTTTCTGAATAAATGGTGCACTTTTTAAGTGCATTCCTACATGCGCCCGGGGTCAATGGGGATGGACGCCGGGCTTTGCTGTCGAGCGCTTAGCGCCTCACAACAAAAAAAAAGAGGTCATACATGACGACTGCTCTACGCGAACCTACGCTGTCCAGCCAATGCCTGGCCGAATTCCTCGGCACGGCGCTGCTCATCTTTTTCGGCACAGGATGCGTCGCCGCCCTCAAGGTCGCGGGCGCCAGCTTTGGACTGTGGGAAATCAGCATCATCTGGGGCGTCGGCGTGAGCATGGCGATCTACTTCACCGCCGGTATATCAGGTGCGCACCTGAACCCGGCCGTCAGCATCGCCCTTACCCTGTTCGCAAGCTTCGACAAACGCAAACTGCCGTTCTACATGCTGGCCCAGGTTTGCGGCGCCTTCTGCGGCGCGGCGCTGGTCTACACCCTGTACAGCAACCTGTTCTTCGATTTCGAACAAACCCATGCCATGCTGCGCGGCAGTAGCGAAAGCCTGGAACTGGCGGCGGTGTTCTCCACCTACCCACACCCTTCGCTTTCCACCGCACAGGCGTTCCTGGTCGAAGTGGTGATCACTGCAATCCTGATGGCGGTCATCATGGCCCTGACCGACGACAACAACGGCCTGCCCCGTGGTGCGATGGCACCGCTGCTGATCGGCCTGTTGATCGCCGTGATCGGTAGCGCCATGGGCCCGCTGACCGGCTTTGCGATGAACCCGGCCCGCGATTTCGGGCCCAAACTGATGACCTTCCTGGCCGGCTGGGGCGAAATCGCCTTCACTGGCGGTCGGGATATCCCTTATTTCCTGGTTCCGGTGTTCGCGCCGATCTTCGGCGCTTGCCTGGGTGCTGCGACCTATCGTGGCTTGATCGCCCGCAACCTGCCGACGGCACCAAGCGCGAACCCAGAGACAAACGGCAATCGCCAGGGCGATACTCAAGCCAACTGATGCTGGCGCCCTGACTTCCTCATTTTGCAAGGCCTATGACCATGACAGATACCCAGGACAAGAACTACATCATCGCCCTGGACCAGGGCACCACCAGCTCGCGGGCCATCATCTTTGACCGCGACGCCAATGTGGTCGGCACCTCCCAGCGCGAGTTCGCCCAGCATTATCCACAAGCCGGCTGGGTCGAACACGACCCGATGGAGATCTTCGCCACACAGAGCGCGACCATGGTCGAAGCCTTGGCACAGGCCGGCATCAGCCATGCGCAGGTCGCCGCACTGGGCATCACCAACCAGCGTGAAACCACAGTGGTATGGGACAAGGAAACCGGCCGCCCGGTGTACAACGCCATCGTCTGGCAGTGCCGGCGCAGTACAGAGATCTGCGCACAACTCAAGCGCGACGGGCATGAACAATACATTCGCGAAACCACCGGCTTGGTCACCGATCCGTACTTCTCCGGCACCAAGCTCAAGTGGATCCTCGACAATGTAGAGGGCGTACGTGAGCGGGCCGAACGCGGCGAACTGTTGTTCGGTACCGTGGATACCTGGCTTATCTGGAAGTTTTCCGGCGGCAAGGTGCATGTCACCGACTACACCAATGCCTCGCGCACGTTGATGTTCAACATCCACAGCCTGCAGTGGGATGAAACGATGCTCGACATTCTCGGCATCCCGCGCCAGATGCTGCCCCAGGTGCGCCCGTCTTCCGAAGTCTACGGCCACACCAAGAGCGGCATAGCCATTGCCGGTATCGCCGGTGACCAGCAGTCCGCGCTGTTCGGCCAGATGTGCGTGGAACCCGGTCAGGCCAAGAACACCTATGGCACGGGTTGTTTCCTGCTGATGAACACGGGCGACAAAGCCGTAACCTCCTCCCACGGCCTGCTGACCACCATTGCCTGCGGGCCACGTGGCGAAGTGGCCTATGCCCTGGAAGGCGCAGTGTTCAACGGTGGTTCCACCGTGCAATGGCTGCGCGACGAACTCAAGATCGTCAACGATGCCCTGGACACCGAGTACTTCGCCAGCAAGGTCAAGGACAGCAACGGGGTTTACCTTGTGCCCGCCTTCACCGGCCTGGGCGCACCGTACTGGGACCCTTACGCCCGCGGCGCGCTGTTCGGCCTGACGCGCGGGGTGAAAGTCGACCACATCATCCGTGCTGCGCTGGAGTCGATCGCCTACCAGACCCGCGACGTACTGGACGCCATGCAGCAGGACTGCGGCCAACGCCTGTCCGAGTTGCGTGTCGACGGTGGCGCGGTGGCCAACAATTTCCTCATGCAATTCCAGGCCGACATTCTCGGCACCTGTGTGGAACGCCCGAAAATGCGCGAAACCACTGCCCTTGGCGCCGCTTACCTGGCGGGCCTGGCCTGTGGTTTCTGGAGTGGCCTGGACGAGTTGCGTGACAAGGCGATCATCGAGCGCGAGTTCAGCCCGCAACTCGATGAAGCGAAGAAGGAAAAACTGTACGCCGGCTGGCGCAAAGCCGTCGAGCGTACCCGCGACTGGGAAGATCACGAGGCCTGATCGCCCTGGGCAGGGGCTGCTTCGCGGCCCCCGTCACCCCACGGCCTACTGGCCGTAGTCCCTTTCCTACGGCATCATTGCAGAATTTGTCCGGCAGCCCATAAGGACCGCCCATGAATCTGCCCCCACGCCAACAACAAATCCTCGAGCTGGTGCGCGAACGCGGCTACGTCAGCATCGAAGAAATGGCGCAGCTGTTCGTCGTCACCCCGCAAACCATCCGTCGCGACATCAACCAGCTCGCCGAGCTCAATCTGCTGCGCCGCTACCACGGTGGCGCCGCCTATGATTCGAGTATCGAGAACACTGCTTACGCCATGCGCGCCGATCAGATGCGCGACGAAAAACAGCGTATTGCCGACGCCGTGGCCCGGCAAATTCCTGACCATGCCTCGCTGTTCATCAACATCGGCACCACCACCGAATCGATTGCCCGGGCGCTGCTCAACCACAACCACCTGAAGGTCATCACCAACAACCTGCACGTTGCTGCGATCCTTGCCGCCAAGGATGATTTCGAAGTATTGGTCGCAGGCGGCACAGTACGCCGTGACGGGGGCGTGGTTGGCCAGGCGAGCGTCGATTTCATCAGCCAGTTCAAGGTCGACTTCGCCTTGGTCGGCATCAGCGGTATCGATGAAGACGGCAGCCTGCTGGACTTCGACTACCAGGAAGTACGGGTTTCCCAAGCAATCATCGCCAACGCCCGTCAGGTCATCCTGGCTGCCGACTCCAGCAAATTCGGGCGTAACGCCATGGTACGCCTGGGCTCGATCAGCCTGGTCGATTGCCTGGTGACCGACCAGCAGCCATCCCCTGCACTGGGTGAGTTGCTCAACCAGTACAAGATCCGGCTCGAGGTGGTTTAAACCGCAAGCGGGTCCAGAAGGGCCCGCGATTTTCGATATTGTTCATTTTATTGTCATCTCATCAGTTTTTTCTATAAACACTGACTGGCGATGGCCGTTCTGTTGCGCTAGTATTTTCGGAAACGAACATTAATGTTCATATTCGATGTGAACAGCCCCAGGAGGCCTTGCCCGTGTCCCAGCCCGTTTCGTCCCAGCCCCTACTTGCCGATTGCTATGATCTTGCCGTGATCGGCGGTGGCATCAACGGCGTGGGCATTGCTGCCGACGCCGCCGGGCGTGGCCTCAAGGTCTTCCTCTGCGAAAAGGACGACTTGGCCCAGCACACCTCCTCGGCCAGCAGCAAGCTGATCCATGGCGGCCTGCGCTACCTGGAACACTATGAATTCCGCCTGGTCCGCGAGGCACTGGCCGAGCGCGAAGTGCTACTGGCCAAGGCACCGCACATCGTCAAACCAATGCGCTTCGTGCTGCCGCACCGCCCGCACCTGCGCCCGGCCTGGATGATCCGTGCCGGCCTGTTCCTCTACGATCACCTGGGCAAGCGCAAGCGCCTGGGCGCCTCGCGCAGCCTGCGCTTTGGCCCGGGCTACCCGCTCAAGCCGGCCATCACCCGCGGTTTCGAATATGCAGACTGCGCGGTAGACGACGCCCGCCTGGTAGTACTCAATGCCATGGCTGCACGCGAGCAAGGTGCGCACATTCATACCCGCACCCGCTGCCTGCGCGCAGAACGTGTCGATGGCCTGTGGCAGGTAGAGCTGCAGCATGCCGACGGCAGCCTGCAGACGATTCGCGCGCGTGCCTTGGTCAACGCCGCCGGTCCGTGGGTCGCCCGGTTCATCAAGGATGACCTCAAACTCGATGCACCGTACGGCATACGCTTGATCCAGGGCAGCCACCTCATCGTGCCGCGCCTGTACGAGGGGGATCACGCCTACATCCTGCAGAACGAGGACCAACGCATTGTCTTCTGCATCCCCTACCTGGACCGCTTCACCCTGATCGGCACCACCGATCGCGAATACAGCGGCGATCCGGCCAAGGTGGCGATCACCGGGCAGGAAACCGACTATCTGCTCAAAGTGGTCAACGCACACTTCAATCATCAGTTGAGCCCCAGCGATATCCTGCACACCTACTCTGGCGTGCGGCCGCTGTGCAACGACGAATCGGACAACCCGTCCGCAGTCACGCGTGACTACACCCTCGCGCTGTCCACGACCCAAGGCGAGGCGCCGTTGCTGTCCGTGTTTGGCGGCAAGCTGACCACATACCGCAAGCTTGCAGAATCGGCCATGGCAGAACTCAAGCCGTTCTTCACCCAGATGGGCAAAAGCTGGACAGCCAGCGCCACACTGCCAGGTGGTGAAGACATGAGTACACCTCAGGCACTGGTCGACGACCTGCTTGCGCGCCATCAATGGCTCGCGCCGGACATCGCCAAGCGCTGGGCGGTAACCTACGGCAGCCGCACCTGGCAATTGCTGGAAGGTGTGAGCGGCCCGCAGGATCTGGGCCAAGCGATTGGGCGTGGCCTCTTCACCCGTGAAGTCGATTACCTGCGCCAAACCGAATGGGCCGTCAGCAGTCAGGATATTCTCTGGCGCAGGACCAAGCTGGGCCTGTTCACCAGCGAGAGTGAACAGCGCGCACTGGCTGACTACCTGGCACAGGGCAACGCACGCAGCAACGCCGCCTGAACCTTGTAGGGCGACCGCATGGCGGTCGCCCTACGCTCAGGCTTCCCGCCCATACGCCTCTTTTGCCAATGCCAGGTAAAGGGCCCGTTCCTCGCTATTGAGCGCTTCCATCAATACCGCAGCGTGCTCAAGGTACTGCTGCTCACCCGACTCGCCAGCCTGACGCTCATAGGCTTCCAGCTGTTCATGATACGGCGCGGCCAGGGCTTCGAAGCGCTCGGGATTGAGATTGCGCACAAACCCTTGCCAAAACTCTCGTTGCGCCAGTGCATTGCTTAACACGTCGATGTTTTCACCGGCGATGACGGTATTGCCCGCCCGCATGATCCGTGCGCGCGTAACACCGCTGTGCTCAAAGTAATTCATATGCCGGGGTTGCGCCGGCAGGTCGAGCATTTCAGCCAAGTGGACCCGGTAGGCGAGGTAAACCTCGATGTCATCCACAGCGGAAAATGGGTCCTGGCGCATTTCCTGGATATGCCGAGCGGCAATACTGTCCACAGCGTCCAGGCGATAAAGCGAGCGCCCCAGCCTCAACAAGGTCGCCTCGGCCCGCGCGCCTTCTTCGCCTGCGGTGTGCAAGGCAATATGGGTATTGACTTCCAATTGACTGAGGATCAATAGCAGCCGGTCCTCGCACGTCCTTTGCCCTTGCGTCTGCCAGTACACGGCTTCGCGCACATCGGTGTTGTCCGCGCAAAGCTCGAGTATCCGCCATACCCTTGCGCGGTAGTAACGCGGATGATCGAGGAAGTCATCCGAGCCTGCGAAATCTGCCAGAAAGCGAAACAGGTCAGCAGACTGGGGTTCCTCGGACAGCATTGTCCAGACCTGCGCGCGCCGGATGCGCACATCGTCGTTTACGTCACCCACCCAACGATCGAGCAGGGTGTTGTCGGCGATGGCGTGCTGGTAGGAGTGACGACGTTGAGCGGCCGCAACACTGCTGCTGGCAAGCAGTTCCTGACTCCCTTCATCCAGAGGGTTGTCATGCACTGAGACTCGTTGCAGTCGATCGCTAAGGCTGCGCAAGTGCCCGTTCACCTGGCGTATCTGGTTCTCGCGAACATCCACCAACCCTCTCCAGGGCATCAGGCCATCGTCTGGCAAGCCTTGCAGCCCGGTTGCTCGCAGCGACACTTCACGCAAGTTGCGCAACCCTGAGAGGTCAGGCACCTGGCCCAACGGGTTATAGTTCAGATCGAGTTGCCGAAGCAGCGTCAGGCTTGCCAGCCTTTGACTGCCCGCATCATCAACGGTAATCCGATTACCCGACAGCCGCAGGGTCCGCAGTTCGGTAAAGCGTTCAAGGCCAACCGGCAAGGTGGTCAGCTCGTTGTCCCGCAGATCCAGCTCGCGAATATGCGTGAACCTGCGCAGAAAATCTTCATCTACCTGCTCAAGGCGCATGTTGCGCAACGTCAAACGCCGAACATGGCTGAACTCGATGTCTGCCGGAAGGCTCGGCAAACTGCCCACCTGCTCACCATCGAGATGCAGGACGTAATCGTCACCGGCAAGGCCTGCCGTCTTGCGCCGCCAGGCGCGACGGATCTGGTTGGCTATGCGTTCTCGTCGAAGCCCATCCATGAAGCCCACGCGCTGTCGCCGCCAGGCATCAAGCGCCCCACGCAGGCTTTCCAACTGCTGCTGAAGACGGCTGAGGTGGTCCCAGAGCCCGATTTGGCGGTGCATCAGGTCGCGTATGTAAGCGTCCAGTTGCGCATCGGTCAAGGTAGGGAAAATATCATGTATGCCACGCCGGATCGCTTGGCGGCTGCTCTCGCCACCGCCACTGAGCACATAGCCGATACGACCGTCGGCAATTCGTCGCGGCGGTCGATAGCGCTCGGCGATAGGTTCAAGGCCCATCAACTTCGCTGACTTCTGCCGATCAGCGCTGGCCTTTCGAGAAAGCCTTTCGCCCAGCTCACGGGCCGTCATCCGATCACCCCCCAGCACCATTTTCTGGCTTTCCTCGAGGGTAAGGAGCAGGCACGGCATATAACCCTGGGCAGGGGCTAACGCGGTGGCATCACTCAAGTGATAACCCTGGTCGGTCTGGATGACACATCTGATTCGCGACGCATCGCTGCCACCCTTTGCCGCCAATAGGCGACCGCCCGATTCTCCCTGGCGCAGCTCGATACGCACCGACTGCGGCCAGGGAGCCAGTTCATCGATCAACTCCAGAGCCAGTCGCTGGGTATCGGCAGTGACCGCACCCGGGTGCTCGAACCCCATCAATGCTCGGTCAAGCCGACTTTCCTGCAAGTACCAGCGTGCGCGCTCGGCCATTGCCAGCGGTACACGGCCACTGGCCAGCAGCGCCTTGATTTGCTCACCGCTTGCCAGCCCAAGAATTTCTTCAGCGAAACGCACCGACAGACCTGGGAAGACCCTGATCAGCATGGCGCCAGCAGCAGAGGGCGGCCCTTGCCGAGCTGCCAGTTCCCGTTCGAGAGCGGCGCCTCGCAGGTCAGGATCCAGTTCAAGGCACTCGTGACGTGCATAAGCCTCTACCAGCCGGGCTGGAGCAGGCGCTTCCTGCAAGTGCAGATGGCGCAATTGATTGTGCTCAAGTCCGGTCAGGCGAAGCACCGTCTCGGCGGTCTGGTCAGATGCTTGCGCAAAGTCCCCGCCAAACCTGCGCAACAGCTCCCCTCCTCCATCGAGATAGTGAGCCGAAACCGGCCGGTGCGCCAACCTCAACCGACCTTCGCCTTCGTGCAGGGGCGTGAGCGCATCGACAAACGGGACCCGTTCAAGCAGCCGGCCCGCACCTGCCACCCCGACGCCCACCACGGCACCGACAGCAAGGTTCTGCGCCACGCCAAACAGATGATCCAGTGCCCCCTGGCGGTCGCCTATCCGCCAATCGGTGTAACCTTTGTAGACTTCGCTGACCACATCTACTGCAGCCACGGCGAACATCACCTGCCCTAACACCGGAATGAACAGCGCAGCCAGGTTCAGCGCATCGAGCCCCGCACTTTCGAGAGCCTCCAGCCGCTGATGGCGCTCGATAGCAGTTTGGTCGCCGGTGGGTACCGCCAGGACTCTTGCATCGTCAAGCATCTTGTCGACCTGCAAGCCGCGTAAATAGGCGAACAAAGGCGTATCGATCGCAAAGTTACGCCCATCCAGAACAGCTGGCACTTGCGCGCTGCTTGCCTTGATCAGGCGCTCCAGGGTGGCAGTGAAGGCTGGTCGGTCACGTTCACTGATGAATCTTCTGAAAAAGGACCGGTAATGCGGCGCAAGCAGTCGTTTGGCCAACGATTGGTACAAGGCGTCCCAGGAGGCATGCCTGGCCACCGGCCGATACGGGTCCTGCGGTATCCAGCTGACGACCCCCACAAGTGGCCCTTCGGCGTTCTCGCGCAACTCCAGGGTGACCGCCCCATGGATACGCTTGCCCAACAGAAACAACTGGCGAGGTGTAACAACACCTGGCACCGCCGGCACGGTCGGCTTGCTTGCGAAGACGGGCAACAAGCGCAGGTAGTCCTCCTCGTCGAGTTCGCACTTGATCCTTACCATACGCACGGCAACGTCCAGCTTGGCGCGCAGGCTTTCTTCGAACATCCGCTCCACCGCTAAACGGGCAAAATCCTCCGGCGCGGTGGGCCTGCTTTTGGGGAACAGTTGCGAGCGCAGCAGTTGTTGATACTGCCCGCCAATATCCAAGTCTCTGCAGCAGCGGGCAAACACCTCGAACGCCAGCGGCAGCCGTACCCCATGGCCGTCCTGCAGATAGGCTCGGCGATGGAGCGACGGCGTGGTCTCGCTTTCATGAAAGTTGTGCAGCGCCGCCGTCAACAAGGATTGCGCACTGTGCAGTGTCCTCCAGGGGGTATGCAGGCGTGGCGCTGCGCTGGGCATGGGCACATCGTCCTCGATGCAGACCTGCATGCTGCGCACATCGACGTTGGCCAGGCCTTTGGCCCGCATGGCCCGTTCTAGCAACGGCGAGGCGAAGGCCTCCAGGCTGGGAATGCTCGCCAACCTGTTTTTGACATGCTCAGCGGCGTCCTGCTCAAGGCGCAGGGCCCTGTGGAAGGTCAGAAGAAGATCGACATTGGCGGTTCTCAGCCAGGGCGCAAGCTGTCGGGCAATGAAGGCATCGACGGAATCGGAAGGGATCGCAATGACGGACACGAAATGAGCTCCTGATAATGAGGCAGCAAGCTCAACATGTGCTTTTCATGCAGGGGTGTTATTTAAAGCTGACGCCACGGACTCTGCGAGGCGCCCACCGTTCGGATTGCCGAACGCAATAGAGGCACTCATTCGGCGTTCCGACCACGTGGCTTTGCGCAAAAACCTTCATATAGGGTTCATGCCCAGGCTTTTCGCGGGGTTATGATCATTGTGAGAGCTTGGCACGAGTCATGCTCTACACTTGGAAGCCGAATGCACAACGCTTCATGCTGCATGCGTTGAACGAAAGAGTCCGCCAACGGCTCCATAAAAAAAACAAACACGTCGAGGAAAATTTGATGCGTATCGTTCGTCAATTGCTGGGGGCCGCCATCGCGGCTGCAGTCATCGCTTCGCCCGCCATGGCCGAGGAGCTGACCGGCACCCTGAAGAAGATCAAGGAGTCGGGCACCATCACCCTGGGGCACCGTGACTCCTCCATTCCGTTTTCCTACCTGGCTGGCAAGCCGCAACCCGTGGGTTACTCCCATGACATCCAGCTGGCAGTGGTCGAAGCCCTGAAGAAACAACTGGGTACTGACATCAAGGTCCGTTACAACCTGGTCACTTCGCAAACCCGTATCCCGCTGGTGCAGAACGGCACCGTCGACCTGGAATGCGGCTCCACCACCAACAACGTCGAGCGCCAGCAGCAGGTCGCCTTCTCGGTGGGTATCTTCGAAGTCGGCACGCGCCTGCTGACCAAGGTCAAGGATGGTCAGCCGTCCTATAAAGACTTCCCGGATCTGGCCGGCAAGAACGTGGTGACCACCGCCGGCACCACCTCCGAGCGCATCCTCAAGGCGATGAACGCCGACAAGCAGATGAAGATGAACGTGATTTCCGCCAAGGACCACGGTGAAGCCTTCAACATGCTTGAAAGCAACCGTGCCGTGGCCTTCATGATGGACGACGCTCTGCTGGCCGGTGAAATGGCCAAAGCGCGCAAGCCTGCGGACTGGGTGATCACCGGAACGCCACAGTCTTACGAGATCTATGGCTGCATGATGCGCAAGGGCGACGAGACCTTCAAGAAAGCCGTCGACGATGCCATCGTGGGCTATTTCAAGTCGGGCGAAGTCAACAAGAGCTACGACAAGTGGTTCCAGCAGCCGATTCCGCCAAAAGGCCTGAACCTTCAGTTCCCGATGAGCGACGAACTGAAAAAGCTGATCGCCGAGCCGACCGACAAGGCCGCAGACGAGAAGAAATCCTGATCCTCAGTTAGTGGCCTGGTGCGCAAGCGCACGAATCAACGCTGCAAGCCACTCATTAGTGTCTAACCTTTCATCCGAGGGCGCCAAGCGCCCCCGGATGCTCGAAGGTGCCCGTGAAACAACCGTCTGAGGGGAAATCCCGATGAATTACAACTGGGACTGGGGCGTGTTCTTCAAGTCCACCGGCGTGGGCAGCGAAACCTATCTGGACTGGTACATCACCGGCCTGGGCTGGACCATCGCCATCGCCATTTCCGCCTGGATCATCGCGCTGCTGCTGGGCTCGCTCCTTGGCGTCATGCGTACCGTGCCGAACCGCCTGGTATCGGGTATCGCAACCGCTTACGTGGAGCTGTTCCGCAACGTGCCGCTGCTGGTGCAACTGTTCATCTGGTACTTCCTGGTACCAGACCTGCTGCCTGAGGGCCTGCAGGTATGGTTCAAGCAGGACCTCAACCCGACCACCTCGGCATTGATCAGCGTGGTCATCTGCCTGGGCCTGTTCACCGCAGCCCGCGTCTGCGAACAGGTACGCACCGGCATCCAGGCACTGCCGCGCGGTCAGGAAGCTGCCGCCCGCGCCATGGGCTTCAGCCTGCCGCAGATCTATAACAACGTGCTGTTGCCTCAAGCGTACCGGATCATCATTCCGCCGCTCACCTCCGAGTTCCTCAACGTGTTCAAGAACTCTTCGGTAGCCTCGCTGATCGGCCTGATGGAGCTGCTGGCACAGACCAAGCAGACCGCTGAGTTTTCCGCCAACCTGTTCGAGGCGTTCACCCTGGCCACGCTGATCTACTTCACCCTGAACATGGGCCTGATGCTGCTGATGCGCCTGGTCGAGAAAAAAGTCGCCGTGCCTGGCCTGATTTCCGTGGGGGGCAAGTAAATGGAAATGGATTTCAGCGAAATCATCCCGGCCCTGCCCGCCCTCTGGGAAGGTATGGTCATGACCCTCAAGCTGATGGTCATGGGCGTGATCGGCGGTATCGTGCTGGGCACACTCCTGGCATTGATGCGCTTGTCGTCGAACAAGCTGCTCTCGAACATCGCCGGTGCCTACGTCAACTACTTCCGCTCGATCCCGCTGCTGCTGGTGATCACCTGGTTCTATCTGGCGGTGCCGTTCGTGCTGCGCTGGATCACCGGCGAGGACACCCCGGTGGGTGCCTTCACCTCCTGCGTGGTCGCCTTCATGATGTTCGAGGCCGCGTACTTTTGCGAAATCGTCCGCGCCGGCGTGCAGTCGATCTCCAAAGGCCAGATGGGCGCGGCACAGGCACTGGGCATGAACTACGCCCAGACCATGCGCCTGATCATCCTGCCCCAGGCCTTCCGCAAGATGACCCCGCTGCTGCTGCAGCAGAGCATCATCCTGTTCCAGGACACCTCGCTGGTCTACACCGTGGGCCTGGTGGACTTCCTCAACTCGGCACGTTCCAACGGCGACATCATCGGGCGCTCCCATGAGTTCCTGATCTTCGCCGGGGTCGTCTACTTCCTCATCAGCTTCTCCGCTTCGTGGCTGGTCAAGCGCCTGCAAAAAAGGATCACCGTATGATTTCCATCAAGAACGTCAACAAGTGGTACGGCGACTTCCAGGTACTGACCGACTGCAGCACCGAGGTCAAGAAAGGTGAAGTGGTGGTGGTGTGCGGCCCTTCGGGCTCGGGTAAATCCACGCTGATCAAGTGCGTCAACGCCCTGGAGCCGTTCCAGAAGGGCGACATCGTGGTCGATGGCACCTCGATTGCCAACCCCAAGACCAACCTGCCCAAATTGCGCTCGCGGGTCGGCATGGTGTTCCAGCACTTCGAGCTGTTCCCGCACCTGACCATCACCGAGAACCTGACCATCGCCCAGCGCAAGGTACTGGGCCGCAGCGAAGCGGAGGCCACCAAGAAGGGCCTGGCCCTGCTCGAACGGGTCGGCCTCAGCGCCCATGCCAAGAAGCACCCCGGCCAGCTCTCTGGTGGCCAGCAGCAACGTGTGGCGATCGCCCGCGCCCTGGCCATGGACCCGATCGTCATGCTGTTCGACGAGCCGACCTCTGCGCTGGACCCGGAAATGGTCAGCGAGGTGCTGGATGTGATGGTGCAGCTGGCCAACGAAGGCATGACCATGATGTGCGTGACCCACGAGATGGGCTTTGCCCGCAAGGTCGCCAACCGGGTCATCTTCATGGACAAAGGCTGCATCATCGAAGACTGCACCAAGGAAGAGTTCTTCGGTGACCAGGGTACCCGCGACCAACGCACTCAGCACTTCCTCAGCAAGATCCTGCAACACTAAGCCGGCCACAGTATCTGCTGCCCCGGGCCCCACCGGGCAGCGGATGCTGGTCGTGACAAGGCCACTGTGATGAAATGCGACCCCTCGCTACTTCTCCCTGCCAAGCCTGCCGTGAAATCCCGCCTGATCCGCCAATTGCTGCTGCCGCCCCTGATCATCCTGCTGATGGTCGGGCTGGGCCTGGCTGGCTACCTGATCAGCGAAAGCAATGGCATACGCGCCCTGAGTGAAAACGGCGAGCGCCAGCTGGAGTTGCACGCGCGTACGGTCGAGAGTGAAATCAGCAAGTACACCTACCTGCCGAGCCTGCTGGAGCTGGAAGACAGCGTCTCGCACCTGCTCACCGACCCAGACGGCGGCTCACGCCAGGCCGTCAACGAATACCTCGAAGGCCTCAACCGCCGCAGCCGCAGCCGGGCTATCTTCGTGCTCGATACCAATGGCCGGGTACAGGCCACCAGCAACTGGCGCGATGCCGACTCGTTCCTCGGTGAAGACCTGTCCTTCCGCGCCTATTTCCAGACCGCCGTGCGCGGCGAGCCGGGCCGTTTCTACGGCATTGGCAGCACCACCGGCGAGGCCGGCTATTACCTGGCCCATGGCCTGGAAGAACACGGCAAGATCATCGGCGTGGCGGTGATCAAGGTGCGCCTGGACACCTTGGAAGAACGCTGGCAACGCGCCCGCCTGGAAGCGTTCGTCAGCGACGAAAACGGCATCATCATCCTCTCCAGCGACCCGGCGCGGCGCCTGAAGTCGGTGCGCCCCATGACCCCGCAGATCAAGGAGCGCCTGGCGCGCAGCCTGCAATATTACTGGTGGCCGCTGAACGAGCTGCAGCCGCTGGCCCGCGAGACGCTGGCCGATGGCGTAGAGAAGCTGACCTTCCCGGCCAACAGTGAAACTGCCCACGGCAAAGCGCATGAGGTGGCCTACCTGGCGCAAACCCGGCGCCTGGTGGATACCCCCTGGCATTTCACCCTGCTCACTCCCCTGCAGGACCTGCGCCGCGAGTCGATGGTGCAAGGCATTCTGGTAGGCGTGGCGTTCGCCCTGCTGGCGATCCTGGGTATCGCCTGGAACGAGCGGCGCAAGGTGATCGCCACCCGCCTGGCTGCACGCGAAGCGCTCGAAGAAGCCAACAGCCAGCTGGAGCGGCGCATTGCCGAGCGCACCGCCGACCTGCGCGCCAGCAACGAAAGGCTCAAGGGGCAGATCCGTGAACGCCGTCACGCCGAGCAAACCCTGCGCCACGCCCAGGACGAACTGGTTCAGGCCGGCAAATTGGCAGCCATCGGGCAGATGTCCACCAGCATCGCCCACGAGCTCAACCAGCCGCTGGCGGCGCTGCGGACACTGTCCGGCAACACCGTGCGCTTTCTCGAACGCGGCGCGCTGGACACCGCCAGTACCAACCTGCGCACCATGAACGAACTGATCGACCGCATGGGCCGCATCACCGCCAGCCTGCGTTCGTTCGCCCGGCGTGGTGACGACCGCGGCCAGGCATCGCTGGCCAAGGCCGTGGAGGCCACCTTGCAGGTGCTGGCCAGTCGCATCAGTGGCTGCCACCTGAAGCTGCACAGCCAGTTCGACGACCTGCAACTGGCCATTGACCAGACCCGCCTGGAGCAGATTCTGGTCAACCTGATCGGCAATGCCCTGGACGCCATGGCTGCCCAGCCGGCACCTGAGCTTTGGCTGGAAGGCGAGTTGCAAGGCGACAAGTACCGCCTGCGGGTACGCGACAATGGCCACGGCATCGATGACGAGGCGCGCAAGCACCTGTTCGAACCCTTCTTCACCACCAAACCGGGCGAACACGGCCTGGGCCTGGGCCTGACCCTGTCGGCGAGCCTTGCCGCCGCCGCCAAGGGCAGCCTCAACGTCGAGCACCCTGTCAGTGGCGGAACGGCCTTCGTTCTCGCCCTGCCGCTGGTGTCCCCCCCTAATGAATCGGCAGAGCTCCCATGAACCAAGCGCCTCTTACCGTCCTGATCGTTGAAGACGACCCGCATGTGCTGCTCGGCTGCCAGCAGGCGCTGGCCCTGGAAGACATCGCCTGCGAGGGTGTCGGTAGCGCCGAACAGGCGCTGGAACGGATCGGTGATGACTTCGCCGGCATCGTCGTCAGTGACATCCGCCTGCCGGGCATCGACGGCCTGGAACTGCTCAACCGCCTCAAGGCGCGCGACCGCAGCCTGCCGGTGGTACTGATCACCGGCCATGGCGATATCGACATGGCCGTCGGCGCCATGCGCAATGGTGCCTACGACTTCATGGAGAAGCCCTTTTCGCCGGAACGCCTGGTCGACGTGGTGCGCCGCGCGCTCGAACAGCGCGGGCTATCGCGCGAAGTGCTGGCCCTGCGCCGCCAACTGGCCGAACAGAGCAGCCTGGAAGGCCGCATCATCGGCCGCTCGCCCGCCATGGAGCAATTGCGTGAGCTGATCGCTAACGTTGCCGACACCTCGGCCAACGTGCTGATCGAAGGCGAGACCGGTACCGGCAAAGAGCTGGTCGCCCGTTGCCTGCACGATTTCAGCCGGCGCCAGAACCAACCGTTTGTGGCGCTCAATTGTGGCGGCCTGCCGGAAAACCTGTTCGAGAGCGAAATCTTTGGCCACGAGGCCAACGCTTTCACCGGCGCAGGCAAGCGCCGTATCGGCAAGATCGAGCACGCCAATGGCGGTACCTTGTTCCTCGATGAAGTCGAGAGCATGCCGATCAACCTGCAGATCAAACTGCTGCGGGTACTGCAGGAGCGCACCCTGGAGCGCCTGGGCTCGAACCAGAGCATTGCGGTGGACTGCCGGGTGATCGCCGCAACCAAGGCCGACCTCGACCAGCTCGGCCAGAGTGGGCAGTTCCGCAGCGACCTGTACTACCGCCTCAACGTGGTAACCCTGGAGTTGCCGCCACTGCGCGAGCGCCGTGAAGATATCCTGCAACTGTTCGAACACTTCCTGCAGCAGTCGGCGCTGCGCTTCGACCGGGACATGCCGACACTGGACAGCCAGACCCTGTCGCGCCTGATGGCCCATGACTGGCCCGGCAATGTGCGGGAACTGCGCAACGTTGCCGAGCGCTATGCCCTGGGCCTGCCAGCGTTCAAGAAAGGCCCGAGCGGTGGCGCCAGCCAAGGGTTGGGCTTTGCCGAAGCGGTAGAGGCGTTCGAGCGCAATCTGCTCAGCGATGCCCTGCAACGCACCGGCGGCAACCTCAGCCAGGCCAGCCAGGAGCTGGGCATGGCCAAGACCACGCTGTTCGACAAAGTGAAAAAGTACGGGCTGGGCTGAACGTCTGCGAGAGGAAGGCCTACGCCACTTTCATAACCCGGCAATATGTGTCACGTCCTCGCGATGTGACTGCAGGTAAGGCAGCACGGCCCCCAGCAACGGTGCCTTGAAGGGCTCCTGGAACCGATGTGCCAACCCCGGGATCAGCCGCAGCTGGCTACCGCGGATATGCGCCGCCAGGTGCACCCCATGCATCACCGGCAACAAAGGGTCAGCCGTCCCATGCACCACCAATGTCGGTACGCGCAGCTGGTTGAGCAGCGCTACCCGGCTTGGCTCGGCCAGGATCGCCATGATCTGACGCTTGGCACCTTCAGGGTTGAACGCCCGGTCATAGGCCTGCGCGGCCTGCTGTACCAAAGCGGCCCGGTCATCATGCACCTGGGGGCTGCCCAACGCCGCCAGCAGGTCGGCCTGCTGCTCGATGGCCACTTCCCGAGTCGGCGCACTGCGCCGGGCCAGCAACTGCACCAGCGCTGGGGCTGGCGCCGGCAGGCCTGCAGCGCCAGAACTGGACATGACCAGTGTCAGGCTGCGCACCCGCTCCGGCGCCATTGCAGCCATGTGCTGGGCGATCATCCCACCCATGCTGACACCCAGAACATGGAATTGACCAATCCCCAATGTGTCCATCAGGCGCAGCCCGTCACCCGCCATGTCGGTCAGCGTATAGGGCGCGGCAACCGGCAGGCCGAACTTGTAGCGCAACAGCTCGACCGTGAGATTGGCCGAGGGAGGCTGTTGGTTCCAGCGCGACAGGCCAACGTCACGGTTGTCGTAGCGAATGACCCGAAAGCCTTGTCGACACAAGGCCTCGACCACATCATCCGGCCAGTGGATCAGTTGCCCACCCAAGCCCATGACCAGCAGCAAAGCCGGGTCCCGTGGCGCGCCGACACTTTGGTAAACCAGGCTCAGATCGCCTGCTTCGGCCCGTTGGACCGGTACTTGAGTGTCACAACGCTGATCGGCGAAGCTCGCCGGCACGCTGACAAGGAACAAGAAAAAAAGCAAAAAAGCCCGCATGAAAGAAACACCAGAATGCAGATCCCCAGTAGAGCGCGAGTCTGATGAAAATCGTTCGGGCGCGCTGCCACAGTTCCGTGACAGTTTGATGAAGCCCGCCCAGTGGTGCGGCGCAAGGTCCAGTCGACAGCGGGACCAACATGAGGGAAACTCAACTCATTCTCTGTTCACTCAAATTATGCTCTCGGAGTCAGCCGTGCTGGAGATCCGCCACCTGAAAACCCTTCATGCCCTGCGCGAGGCCGATAGCCTGGTGGAGGCTGCCGAGCGTCTGCACCTGACCCAGTCGGCGCTGTCGCATCAGTTCAAGGAGCTTGAAGAACGCCTGGGCCTGCCGCTGTTCGCACGCAAGACCAAACCTATCCGCTTCACCAGCGCCGGCCTGCGCTTGCTGCAACTGGCAGATGCCACCCTGCCGCTGCTGCGTGGTGCGGAACGTGACATCGCCCGCCTGGCCGGGGGTACTGCCGGGCGCCTGCACATGGCCATCGAATGCCACAGCTGCTTCCAATGGCTGATGCCCACCATCGACCAGTTCCGTGATGCTTGGCCGGAAGTGGAGCTGGACCTGGCTTCGGGCTTCGCATTCGCGCCGCTGCCCGCCCTCGCCCGTGGCGACCTGGACCTGGTAGTGACCTCCGACCCACTGGACCTTGCCGGCATCACTTACGTGCCGCTGTTCACCTATGAAGCCATGCTCGCCGTGGCCAACCAGCACCCGCTGGCCAGCAAGCCTTACATCGTGCCCCAGGACCTGCTCGACCAGACGCTGATCACCTACCCGGTGGAGCGCGACCGGCTGGACATCTTCACCCGCTTCCTGGAACCAGCCGACATCGAGCCGGCGGCCGTACGCACCTCGGAGCTGACGGTGATGATGATGCAACTGGTGGCCAGCGGCCGCGGAGTCTGTGGCATGCCGCACTGGGCGCTGCATGAGTACAGTTCGCGCGGGTATGTGAAGGGCAAGCGCCTGGGCGAGAAAGGCCTGTTCGCCACACTCTATGCGGGAGTACGCACCGACATGCTCGACGCTCCCTACATGCGCGACTTCCTGCTCACCGCCAAGGACACCTCGTTCGCCACGCTCGATGGGGTCAGCGCGGTACGCTGAGGGCCTTGCGGTAGAGCGGCAGTATCAGGTCGCGGGTCAGCGGCGCCAGCTCAGGCATCGGTGCCTGGTCAGCGGCCAGCCAGATCACTTCCTCGATTTCCGCCGCCGGGACCACGGCCTCGGCGCTGTCGACCCGGAACAGCTCGGCCTGCACCTCAAAGCCGGGCTCGTTGGCGGCCGGTGCGCTGAAACGGCCCAGCGGGATGGCCCAAGCAGGGTCAATGCGCAACCCTAATTCCTCATGCAGTTCGCGCACCAGTGCGTCCAGCGGCGTTTCACCCGCATCGATCTTGCCCCCAGGCTGCATGAACGCCTGAGTACCACGTTTGCGTACCAGCAGGGTTCGACCCAGTGGGTCGATCAACAGGGCAGCGGCGATGCGGATAACGTTGGGCATGGTCAGGCTCACTCTTAAAGCCCGTGAGGATCCCATGGAGCCCTGTCGCCGGCAAGCCGGCTTCACAGACGAACGGCCCCTTGCCAATCCGCCAGCGACCCGCCATAACCTTCTCATGAACCTGCCTGCCCAACAGCACCCGGTGCTTGAGCTGTTCCTCCCCGCCATCGGCACCTGGTTCCGTCGCCATTTCGCCACGGTCACCGACGCCCAGGCCCGCGCCTGGCCGTTGATTCACGCCCGCCAATCGATGCTGCTGGCCGCGCCGACCGGCTCGGGCAAAACCTTGAGCGCCTTTCTCGCGGTGCTCGACGAGCTGTTCCGTGAGGGCCTTGAACACAACGGCGAACTGCCCGCGCAAACCCAGGTAGTGTACGTTTCGCCGCTCAAGGCACTGTCCAATGACATTCGCCTGAACCTGCAGGCGCCGCTCGAAGGCATCAGCCAGGCACTGCTAGACCAGGGGCTGACGCCGCCGCGCATCACCACTGCCGTACGCACCGGCGACACGCCGCAAAAAGAACGCGCGGCCATGCGCAAACTGGCCCCGCACATCCTCGTGACCACGCCCGAGTCGCTCTACGTGCTGATGGGCTCTGCCTCGGGCCGCGCTGGCCTGAGCGGCGTGCACACGGTGATCGTCGATGAGATTCACGCCTTGGCCGGCAACAAGCGCGGCGCCCACCTGGCACTGACGCTGGAGCGCCTTCAAGCGCTCACCGGGCGGGGGCTGCGGCGCATAGGGTTGTCTGCCACCCAGCGCCCGGTGGAGCGCGTGGCCGCGTTTCTGGCCGGCCACCAACGCCCTTGCGCAATCGTCGATATCGGCCACGCCCGCCAGCGCGACCTTGCCCTTGAAGTGCCCCCCGTGCCCTTGGGCGCGGTCATGGCCACGGATGTGTGGAACCTGGTCTACGATCGCCTGGCAGCTCTGGCCCGTGAACACCGCACCACGTTGGTATTCGTCAACACTCGGCGCCTGGCCGAACGCCTCACCCGCCACCTCAGCGACCGCCTTGGCAAAGAGGCCGTGGCCGCACACCACGGCAGCCTGGCCAAGGAGCTGCGCCTGGATGCGGAGCAGCGCCTGAAAAACGGCCAGTTGCAGGTGCTGGTCGCCACGGCTTCCCTGGAGCTGGGTATCGATATCGGTGATGTCGACCTGGTTTGCCAGATCGCCTCGCCAGGCTCCATCGCCGCGTTCTTGCAGCGGGTCGGCCGCTCCGGGCACCAGGTCGAAGGCATCCCCAAAGGGCGCCTGTTCGCCACCTCGCGGGATGACCTGATCGAGTGCACGGCCCTGCTCGACTGTGTGCAACAGGGCGAGCTCGAGCAGTTGCACATACCCCATGCGCCACTGGACGTACTGGCCCAGCAGATCGTCGCCGAAACCAGCAACCAGCCGTGGCAGGAACAGGCATTGTTCGACTGCCTGCGCAAGGCAACGCCCTACACCGAGCTGGACACCAAGCATTACCAAGCGCTGCTAAGCATGCTCGCCGAAGGCTACAACGGACGCCAAGGCATTCGCAGCGCCTACCTGCACCGCGACGCGGTGAGCGGCACCTTGCGCGGGCGCCGCGGTAGCCAGCTGACCGCGCTCACCAGCGGCGGCACCATCCCCGAAACCGCCGACTACGCTGTGCTGCTGGAGCCGCAGGCGCTGAACATCGGCAGCGTCAACGAAGACTTTGCCGTGGAGAGCATTGCTGGCGACATCTTTCAGTTGGGCAATGCGTCCTATCGGATCCTGCGGGTGGAACCCGGCCGGGTAAGGGTCGAAGACGCCCACGGCCTGCCGCCGACCATTCCGTTCTGGCTAGGAGAGGCGCCGGGACGCAGTGACGAATTGTCCGCCGCCGTTGCCCGCCTGCAGGCACGTATCGATGAGCAACTGGGGCTGAGTAACGGCGCTTTCGCCCCAGTGCTGTCATGGCTGCAAAGTACTTATGCACTGGACGAGGCCTGCGCCAGCCAACTGCTCGATTACCTGGGGCGTACCCGTGAAGTGCTGGGCGCCCTGCCCTCGCAACACACGCTGGTGATGGAGCGCTTCTTCGACGAGTCCGGTGGCACCCAGTTGATCATCCATTCGCCCTACGGCAGCCGCATCAACCGCGCCTGGGGCCTGGCGCTGCGCAAACGCTTCTGCCGCACGTTCAATTTCGAATTGCAGGCGGCAGCCAGCGAGGACGCCATCGTGCTGTCACTGTCGACCAGCCACAGTTTCGAGCTGGACGAAGTCTGGCGCTACCTGTCCAGCCGCAACGCCGAGCACATTCTCATCCAGGCCCTGCTCGATGCGCCCTTGTTCGGGGTGCGCTGGCGTTGGAACGCGGCAGTGGCAATGGCCTTGCCGCGCTACGTCGGGGGACGCAAGGTGGCGCCGCAGATCCAGCGCATGAAAAGCGAAGACCTGATTGCCGCCGTGTTCCCCGACCAGATCGCCTGCCTGGAAAACATCGTCGGTGAACGGCAAATCCCGGATCACCCGCTGATCGAGCAGACCCTCGACGACTGCCTGCACGAAGCCATGGACAGCGAGGGCTGGATGGCACTGTTGAGGCGCATGGAAAGTGGCCAGGTGCGCTTGCTGAGCCGCGACCTGCCGGCCCCCTCGCCGCTGGCCTCGGCCATCCTCAACGCCAGGCCATATGCGTTCCTTGATGATGCACCGCTGGAGGAGCGCCGAACCCAGGCGGTACTCAACCGACGCTGGAACGAGGTGCACAGTGGCGACGACCTGGGCGCGCTGGACGCCGATGCCATCAGCGCTGTCCAGGCAGAGGCCTGGCCGCAACCCGGCAGCGCCGACGAAATGCACGAAGCCTTGATGAGCCTGGGCGCCATCAGCCAGCACGAAGTCCAGGCCAACCCGACCTGGGGCTTGCTGCTCAGGCAACTGGCCAAGGCGGGCCGGGCGTTACGCTTGCCCGACGAACACCTGTGGCTGGCCCGCGAGCGCCTGAGCCTGCTCCAAGCGCTGTATCCGGAGGCACGTCTGGAGCCCGCCCTCCACGTGCTCCCCGGCTTCGACCAGGCCCTGGACCCGGACAGTGCACTGAGCGAGCTGCTGCGCGCCCGCCTGAGCGGCCACGGCCCGCTGACCCTGGCGCAGATCGCGGCACCACTGGGCAAGCCGCAGGCAGCCATCGAACAGGCACTGGCCCGCCTGGAAGCAGAGGGCTACGTACTGCGCGGCCAGTTCAGCCCAGGTGAGGTGCAACGGCAATGGTGCGAACGCCACCTGTTGGCGCGTATCCATCGCTACACAGTCAAACGCCTGCGCCGGGAGATCGAGCCGGTAAGCCTGCAGGACTTCATGCGCTTTGTGTTTGACTGGCAGCACCTTGCGGCCGACGAAAAATTGCGTGGGCCGCACGCTGTGGCCGAGGTGCTTGAGCAGTTGCAGGGTTTCCCAGCCGCGGCCGGCGCCTGGGAGGCAGAGCTGCTGCCGGCACGGATCAAGGACTACAGCATTCACTGGCTCGACGAGGCGTGCCGTAGCGGGCAGTTCGCCTGGAGCCGCCTGGCGGGCAAAGTGTCGAGCAGTACGCTGGCGAGTACGCCGCTGGTGCTGTTGCCACGTCAACACCTGGGCTTGTGGCGCAGCCTTGTACCTGCGCCGGCTCTGGACGAGCTAAGCCCGCGTGCGCAACGTGTGCATCAGGTATTGCAGGCGCATGGCGCTCTGTTCTTCGACGAACTGACCCAGCAAGCCCACTTGTTGCCCAGCGAGCTGGAAACGGCGTTACAGGAATTGGTCGGTTCGGGCCTTGCAAGTGCCGACAGCTTTACCGGGCTGCGTAGCCTTATCACCCCGGCGGCGAAACGCTCATCGCGCAACAGCCGGCGCGGCCATGCGCCGATTTCCACCAGCATGGCGCACGCCGGGCGCTGGGCGCTGTTACGCAGGGGCAATGCCGAAGTGGACGACGGGCAACGGTTGGAACACCTCGCCCGCACCCTGTTAAGACGCTATGGCGTGATCTGCTGGCGGCTGCTGGAGCGCGAGAGTGATGTGCTGCCACCCTGGCGTGAGCTGCTGCGCTGCTGCCACCGGCTTGAGGCGCGCGGCGAGATTCGCGGCGGGCGCTTCATCGCCGGCTTGGCCGGGGAGCAGTTCGCCCTGCCCGAAGCGGTCGGGCTGCTGCGCCAGGTACGCCGGCGCGAGATGGAGGGCGCGCTGGTGGTGGTCAGTGCCAGTGACCCACTGAACCTGATCGGGTCGCTGCTGCCCGGAGCGAAGGTGCCGGCGGCCGGTGGCAATCGTGTGTTGTACCGCGATGGCGTGCCGGTGGCAGTGCGAGTTGCCAACCGCTACGCCTACCTGGTGCAAGCGACGAATGAAGAGCAGCAACGGTGGCGGCAGAAACTGCTGCGCGAATGATTTTCGATACCCCGATTTTCATGTTCAGCGCTGCGCAACCGGGCTATGGTCGGGGTTTGCCCCAGGCCCTGAGCCTGACCGCGCCATCGTAAGGACCCCGTATGAGCCTGTCACTTCTCAGTCGCTATGCCGTGTTTGCCGCCTGTGTTCTGTTCACCGTGGCGAGCCTGCCGTTCCTGAACCATGAATGGCTGTGGCCGTTCACCCTGATTACGGCCGTGCTCAGCCTGATCGGTTTGTTCGACCTGCTGCAGCAACGCCACGCGGTACGCCGCAACTACCCGATACTGGGCAACATCCGCTACCTGGTCGAGGGCATTCGCCCGGAGATCCGCCAGTACCTGCTGGAAGCCGACAGCGATGCCCTGCCCTTCTCCCGCGCCCAGCGCTCGCTGGTGTACGCGCGGGCCAAGAACGAAGCGTCGGACAAGCCCTTCGGTACGCTGATCGACGTGTACGAGTCTGGCTTCGAGTTCATCGGCCACTCCATGCGCCCGGCCCCGCTGGCCGACCCCTCAAGCTTCCGGATCATCATTGGCGGACCGCAGTGCAGCCAGCCCTATTCGGCATCGATCTTCAACATTTCCGCCATGAGCTTTGGCTCGCTGAGTGCCAATGCCATCCGCGCGCTCAACCAGGGTGCCAAGCTGGGCAACTTCCACCATGACACCGGCGAAGGCAGCATCAGCCCCTACCACCGCGAACACGGCGGCGACCTGGTGTGGGAGCTGGGCAGCGGCTACTTCGGCTGCCGCACAGCGGACGGGCGCTTCGACCCCGAGCGTTTTGCCGCCCAGGCGCGCAGCCCGCAGGTGCGGATGATCGAGATCAAGATGAGCCAGGGCGCCAAGCCCGGCCACGGCGGCATCCTGCCCAAGCACAAGGTCACCCGGGAAATCGCCGAGACCCGCGGCATTCTCATGGGTGAGGACTGCATCTCGCCATCCCGCCACAGCGCGTTCTCCACACCCATCGAGATGATGCAGTTCATCGCCCGTCTCCGTGAGCTGTCCGGCGGCAAGCCGGTGGGCTTCAAGTTCTGCCTGGGCCACCCGTGGGAATTCATGGGCATCGCCAAGGCCATGCTGGAAACAGGCATACTGCCCGACTTCATCGTGGTCGATGGCAAGGAAGGTGGTACCGGTGCCGCACCGGTGGAGTTCACCGACCATATCGGTGTGCCGCTGCGCGAAGGGCTGCTGTTCGTGCACAACACGCTGGTTGGCCTGAACCTGCGCGACAAGATCAAGCTCGGCGCCAGCGGCAAGATCGTCAGCGCCTTCGACATCGCCAGCGTGCTGGCCATCGGTGCCGACTGGGCCAACTCTGCTCGCGGCTTCATGTTCGCCATCGGCTGCATCCAGTCGCAGAGTTGCCATACCAACAAATGCCCCACGGGCGTGGCCACACAAGACCCGTTGCGCCAGCGTGCGCTGGTGGTCCCGGACAAAGCCCAGCGGGTCGTGAACTTCCACCACAACACCTTGCGCGCCCTGGCAGAAATGCTCGCAGCGGCCGGCCTGGAACACCCCGCGCAACTGGAAGCCAAGCACTTGGTGCGGCGCGTGTCGGCTACCGAAATCAAGCTGTTCTCGCAGATGCATGTGTTCTTGAAGCCGGGGGAGTTGCTGACTGGCGAGGTGGACGGGCAGTTCTATTCGCGGATGTGGCAGCTGGCGCGGGCGGACAGCTTCGAGCCGCACAGTGAGGTGGCGGCCTGATAGAACCCTGGGGCTGCTGCGCAGCCCTTTCGCGACACAAGGACGCTCCTACCGGGATACGCTATCTGCTGTTGTGTCGCGAAAGGGCCGCAAAGCGGCCCCGGCTATCTCACATCAGGAAGCGTTACCGGCTACACCCTGTAGTTCTTTCGGCGCCAGGCGGAACGCGTAGTACAGCACCGTCAGCAGCACCAGGAACGCCGGGCCAATGTACAGCGCCACACGGGTATCCTCGAAGTACGCCATCAAGCCAACCACCAGCACCAGGAAGCCCAGCGCCAGGTAGGAACTGAGCGGCCACAGCCACATGCGGTACTTCAAGCCCTTGCGCTCGGCGGCCGACAGCCCGGCGCGGAACTTGAGCTGCGCCAGCAGGATCATCACCCAGGTCCAGATCGCGCCGAAGGTGGCGATCGACGTCACCCAGACGAACACCTTCTCTGGCACCAGGTAGTTGGCCAGCACCCCCAGCAGCAAGGCACCGATGGACAGCAGCAGCGCGTTACGTGGCACGCCGTTTTTCGAAGTACGGGCAAAGACGGCTGGCGCCTGGCCATTTTGCGCCAGGCTGTAGAGCATGCGCCCGGTGCTGAAGATACCGCCGTTGCAGGACGACAGCGCGGCAGTGATCACCACGAAATTGATGATGCCGGCTGCTGTCTTGATACCCAGGCGCTCGAAGGTCATGACGAACGGGCTGCCCTGGCTGCCGATTTCATTCCACGGGTAGATCGACAGGATCACGAACAAGGCACCGACGTAGAACAGCAGAATGCGCCAGAACACCGAGCCAATGGCCTGCGGGATGGTTTTTTGCGGGTTGCGGGCTTCGCCGGCAGTCAGGCCGATCATTTCCACGCCCAGGTAGGCGAACATCACCATCTGCAGCGACATCAGCACACCGGTCACGCCATTGGGCATGAACCCGCCATTGCTCCACAGGTTGGAGATACCGACTGCCACACCGTCGTTGCCCAGGCCGAAGGCGATGATGCCGATGCCGCCCAGGACCATGGCGATGATGGTGACGATCTTGATCAAGGCAAACCAGAATTCGAACTCGCCGAAAGCCTTGACCGCGATCAGGTTCACCGCGCCCATGCTGCCCAGCGCCGCCAAGGCCCAGATCCAGCGTGGCACGTCCGGGAACCAGATGCCCATGTAGATGGCCACGGCGGTGATTTCCGCGACGCAGGTCACCAGCCACAGGAACCAGTAGTTCCAACCGGTCAGAAAGCCCGCCAACGGGCCAAGGTAGTCCTGGGCATAGCGGCTGAACGAACCGGCGACAGGGTTGTGCACGGCCATCTCGCCGAGGGCACGCATGATCACCAGGATCGCCAGGCCACCGATGATGTAGGAAAGCATGATCGCGGGGCCGGCCATCTCAATGGCTTTGGCCGAACCGAGGAAAAGACCGACGCCGATACAGGCGCCCAGCGCCATCAGACGGATGTGCCGTTCGCCCAGTTCACGCTTGAGCGGGCCGCCTTGTGCGGTCTCGCCATGGGCAGGGTGGTTACCGACGGGCATAGCAATACAACCTCATTTTGTTATTGGATTTGACCTTCGTGCAGCGCCGGCCATGCCGATAGGCGTGGCGTTGGCTTGCCAGGCTGGCCTTGTGGGCCGGCCCGTGTGCCGGTGTAGAGCGGCCCGGCAGGGCGAAGGGGCCGAGCAGTATAGGAAGCTCGCTGTAGGGCTTTTCACTATAAATAACTCAAAATTTGGAGAGAAACCCGCTGACCTACCGCTGCCTCCTGGCTCACCCCACTACCCTAGCAACTTGTTTGTACGAAGAAACCCACACCAAAGGCGCATATCCCACATGGGGTTTCTGCACTTTCTACAAATTTTTCACCTACTGCCTTCAACGTCTAAGCTTCAGACAAGCAAGACGAAAATACCTGGCCGGATTGAAGACTATGGGCGCACTGTGGCAATCGGAACCATCCAGAACGGAAGCACCCGAAACACCTCTGGCCGACACGCCGCAGCCAAAGTCCCCACGTCAGCGTCGGCTTTGGTGGCGGCTGATCCTGCTGATCCTGCTGGTGGCGATCACCGCCATCGGCTTTGCCGCCTATGACGAGTTCCGTACGTCCGACCTGCAGTCCCGCGAGTTCAGCAAGCTGGCCAGCACCCTTACCTATTCACTGCAGCCGGGGCCCAGTGACGCCATCGTCTACCCCGGCGAGGGGCCGTTCGACAAACGTCTGGGCTATAGCGCGCTGGGCGAGTTCCTGCCGCGCCTGCTCAAGCGCGACTACCTGATCAGCGAGCAGGTACGGTTTTCGCCTGCCTTGATGAACTACGTGGACCACGGCCTGTTCGCGCCCTACATCGAGAAAATCCAGGCCGGATTGTCGATCATCGATTGCCGCGGCGACACGCTGTACCAGTACAACTACCCGCAATACCTGTATCCGAACTTCGCCGCAATCCCACCGGTGATGGTCAACAGCCTGCTGTTCATCGAAAACCGCGACCTGCTGGACCCGAAGGACCCGAAAAACAACCCGGCAGTCGACTGGCCGCGCTTCGCCAAGGCCGCCTACAGCCAGGTGGCCAAATACCTGGCCTTGCCCGGCCAGTCCGCCGGTGGCAGCACGCTGGCCACGCAGCTGGAAAAATACCGCCATTCACCGGACGGCCTGACGGTCTCCGGTGCCGAGAAGATCCGCCAGATGATTTCCGCCAGCGTGCGCGCCTACCAGGGCGGGCCTGATACCACCGAGGCACGCCAGCGCATCGTGCGCGACTACCTCAACAGCGTGCCGCTGTCGGCGGTGCCCGGCCATGGTGAAGTGCATGGCATGGCCGAAGGCCTGCGTGTGTGGTACGGCGCCGATTTCGACCAGGTCAACCAGGCCCTCACCTCGACCGCGACAGACCCCGAAAGCATGGCCGCACGTGGCTTGGCATTGCGTCAGGTGCTGTCGTTGATGATCGCCCAGCGCCGCCCCTCGCATTACCTGACCAAGGGCCGCGTCGAACTGGCCGAACTCACTGATTCGCACATCCGCGTGCTCGCTGCCAACGGCATCATCGAGCGCGCCCTGGCCGACGCAGCGTTGGCCAGCAAGGCGCTGTACCGCGACTGGGTGGCACAGCCGACCATCGTTCCGATCATCACCAACAAAGGCATCAGCCTGGCTCGCAACCGCCTGTCAGGCATGCTCAACCGCCCGCTGTATGACCTGGACCGCCTTGACCTCTCGGCAACGAGCACCTTGCAGGCCGACCTTCAGCTCCAGGTCAGCCAGTACCTGAAGAACCTCTCCGACCCTGAATTCGCTGCGCAGATCGGCCTGATCGGTGAGCGCCTGCTGACCAGCAAGACCACCGACCAAGTGCGCTACAGCTTCACCTTGTTCGAACGCACCGCCGATGGCTCACGGGTGCGGGTACAGACTGACAGCACCGACCAGCCCTTCGACATCAACGAAGGCAGCAAGCTTGAACTGGGCTCGACGGCCAAGCTGCGGGTGCTCACCACCTATCTGCAGATCATCGCCGAACTGCACGACAAGTACGCTGGCATGCCCGCCGCCGAGCTGAAGAAGGTCGAGGTCGCCGAGCTCGATCGCATCACCCAATGGTCACTGGAATGGCTGGCGCTGAACAGCAAGAACCAGAGCCTGGATGCCATGCTCGACGCAGCCCTGGAGCGCAAGTACTCGGCCAACACCGGCGAAGCGTTCTTCACCGGCGGCGGCATGCACGTGTTCAACAACTTCCGCAAGGAGGACAACAGGCGCAACCCGACCCTCAAAGAAGCCCTGCGCGAGTCGATCAACCTGCCCTTCATTCGCCTGATGCGCGACCTGGTGCGCTACGTGACCTACCAGCAGCCATTCAACCGCGTGCCGCTGCTCAAGGACGATTCGGACCCGCGCCGCCAGGAATACCTGGCACGCTTTGCCGACAAGGAAGGCACCAGCTACCTGATGCGCTTCTGGAGGAAGTACCAGCGCAAAACCTCCCAGCAACGCCTGGATACCTTCCTCGACAGCATGCGCGTCACGCCGCAGCGCCTGGCCGCAGTACACCGCTATCTGTTCCCGGCGGCTGGCCAGGAAACCTTCAATGCATTTGTTCGCGCGCATATCAAGGAAAACAAGGTCGCCCTGAACAGGCTCACCGATGGCCGTCTGGCAGAGATGTACGAGGCCTACGGCCCCGGCAAATATGACCTGCCTGACCAAGGCTACATCGCCAAGGTTCACCCGCTGGACCTGTGGCTGCTCGGCTACCTGCTGAGGAACCCGAGCGCCTCGCTGACCGAGATGGTCAACGCCAGCCGCTTCGAGCGTCAGGAAGTCTATGGCTGGCTGTTCAAGAGCCGCCACCAGGGTGCCCGGGACAGCCGTATCCGCACCATGGTGGAAATCGAAGCCTTCCTCGATATTCACCAGCGCTGGAAGAGCGTGGGTTACCCCTTCGATCACCTGGTGCCGTCGCTGGCCACCGCCATCGGCAGCTCCGGCGACCGTCCTGCGGCTCTGTCCGAGCTGGTCGGCATCATTCAGAACGACGGTGTGCGCCTGCCCACACTGCGCATCGATACGCTGCACTTCGCCGCCGATACGCCCTACGAAACCAGGCTGAACAGCGACCCCGACCGTGGCCAGCGAATTCTCCCGGTGGAAGTGGCCCGGGCACTCAAAGGCGCCATGTCGCAAGTGGTCGACGCAGGTACGGCGCGGCGTATTTCCGGCAGCTTCAAGCTGCAGGACGGCACCCCGCTGGTGATGGGCGGCAAGACCGGTACAGGCGACAACCGCATCGAAAGCTTCGGCGCCGGGGGCCGGTTGATCGGCTCGCGTTCGCTGAACCGCACCGCCACCTTCGTGTTTTTCCTCGGCGACAACCACTTCGGCACGCTGACCGCCTTCGTGCCAGGGCGCTCTGCGGAGGCGTTCAAGTTCACCTCGGCGCTGCCTGTGCAGGTGCTCAAGGGGATGGCGCCCATCCTCATGCCGTACCTTGAGCCTGGCAATCCGAACGCGTGCAAACCGCCGCAGGTTGCGATGCTTGCGAGTGACCCATCTAAAATTTAAATGATAACCATCGGCATTTGACCGCTTGTGTTTAGATATATCTTGAGTAATATCTTGCGATATATCTAAACACACGGAGCCTCGCTGCCATGCGTGAACATTCCGCCCACGACCCCTTCGAACGCCGCCCCGGCCGGGGTGAACGCGGTCCAAGGGTATTCGCCCCCGGCGACCTCAAGCTGTTGATGCTGTCGCTGCTGGCCGAGCAACCTGGCCACGGCTATGACCTGATCCGCCAGATCGAGAACTTGTTCGATGGCAGCTACACGCCCAGCCCCGGGGTTATCTACCCCACCCTCAACTTTCTCGAGGAAGCAGAGCTGATCAGCGGCCAGGTGCAAGGCAGCAAACGCCTCTACGCCATTACCCAGGCCGGCCGCACCGCCCTGGCTGATCAAGCCGTGGCCCTGGACGGCGTGCGCATGCGCATTGAAGTCAGCAAGCGCGCCCTGCGTGGCCACGACCGCCCGCCAGAAATTCACGAAGCGGTCGGCAACCTGCGCCATGCCCTGCACATGCACAGCGGCCGCTGGACAGCGGAAGAAATCGAACGGGTCCGCACCCTGCTCAACGACACTGCCAAGGCCATCGCCGCCGGGCCGGCCGCCCCTGCCACGGAGAACCTCCATGAGTGACACCATCCACCGCGTCAATCACGAAATCCGCCAGCGCCGCCTGCAGGTACTGCGGGTTACCGACCTCACCCCACGCATGCGCCGCATCACCCTCAAAGGCGCCGAGCTGGAAGGCTTCACCAGCCTGGGCAGTGACGACCACATCAAGCTGCTGTTCGCCGAAACAGCCGAACAACAACAGGCCATCGACGCCCGCAATATGGGCCGCGACGGCGGCGCGCGGCCTACCATGCGCGAATACACGCCGCGGCGCATCGACCTGGTCAATCATGAACTGGACATCGATTTCGTCCTGCATGGCGATGGCCCTGCATCAACCTGGGCTGCACAGGCTGCACCGGGGCAGACGCTGAACATTGCCGGGCCACGGGCTTCGATGGTGGTCCCGGATATCTTCGACAGCTACCTGCTCATTGGTGACGAAACAGCCATTGCGGCCATCGGGCGACGCCTTGAAGAACTGCCAGCAGGCCGGCGGGTGCTGGCGGTCATCCAGATCGAGGATGAGCAGGAGCGCCAACCTCTGCCGAGCAAGGCTGAAGTGGAAGTCATCTGGGTGAAGCGGGATGAGGATTTACTGGCGCTGGTGCAGGGGTTGAACTTGCCTGAGGGCAAGCTGTACAGCTGGGTGGCACTGGAGAAATCGCTGACCCGGCGGGCCAAGGCGCTGCTGCTGGAGAAAGGTGCGCCGGAAGATGCCCTCAAAGCGGCTGCCTACTGGCGGGCAGAAGGGACAGCGGACGACGAGTGATGTGCGTCGTCAGGCCCGGTCCTTTCGCGGTTTCACCCGCGAAGGGGCCTGCACAGGCCGAGCAAGCCGCCGCCCGCGCCAGCGATCGAGCCCAAGCAGTACCAGCGCAATTGCCCAGAACCCCGTCAGTACGCCCAAGGCATTGAGCATGACCTGCCCGTAGCCAAGGCTTGCAACGTCGATGAACGGATACGGGTAGCCCCCGATCTCACTCCCCCGCCACAGTGCGTAGCCGAAATACACCGCCGGGTACAGCGCCCACGGCCCCAAGTGCCAGAGCCGCAAATGCCCCTTGGGCACGGCGAACCACCAGTACGCAATGTACAGTGCCGGCATCACGTCGTGCAGCAGTTCGTCCGCCAGCCATTGCCACCCCTCGGGTTGCCACAGATGCCGCAGCAACACGCTGTAGGCCAGCGCCACCAGCACGATGCTGGCGGCCACGGCGGAACTTACCGAGGGCGACAGGAAGAAGCGCTTGGCGCCTGATTCCCTGCCGAACGCCGCATAGCTGAGCACCGTCGCCACCAAGGTATTGGTCAACACCGTGAAATAGCCGAACACATTGATCAGCCCGCCGATCAGGCTCGCCGCTTCCTGCCAGCGCGCCAGCAGCACCAGGTACACCTGCACAGCCAGGCCCAGCCAGCCAAGCACTGCAGCCAGGGTCAGCCAGGGATGACGCGGCATCTCAGGCGTTGCGCTGCAGTTTCACGTAGAGCTGCTCGACTTTTTCCCGGGCCCAGGGCGTCTTGCGCAGGAAGGTCAGGCTCGACTTGATGGTCGGGTTGCTCTTGAAGCAGCGCACATCCACGCGCTCGGCCAGGCCCTGCCATTGGTAGTGCGCCACCAGCTCGGTGAGGATCTGCTCGAGGGTCTTGCCGTGCAGCGCGTTGTGGTTGGCCGTGCTCATGCCAGTACTCCCGCGGATAAAAAGATGCGCACATTACACGAGTGTAGTGATGAAGGGGGCGCGGCACCGTCAATACAAAAACCGCTGGCAAACGCTGAAACCTCTGTGCTGAAATAGTGATGTTATACAGTAACAATATAAAAGACTCTGCCAAGGACCGTCACTTTCCATGTTGTACTCTCCCCTACGCCTCTCTCCCCTCGCCGTCGCCCTCTGGCTCGCTTCATCACCCAGCCAGGCCGTGGAACTCGAACCCCAGGTCATCACCGCCAACCCACTGGGCAACCGCGAGCTGGCTGCCCCCAGCACCGTGCTCGAAGGCGACGACCTGCTGCAGCAACAGCATGGCAGCCTGGGTGAAACCCTCAACAAACAGCCTGGCGTCGCCTCCACCTGGTTTGGCCCAGGCGCCAGCCGCCCGGTGATTCGCGGCCTGGACGGTGACCGTATCCGCATCCTGCGTAACGGCGTCGGCGCTCTCGACGCCTCGGCGCTGTCTTACGACCATGCCGTGCCACTGGACCCGGTCACCGTCGAGCGCGTCGAAATCGTCCGTGGCCCCGCCGCCTTGCTCTACGGCGGCAACGCCATCGGCGGGGTGGTCAATACCTTCGACAACCGCATCCCCGACGCGCCCATCGAGGGCATTCACGGTGCCGGCGAACTGCGTTACGGCGGTGCCGATACCACGCGCAGCAGTGCCGGCAAGCTGGAAGCCGGTGACGGCACCTTCGCCCTGCACCTGGATGCCAACAGCCGCCAGTTCAACGACCTACGCATCCCAGGCTACGCCCGCAGCTCGAAGGTGCGTGACGCTGATGAGCCCGGCAGCAAGCACCGCCTGGAAAACAGCGACGGGCGCCAGGATGGCGGCGCAGTGGGCGGGTCCTACCACTGGGATCACGGCTATGCGGGCCTGTCCTACAGCCGCTACGACAGTAACTACGGCTCGGTGGCCGAGTCCGGCGTGCGCCTGGACATGAAGCAGGATCACTACGGCTTCGCCTCCGAACTGCGTGACCTCGAGGGTCCCTTCAGCTCGGTCAAGGTCGATGCCGGTTACACCGATTACGAGCACAGCGAAATCGAAGAAGGCGAAGTGCACACCACCTTCAAGAACAAGGGCTATGAGGCGCGTATCGAGGCCAGGCACCAACCGATCGGCCCGCTGGAAGGCGTGATCGGCGCCCAGGTCAGCCGCAATGAATTCTCGGCACTGGGTGAAGAAGCCTTCGTGCCGCACACCGATACCGATAGCCTGGCGTTGTTCATGCTTGAGCAATGGCAGGCCACCGAGCGCCTCGACCTGAGCCTGGGTGCGCGCCTGGAACACACCCGCGTCGACCCGGATGCCAAAGGCAACGAAAACTTCGTCGCTGCCGACAGCGCCAGCAGCTTCAATGCCTTGAGCCTGTCTTCGGGGGCGGTGTACCAACTCGACCCGGTCTGGGCGCTCGCTGCCAACGTCGGTTACACCGAACGTGCCCCGACCTTCTACGAGCTTTACGCCAACGGCGCCCACGTCGCCACCGGGGCTTATGAAGTCGGTGATGCCAGCCTGAACAAGGAAAAAGCCATCTCCGCCGACCTGGCATTGCGCTTCGACAATGGCACCCACAAGGGCAGCGTCGGGGTGTTCTACAGCCATTTTCGCAACTACATCGGCCTGATCGGCACGGGCAACATGCGAGAGGGCCATGACCACGACCATGGCGACGATGATCACGATCACGATCACGACGACGGCGGGCTCCCTGAGTACCAGTACCAGGGCGTGCGGGCGCGTTTCTACGGCATCGAGGCCCAGGATCGCTGGCAGTTGGTCGAGAACCGCTACGGCAGTTTCGCCCTCGAGCTTTCGGGCGACTACACCCGGGCCAAGAACCTCGACAGTGGCGAGCCGCTGCCGCGCATTGCGCCTTTGCGGCTGAACAGCGGACTGGTCTGGGAGCTGGACCGTTGGCAGGCACGCGTTGATGTGCAGCATGCCGCGTCTCAGCATCGCAAGCCGGCGAATGAGACCAGCACCGATGGTTACACCACCCTGGGAGCGAGTGTGGGTTATCGCTTCGATATCGGCCAGAGCCAGTGGCTGGCGTTCGTGCGCGGTGAGAACCTGACGGATCAGACCGTGCGTTACGCCAGTTCGATTCTGCGGGACATAGCACCGGCGCCGGGGCGTAGTGTGGAAGTAGGCCTGCGCACGACCTTCTGATCTTCAAGGGGCGCTGTGCGCCCCATTCCCGCACTGTTACCGTGGGTGTAACAATCAACTGCGACAATTTGTCTTTTTTTCTTACAACTTCCCCTATATCCTCCCCGCCGCAAGCTGAATCGCTTCACTCACCTTTCCTGTCGCCATTTCCATCGAAGAGCTCGCTCATCGGTGCGCTTGCCGTTTTTTCGACAATCAAAAGATAGCGCTATCTCATGTTCTTACTGCCCAACATTCGCTACACCGGCACCGCCCTGATTGCCTTGGCCGCCTGTTTTTCGTCCACCACCAGCGCCAGTGAAATGTTCGCCAGCGACTCACCGTGGATGCTTGGTGACTGGGGCGGCACCCGCAGCGAGCTGCTGGAAAAAGGCTACGACTTCACCCTTGGCTACACCGGCGAGATGGGCAGCAACCTGCACGGCGGTTACGACCACGACCGCACCGCGCGTTACAGCGACCAGTTCACCTTTGGCAGCCACCTGGACCTGGAAAAGATCCTGGGCTGGCAAGACACCGAACTGCAGCTGACCATCACCGAACGCCACGGGGACAACATCAGCAACGACCGCATCAACGACCCGCGGGTCGGCGGCTTCACTTCGGCCCAGGAAGTCTGGGGCCGAGGTGAAACCTGGCGGCTGACCCAGATGTGGATCAGGCAGAAATACTTCGATGGCGCCCTGGACGTGAAATTCGGCCGCTTCGGTGAAGGCGAGGACTTCAACAGTTTCCCCTGCGACTTCCAGAACCTGGCCTTCTGCGGCTCGCAGGTGGGCAACTGGGTCGGGGGCATCTGGTACAACTGGCCGGTCAGCCAGTGGGCGCTACGTGTGCGCTACAACATCAACGACGCCCTCTATGCTCAGGTCGGGGTGTTCGAGCAGAACCCCTCCAACCTCGAATCCGGCAACGGTTTCAAACTCAGCGGCAGCGGTACCCAGGGTGCGGTAATGCCGATCGAACTGGTGTGGAGCCCGCGGGTCAATGGCCTGAAAGGGGAATATCGCGCCGGGTACTACTACAGTAATGCCAAGGCACAGGATGTTCTCAAGGACAGCAACGGCCAGCCGGCCGCCATCAGTGGCGCCACCTACCGTAGCAGTTCGAGCAAGCACGGCCTGTGGATCGGCGCCCAGCAGCAGGTTACCTCGCTGGCCACTGACCAGTCGCGCGGCCTGAGCCTGTTCGCCAACGCCACAATGCACGACAAGAAGACCAATGCCATCGACAACTATGTGCAGGCAGGACTGGTATACAAGGGCCCCTTCGATGCCCGCGCCAAGGACGACATCGGTTTCGCCCTCGCCCGCGTGCACGTCAACCCCGCCTACCGCAAGAACGCCCGCCTGGCCAACCAGGCGGCCGGCCTCGACGACTACGACAATCCGAGTTTCCTGCCCGTGCAGGACACCGAGTACAGCGCTGAACTCTATTACGGCATTCACCTGGCCGACTGGCTCACGGTGCGCCCGAACCTGCAGTACATCCGCCATCCAGGCGGGGTGTCGCAGGTGGACGACGCCCTGATCGGCGGCCTGAAGATCCAAAGCACTTTCTGACAACCCTTCACCTAACGGAGAACATACGATGAGCACTGACGGTGCCAAGAATGGAAGCCGCTGGCTACCGCGCCTGATGGGCGTACTGCTGCTATTGATGGGCCTGGCCTTGCTGGCGGGCGGCATCAAGCTCAGCCAGCTCGGCGGGTCGCTGTATTACCTGATCGCCGGTATCGGCTTTGCCGCTTCGGGCGCACTGCTGCTGGCTCAGCGCCGACTTGCCCTGGGCCTGTACGGCCTGGTGCTGCTAGCCAGCACGGCATGGGCACTGCTGGAAGTGGGCCTGGACTGGTGGCAACTGGTACCGCGCCTGGCCATCTGGTTCGCCATCGGCGTTGTGCTGCTGCTGCCTTGGGCACGCCGCCCGCTGACCGGCCCGGGCAACAAGGCCAATACCGCCCTGCTCAGCATTGCCGTGATCGCCTCTGGCGCTTGCGCGCTGGGCAGCCAGTTCACCCACCCGGGCGAAGTGTTTGGCGAACTGGGCCGCGACAACAGCGAAATGGGCAGTGCCGCACCGGCCATGCCCGACGGCGACTGGCAAGCCTATGGCCGCACCGAGCATGGTGACCGTTATTCGCCGCTGCGCCAGATCACCCCGCAGAATGCCTACCGCCTGGAAGAAGCCTGGCGCATCCGCACCGGTGACCTGCCAACGGACAACGACCCGGTCGAGTTGACCAACGAAAACACCCCGCTGAAGGCCAACGGCATGCTCTATGCCTGCACCGCCCACAGCAAGGTGCTGGCCCTGGACCCGGACACTGGTGCCGAGATCTGGCGCTACGACCCGCAGATCAAGACCCCGGTGGGTACGTTCAAGGGCTTCGCCCACATGACCTGCCGCGGCGTTTCGTACTATGACGAGAACAACTATGTCAGCCGCGACGGCAGCCCGGCGCCGAAAGTCTCCGACGCAGGCCAAGCCGTGGCCCAAGCCTGCCCGCGCCGCCTCTACCTGCCGACCGCCGACGCCCGCCTGATCGCCATCAATGCCGACAACGGCAAGGTCTGCGAAGGCTTCGCCAACCAGGGCGCGATCGACCTGACCACCGGTATCGGCCCGTTCACCGCCGGCGGTTATTACTCCACCTCGCCGGTGGCGGTCACCCGCAGCCTGGTCATCATCGGCGGCCATGTCACCGACAACGAGTCGACCAACGAGCCTTCCGGCGTGATCCGCGCTTATGACGTGCACGATGGCCGCCTGGTCTGGAACTGGGACAGCAACAACCCCGAAGATACCCAGCCACTGGCCCCGGGCAAGACCTACAGCCGCAACTCGGCCAACATGTGGTCACTGGCCAGCGTCGATGAAGACCTGGGCATGGTCTACCTGCCGCTGGGCAACCAGACACCCGACCAGTATGGCGCCAACCGTACCCCGGGTGCGGAGAAGTACAGCGCAGGCGTGGTCGCCCTGGACCTTGCTACCGGCAAGGCGCGCTGGAACTACCAGTTCACCCACCACGACCTGTGGGACATGGATGTTGGCAGCCAGCCCACCCTGGTTCATCTGAAGACCAAGGAAGGCGTCAAGCCTGCGATCATCGTACCGACCAAGCAGGGCAGCCTGTACGTGCTCGACCGCCGCGACGGTACCCCCATCGTGCCGATCCGCGAGATCCCGGTACCGCAAGGTGCGGTCAAGGGTGACCACACTGCACCGACCCAGGCCCGCTCCGACCTCAATCTGCTCGGCCCGGACCTGACCGAACAGGCCATGTGGGGTGCCACACCGTTCGACCAGATGCTGTGCCGCATACAGTTCCGCGAACTGCGCTATGAGGGCCAGTACACTCCACCCTCCGAGCAAGGCTCGCTGGTCTACCCGGGCAACGTAGGTGTGTTCAACTGGGGCAGCGTCTCGGTCGACCCGGTGCGCCAACTGCTGTTCACCTCGCCCAACTACATGGCCTTCGTGTCGAAAATGGTGCCGCGTGAACAGGTTGCCGCCGGCAGCAAGCGCGAAAGCGAAACAAGCGGCGTGCAGCCCAACACAGGTGCGCCTTACGCTGTGATCATGCATCCGTTCATGTCGCCGCTGGGGGTTCCGTGCCAGGCACCGGCCTGGGGTTACGTGGCGGCCATCGACCTGTTCACCAATAAAGTGGTGTGGAAGCGCAAGAACGGCACCACCCGTGACAGCACTCCGATACCGATCGGCATGCCGGTAGGTGTGCCGAGCATGGGCGGCTCGATCGTCACTGCTGGTGGTGTCGGCTTCCTCAGCGGCACTCTGGACCAGTACCTGCGTGCTTATGACGTGAACAACGGCAAGGAACTGTGGAAAGCCCGACTGCCAGCGGGTGGCCAGGCCACGCCGATGACCTACACCGGCAAGGACGGCAAACAGTACGTGCTGATCGTCGCCGGCGGCCACGGCTCACTGGGCACCAAAATGGGCGATTACATCATCGCTTACAAACTCGCCGACTAAGCGGCAAGCTACAAGCGAAAGCGGGGCCTGTGAGGTCCCGCTTTTTTCTTGCGGCTTGAAGCTTGCAGCTTGAAGCTTGAAACCCATTCCCCCGCGCCCCATCTAAGCACCATAGCCATTCACGCAGGTGCCCCATGAGCGACCAGCAGGATTTTCCGGAACAACCCGACGAAAACAGCGAAATCGAACACCTTGATGGTCAGGCCCAAACCGGCCACGCCCTCGCCCTGCCCGGCCAGCAATTGCCGGACAAGGTCTACGTGATTCCGATCCACAACCGCCCGTTCTTCCCAGCACAAGTACTGCCGGTCATCGTCAACGAAGAGCCTTGGGCCGAAACCCTCGACCTGGTGGCCAAGACACCGGACCACTGCCTGGCCCTGTTCTTCATGGACACCCCTCCCGAAGACCACCGCCATTTCGACACTGCGGCCTTGCCGGAGTACGGCACCCTGGTCAAGGTGCACCATGCCAGCCGCGAAAACGGCAAGCTGCAGTTCGTCGCCCAGGGCCTGACCCGTGTACGCATCCGCACCTGGCTCAAGCACCATCGCCCGCCCTATCTGGTCGAAGTCGAATACCCACGCCAGCCAAGCGAGCCGACCGACGAGGTCAAGGCCTACGGCATGGCCCTGATCAATGCGATCAAGGAACTGCTGCCGCTCAACCCGCTGTACAGCGAGGAGCTGAAGAACTACCTCAACCGCTTCAGTCCCAACGACCCATCGCCACTGACCGACTTTGCCGCCGCACTTACCTCGGCCACCGGCAACCAGTTGCAGGAAGTGCTCGATTGCGTGCCCATGCTCAAGCGTATGGAAAAGGTCCTGCCGATGCTGCGCAAAGAGGTCGAAGTTGCGCGCCTGCAGAATGAGATTTCCGCCGAGGTCAACCGGCAGATCGGCGAGCACCAGCGCGAATTCTTCCTCAAGGAACAGCTCAAGGTCATCCAGCAGGAGCTTGGCCTGACCAAGGACGACCGCAGTGCCGACCTCGAACAGTTCCAACAGCGCCTGCAAGGCAAGACCCTGCCAGAGCAGGCAAAAAAGCGCATCGATGAAGAAATGGCCAAGCTGGCCATTCTTGAAACCGGCTCCCCCGAATACGCCGTCACCCGCAACTACCTGGATTGGGCCAGTGCGCTGCCCTGGGGTGTATATGGCAAGGACAAGCTCGACCTCAAGCATGCGCGCAAGGTGCTCGACCAGCATCACGCGGGCCTCGATGACATCAAGGAACGCATCCTGGAGTTCCTCGCCGTGGGCGCCTGGAAGGGCGAGATCAGTGGTTCGATCGTGCTGCTGGTGGGCCCGCCAGGCGTGGGCAAGACCAGCATCGGCAAGTCCATCGCCGAATCGCTTGGGCGCCCGTTCTACCGGTTCAGCGTCGGCGGCATGCGCGACGAGGCCGAGATCAAGGGGCACCGGCGCACCTACATCGGCGCCCAACCAGGCAAGCTGGTGCAGGCGCTGAAGGATGTCGAGGTGATGAACCCGGTGATCATGCTCGACGAAATCGACAAGATGGGCCAGAGCTACCAGGGCGACCCGGCCTCGGCGCTGCTGGAAACCCTGGACCCCGAACAGAACGTCGACTTCCTCGACCATTACCTGGACCTGCGCCTGGACCTGTCCAAGGTGCTGTTCGTGTGTACCGCCAACACGCTGGACTCGATCCCCGGCCCTCTGCTCGACCGTATGGAAGTGATCCGCCTGTCCGGCTACATCACCGAAGAGAAACTGGCCATCGCCAAGCGTCACCTGTGGCCCAAACAGCTGGCAAAGGCCGGCGTGGCCAAGACCAGCCTGGCCATCAGCGATAGCGCCCTGCGCGCCGTGATCGAGGGCTATGCCCGCGAAGCCGGCGTACGCCAGCTGGAAAAACAGCTGGGCAAACTGGTGCGCAAGGCCGTGGTCAAGCTGCTCGAAGCCCCGGATGCCAAGCTCAAGATCGGCACCAAAGACCTGGAGGCCGCACTCGGCATACCCGTGTTCCGCAGTGAACAGGTGCTGGCAGGCAAAGGCGTGATTACCGGCCTTGCCTGGACCAGCATGGGTGGCGCGACATTGCCGATCGAGGCAACCCGCATCCACACGCTCAATCGCGGCTTCAAGCTCACCGGCAAGCTGGGTGACGTGATGAAGGAATCTGCCGAGATCGCCTACAGCTACGTCAGCTCCAACCTCAAGCAATTTGGTGGTGATCCGGCTTTCTTCAACGAAGCCTTCATTCACCTGCACGTGCCAGAAGGCGCCACGCCCAAGGATGGGCCGAGCGCCGGTATCACCATGGCCAGCGCACTGCTGTCGCTGGCCCGTGACCAGGCACCGAAAAAAGGGGTGGCCATGACCGGCGAGCTGACCCTCACCGGCCAGGTACTGCCGATTGGTGGTGTGCGCGAGAAGGTCATCGCAGCGCGGCGGCAGAAGATTTTCGAACTCATCCTGCCCGAGCCCAACCGCGGGGACTTCGAAGAATTGCCTGAGTACTTGCGTGAAGGGCTGACCGTGCACTTTGCCAAGCGCTTTGCCGACGTGGCTAAAGTGCTGTTCTGACCCGCAACGCCCTCATCGCCGGCAAGCCGGCGATGAGGGCGGCACTGATAGCACAAAACCCGTCTATCATCGGTTATCCTCAGGCCTTCGCCAGCCTCTGGAGCTACCATGACTGTCCCTCGTCTGCTCGTTCCCCTGAGCCTCGTCCTGCTTACCGCCTGCGCCCAGCAGCCCAGGCAAACCGTCGAACTGGACGCTGAAAGCGAATGCCCAAAGCGCATGCAGGTCGGCCAGGCGCTCACCCTGACCCTGCCCAGCAACCCCTCCACCGGCTACCGCTGGCTGGTGCAGAACCCGGCCTCGAACATCTTGCGCAGCCTCGGCCCCGAGGTCTACAGCGCCCCCGAGGAAGCCGGCATCGTCGGCAGCGCGGGCATTTCCACCTGGCGCTTCGAAGCCCGTGCCGCAGGCGAAGGCCATCTGGTGCTGGTCTATCAGCAGCCCTGGGCCCCGGAAGTTCGGCCTGTACAGACCTTCGACTGCGCGGTGCAGGTCAACTGAACGCACAGCGCTGGTCAGCCGACCATGCATCCTTGGCGCGGTTTGGCTAGAATGCCGGCCCTGCCAATTGTCAGCCGCCTGGATTCACCGTGAGCAAACAACCCGACCGCCTTTTCGCCCAGCCTCTGGAGCAAGTTCCCGACTTCGTGTTCAACGAAGACGTGGTGCGCGTGTTCCCGGACATGATCAAGCGCTCGGTGCCCGGTTACCCGACCATCGTCGAGAACCTTGGTGTGCTCGCGGCGCGCTTCGCCCAGCCCGATACCGCCCTGTATGACCTCGGCGCGTCCCTTGGCGCCGTTACCCAGTCGCTGCGCCGCCATGTGCGCAGCGAGGGCTGCCGGGTGATCGCGGTGGACAACTCCGCGGCCATGGTCGAACGTTGCCGCCAGTACCTCACCGCGCAGGACTCGATGTTCCAGGAACTGCTGCCGGTTCAGGTACTGGACGCCGACATCCTGGCCCTGCCCTTCGAGCCCGCCTCGGTGGTGGCGATGAACTTCACCCTGCAGTTCATCGCCCCTGAACAGCGCCTGGCGTTGCTCGGCCGCATCCGTCAGGCATTGCTGCCCGGTGGCGCGCTGATCCTCTCGGAGAAACTGCATTTCGCCGATGACCAGGAGCAGACCCTACTCAATGAACTGCACCTGGACTTCAAGCGTGCCAATGGCTACAGCGAACTGGAAATCGCCCAGAAGCGCAGCGCCATCGAGAACGTGATGAAACCCGACACCCTGCACACCCACACCGAGCGCCTGCGCGCGGCGGGCTTCAGCAAGGTGGTGCCTTGGTTCCAATGCCTTAATTTCGCCTCGCTGATAGCCCTGCCATGATCGATCTGTCCCCCCTCGTCCGCCGCCTGGCGGGCACCCCACTGGCTTTATGGTCGCAAGGCCTGCAAGCACAACTTCAAGCCAAGCTGGAGAAAGGCCACGGCGACCTCGAGCGCTGGCGCGGTGCGCTGGACGCCCTGCCGGCACTGCAGCCAAGCGAAATCGACCTGGCCGACGGCCTGCGTCTGGACTGTGACTGCGACGACGCCACCCGCGCGCAGATGCGCCAGGCCCTGATGGGCCTGTCGCCCTGGCGCAAAGGGCCGTTCGACCTGTTCGGCGTGCATGTCGACACTGAGTGGCGCTCGGACTGGAAGTGGTCGCGCGTGGCTCCGCACCTGGACCTGCAGGGCAAGCGTGTGCTCGATGTCGGTTGCGGCAACGGCTATTACCAATGGCGCATGCTCGGTGCAGGCGCCGACATGGTCATCGGGGTTGACCCCAACTGGCTGTTCTTCTGCCAGTTCCAGGCCGTGCAGCGGTACCTGCCCGACTTGCCGGCCTGGCACCTGCCGTTTGCGCTGGAGGAACTGCCAGCCAGCCTGGAAGGTTTTGACACGGTGTTTTCCATGGGGGTGTTCTACCATCGCCGCTCCCCCATCGAGCACCTGCTGGCGCTCAAGGACTGCCTGGTCAAAGGGGGTGAGCTGGTACTGGAGACGCTAGTGGTCGAGGGCGACGAGCAGCAGGTACTGGTGCCTGAAGACCGCTACGCGCAGATGCGCAATGTCTGGTATCTGCCGTCGGTCCCGGCGCTGGAGCGCTGGTTGCGCCGTGCGGGTTTCAGCGATGTGCGCTGCGTGGATGTCAGTGTGACCAGCGTCGAGGAGCAGCGCAGCACCGAATGGATGCGCTACCAGTCGCTGGGGGACTTCCTCGACCCGAACGACCATAGCAAGACCATCGAGGGGTTGCCCGCCCCACGCCGCGCCACGCTGTTGGCGCGCAAATGAAAAGCCCCCACCGGGACTGCGCAGCTCTTGAGGCCTGCGCTGTACCTGTGGGAGCAAGCTTGCCGGCGATTGGCCGCCTGCATAACGCAGCGCAGATGATCAGCGCGAAGCTGCGACGATCAGCGCCTTCATCTCTGCCACCGCCGCCTTGAAACCTACGAACAGTGCATGGGCCACCAAAGCGTGGCCAATGTTCAATTCATTGATGCCCTTGATTGCCGCCACCGCCTCGACATTGTGGTAATGCAGGCCATGCCCGGCATTGACGATCAGCCCCTGACCGACGCCAAAAGCGACGCCGTCGACGATCCGCTTGAGCTCCTCAGCCACCTCAGTCGGCGTCTGGGCATCGGCATAACGACCGGTATGCAGCTCGATGGCCGGGGCACCCACACGGCGCGAGGCTTCGATCTGCCGCTCGTCGGCGTCAATGAACAGCGACACTTCGGCGCCAGTGCGCGACAGGCGCTCTACCGCAGCCTTGATGCGTGCCTCCTGCCCAGCCACATCGAGGCCGCCCTCGGTGGTCAGTTCCTGGCGTGTTTCAGGTACCAAACAGATATGCGCCGGGCGAATCTTTTCGGCGAACACCATCATCTCTTCAGTGACGCCCATCTCGAAGTTCATGCGGGTTTGCAGCACGTCCTTGAGCAGCACCACATCGCGCTCCTGTATGTGCCGGCGGTCTTCGCGCAAGTGCACGGTGATGCCATCGGCGCCTGCTTCCTCGGCATCCAGCGCAGCCTTGACCGGGTCCGGATAGCGTGTGCCGCGGGCCTGGCGCAAGGTAGCCACGTGGTCGATGTTGACGCCGAGAAGCATGCGGTTGCTGTGAGTCACGAAAAGCTCTCCTGAAGATTTAGCCCCACAGCATACGACGAGCTCAGCGCTTGCGAAACAGTTCCCGGCTGACCAGCGGTTTTGGCCCCAGATGGACCGCCAACGCCTGACGCATCAGGCGCTTGGCCGCGAGCAGCGCACCAGGTGCATCCCAGTCGGCCTGGGCGAGGGCCAACAGTTCGGCGCCATTGAACAAGCCAGGCTGAACCAGGTAAACGCGTTCAAGGCCGGCATCGACCTGCAAGCGGTACAGCCCGTCGGCTTCGATCGGCTCGTCGCTGACGTCGTGGTCAAGCGCAAAGGCGTAACCCAGGTCTTCCAGCAGGCGCCATTCGAAGGAGCGCAGCAGTGGCTCCAGCGGGCGCCCGGCGGCCAGGGCCTGCAAGGTCAGGGCGTAGTGCTCGAACAGTTCCGGTTGTGGTGCTTCGGCAGGTAGCAGGCGCATCAGCAGTTCATTGAGGTAGAGGCCGCTGAACAGTGCGTCGCCGTGCAGCCAGGCCGCGATGCCCATGCTGTCCAGGCGCCCGACGTTTTTTAGCTCACTGCGGCCGCGCAGTTCCACTTCCAGCGGCACGAACGGCCGCACCAGGCTGCCACCCTTGCCCCTTGCACGGCGCAACACCGCGCGCACGCGCCCCTGCGGCGTGAAGAAGTCCACCAGCGCGCTGGTTTCCTTGTAGGCACGGCTGTGCAGCACGTAGGCCGGCTGGCCGACAGGTTGTTCCATGAAGTGTGGCCTGAAAGCAGAGCGGCCCGGAGAGATCCGGGCCGCTGGAGGGGTTACAGGTCGCCGTAGCCCAGCGAGCGCAGTGCACGCTCGTCATCGGACCAGCCGCCTTTGACCTTGACCCAGAGGTTGAGCATGACCTTGGCGTCGAACAGGGTTTCCATGTCCTTGCGCGCGTCGGAGCCAATGCGCTTGATGCGCTCGCCCTTGTCGCCAATGATGATCTTCTTCTGGCCGTCACGCTCCACCAGGATCAACGCATGGATGTGCAGCACATGGCCCTGCTGCTTGAACTCCTCGATCTCCACGGTGATCTGGTACGGCAATTCCGCACCCAGCTGGCGCATGATTTTCTCGCGCACCAGTTCAGCGGCCAGGAAGCGGCTGCTGCGGTCGGTGATCTGGTCTTCCGGGAAGAAGTGATCATTCTCCGGCAGGTGCTTGGCAATCAGCGCCTCGAGTGCGTCCAGGTTGTGCCCCTGCTGGGCTGAGATGGGTACGACCTCGGCATTGGGCAGTTGCTCCTGCAGCCACTGCAGGTGCGGGATCAGCTCGGCTTTTTCGTCCATGCGGTCGGTTTTGTTGACTGCGATGATCAGCGGGCCGGTCACGTACTGAACGCGTTCGAGCACCAGTTGGTCCTCATCGGTCCAGCGCGTACGGTCGACCACGAAAATCACCACATCGACGTCCTTCAGGGCCGCCGAGGCATTGCGGTTCATGTAGCGGTTCAAGGCCTTGTCGTTGGCCTTGTGCATGCCGGGGGTGTCGACGTAGATGGCCTGCACATCACCCTCGGTCTTGATGCCGAGCATGTTGTGGCGGGTAGTCTGTGGCTTGCGCGAGGTGATCGCCAGCTTCTGGCCGAGGATATGGTTGAGCAAGGTCGACTTGCCCACGTTGGGGCGGCCGACGATGGCCACGTAACCGCAGCGGGTCGGATTGTTCTCAGTCATTGCCATTCTCCACGCCCAGGGCGATCAATGCGGCGGCGGCGGCGACTTGCTCGGCAATACGCCGGCTCACGCCCTGGCCACGGCTCTTGTTGTTCAGCAGCACCACTTCGCATTCGACGAAGAAGGTACGGCAGTGCGGTTCGCCCTGGATGTCCACCACCTCGTAGCGAGGCAGCTCACAGCTACGCGACTGCAGAAACTCCTGCAGGCGGGTTTTCGGGTCTTTGTTGGTGTCGACAAGGGTCAGGCTTTCGAACTCGTCGGTCAGCCAGGCCAGCACGCGCTCGCGGGCGGTCTGCATGTCGGCATCAAGGTAGATGGCGCCGATCAGGGCTTCGAGGGCATCGGCCAGGATCGACTCGCGGCGGAAACCGCCGCTCTTGAGCTCACCGGAGCCCAGGCGCAGGTACTCACCCAGGTCGAAACCGCGGGCCAGCCGGGCCAGGGTTTCGCCCTTGACCAAGCGCGCACGCAAGCGCGACAGCTGGCCTTCGCGGGCCTGCGGGAAGCGCTCGAACAGCGCCTCGCCGGCCACGAAGTTCAGAATGGCATCGCCGAGAAACTCCAGGCGCTCATTGTTGCGCCCGGCGTAGCTGCGATGGGTCAGGGCCAGCACCATCTGGTCCTGGTCTTTGAAGGTGTAACCGAGCTTGCGCTCGAGACGGGCAAGGGAAGCACTCATGCAGCCACCCGTTGGTTGTTCAACGCGTTGTTCAAATCAACATCCTGAAAGACTGTTTGGCTATGGCCCGTCGCGGCGAGCGACGAATCTCTCGATCCCTGAGAACACAGCCTATGTCAGAAATGCATTCGGCGCTGTCTGCTGGACAGCGCCGAAGGGTATCAATGGATCAGGCCGACCCGCGACAGGTTGGGCAAGTGGCTGAGCTTGGGCTCTGGCCAGCTCATCCAGACCGCGAAGGCCTTGCCGACGATGTTCCGGTCCGGAACCATGCCGTGCAGTTCCTTGGGAATGTTCGGGTCATCCCAGTAACGGCTGTCGTTGGAGTTGTCGCGGTTGTCGCCCATCATGAAGTAATGGCCGGCCGGCACGGTCCACTGCTGGTCCGGCGGCATGCGATAACGGGTCATTTCCTTGCGGATCAGGTGCTCGGCTTCGCCCAGCTTTTCCTTGTACAGCTCGGCGCTGCCCAGGGTGCCGGGCTCGGCGCCGACCAATTGCTCGGCAATGGGCTTGCCATTGACGAACAACCGCTTGTCGCTGGTGTAGCGGATCTGGTCACCTGGCAGGCCCACCACACGCTTGATGTAGTTGACGTTCGGGTCGCTTGGGTAGCGGAACACCATCACATCACCGCGTTGCGGGTCACCCACCTCGATGACCTTCTTGTCGATCACCGGCAGGCGAATGCCGTACGAGAACTTGTTCACCAGGATGAAGTCGCCCACTTCCAGGGTCGGTTTCATCGACCCCGAGGGGATCTGGAACGGCTCTACCAGGAACGAGCGCAGCACCAGTACGATGAACAGCACCGGGAAGAACGACTTGCCGTACTCGACCAGCAGCGGTTCCTTGTTCAGGCGCTCGACCACGGCCATTTCTGGCTGGGTGACGCTACCCTGGTAGTTGGCGACTGCCGCCCGCCGGCGCGGGGCCAGGAACAGCAGGTCGATCAAGCCCAACAGACCGCAAACGGCTACGGCGATGACTAGCAACAGCGGGAAATTTAGCGACATAGGACCTAGCTATCCAACCTGAGCACGGCGAGGAAGGCTTCTTGTGGAATCTCCACGTTGCCCACCTGTTTCATGCGTTTCTTACCGGCCTTCTGCTTCTCCAGCAGCTTTTTCTTACGGCTGACGTCACCACCGTAGCACTTGGCCAGTACGTTCTTTCTGAGCGCCTTGACGGTTGTCCGCGCGATGATCTGGCCGCCAATGGCTGCCTGGATCGCCACATCGAACATCTGCCGAGGGATCAGTTCCTTCATCTTCTCGGTCAACGCACGGCCTTTATAGGCCGCGTTGTCGCGGTGCACGATCAATGCCAGGGCATCGACCTTGTCGCCGTTGATCAGTACATCCAGCTTGACCAGGTTGGCCGACTGGTAGCGATCGAAATGATAGTCCAGCGAAGCATAGCCGCGGCTGGTCGACTTCAGGCGGTCGAAGAAGTCCAGCACCACTTCGTTCATCGGCATGTCATAACGCACCTGCACCTGGCTGCCGAGGAACTGCATGTCGCGCTGTACGCCACGCTTCTCGATGCACAGGGTGATGACGTTGCCCAGATGCTCCTGCGGCACCAGGATGGTCGCGGTGACGATCGGCTCGCGGAAGTCCGTGACAGCCGAAACATCAGGCAGCTTCGACGGGTTGTCGACAACGATGGTTTCGCCGGTCTTGAGTTCCAGCTCGTAGATCACGCTCGGAGCCGTGGTGATCAGGTCCAGGTCGTATTCGCGCTCCAGGCGCTCCTGGATGATCTCCATGTGCAGCATGCCCAGGAAGCCGCAACGGAAGCCGAAGCCCAGTGCATCGGAGCTTTCGGGCATGTATTGCAGCGACGAGTCGTTCAGGGTCAGCTTCTGCAGGGCGTCGCGGAAGTCCTCGAAATCGTCGGAGCTGACCGGGAACAGGCCGGCATAAACCTGCGGCTGGATCTTCTTGAAACCGGCCAGCATTTCGACCTCGGGAGTCGAGGACAAGGTCAGGGTGTCACCGACCGGCGCACCATGGATGTCCTTGATGCTGGCAATGATGAAGCCTACTTCACCGGCTTTCAGATCAGCGGTCTGGGTATGTTTCGGGGTGAAGACACCCACGCTGTCGACCAGGTGCACCTTGCCGGTGGACTTGACCAGGATCTTGTCGCCCTTCTTGACGCGGCCCTGACGCACGCGCACCAACGAAACCACGCCCAGGTAGTTGTCGAACCAGGAGTCGATGATCAACGCCTGCAGCGGGGCATCGATCTCGCCCACAGGCGCGGGAATGGTGTGGACCAAGCGCTCGAGCACCTCGTCGACGCCCATGCCGCTCTTGGCACTGCACGCCACCGCGTCGGTAGCGTCGATGCCGATGATCTTCTCGATCTCGTCCTTGACCCGATCAGGGTCGGCCTGGGGCAGGTCCATCTTGTTCAGGACCGGCATGACCTCAAGGCCCTGCTCGATGGCGGTGTAGCAGTTGGCCACGGACTGGGCTTCGACGCCCTGGCCGGCGTCCACCACCAGCAGCGCACCTTCGCAGGCCGCCAGCGAACGCGAGACTTCATAGGTGAAGTCGACGTGGCCGGGCGTATCGATGAAGTTCAGCTGGTAGGTCTTGCCGTCCTGCGCCTTGTAGTGAAGCGTGACGCTGTGGGCCTTGATGGTGATCCCGCGTTCGCGCTCCAGGTCCATGGAATCCAGAACCTGAGCTTCCATTTCGCGTGCCGACAGGCCACCGCACATCTGGATGAAACGGTCGGCCAGCGTCGACTTGCCATGGTCGATGTGGGCGATGATGGAGAAATTGCGGATATGACTCAAATCACTCACGGGTCAACACTCGAAAAGGCTGCGAGCCGGACGCCCGCCGAAAAATAGCCGGGAATTGTACCTCAACCAGCAGGGATATGGGAGATTCCTCTGACGCACGATACAGGCTGACTCCCGCCAAGAATTGTGAACTCTCATGAAAAAGGGCAGCCGAAGCTGCCCTTTGCAACCGGCAAGCCGGCTTATTCAGCAAGCTTGAAGGTGATGAAGCTCGCCCGGCCCTGGCGCAGCACGCGCATGGACACCGAACGGTTCTTCGGCAGGTCCTTGGCAATTTCGGTGAACTGCTTGGCCGAGGCGATCGCCTGGTTGTTCAAGTGGCTGATAACGTCACCCGGACGCAGCCCAATCATGGCTGCCGGGCCATCCTGGACTTCTTTGATGACGACGCCACCCTTGAGCTCCAGCGATTTCTTCTGCTCGGCGGTCAGGTCAGAGACGGAAACACCCAAGCGGTTGCTGCTGCGCTCTGCGCTGCCATCGGCGCCCGTACCGGTACCGATATCGGCATCGTCATCAGGCATCGCACCAATGGTCACATCCAGGTTCTGGCGCTTGCCATTACGGATGATCTCAAGCTTGGCCTTGGCGCCAGCCTTCAGGGTGCCTACCAGATGCGGCAGGTCGGCCGACATGACGATCGGCTGGCCGTTCATGCTCAGGATCACGTCGCCCACCTGCAGGCCGCTCTTGGCTGCCGGGCCATCTTCCAGCACCTGCGCCACCAGGGCACCGGCCGGCTTGTCGAGGCCGAAGGATTCAGCCAGGTCCTTGTTGACTTCCTGAATGACCACGCCCAGCCAGCCGCGGCTGACCTTGCCGTCCTTCTTCAACTGGTTGGAGACATCGATCGCGACATCGATCGGGATGGCGAACGACAGGCCCATGAAACCGCCCGAACGGGTGAAGATCTGCGAGTTGATACCCACTACTTCGCCATTCATGTTGAACAGCGGCCCGCCGGAGTTGCCCGGGTTGATGGCCACGTCGGTCTGAATGAAGGGCACGTAGGTGTCATTGGGCAGGGTGCGGCCTTTGGCGCTGACGATCCCTTTGGTCACCGAATGATCGAAACCGAACGGCGAACCGATGGCCAGCACCCACTCACCTACCTTGAGCTTCTCGGAGTCGCCCAGTTTGACGGTGGGCAGGTTCTTGCCGTCGACCTTGAGCAGGGCCACATCGGTGCGCGGGTCGGTGCCGACCAGTTTGGCCTGCAGCTCGCTGCGATCGGACAGACGGACGATGATCTCGTCGGCATCGGCAACCACGTGATTGTTGGTCAGCACATAACCGTCACTGGAAATGATGAAGCCTGAGCCCAGCGACTGGGCCTCGCGCTGGCGGTCACCACGTGGCGAACGCGGCTGTTGCGGCATGTTGCGCTCGAAGAACTCGCGGAACATCGGCGGCAAGCCTTCGAGGTCCGGCATCTGACCGGCAGCGACACGGCGGTCAGGCAGCTTTTGCTTGGTACTGATGTTGACGACGGCCGGCGAGGCCTGCTCGACCAAGGTGGTGAAGTCCGGCAGGGCCTCCTCGGCCTGGGCGGTCAGCACCTGGCCAAGCATCAGCACGGCGGCGAACATCGATAGGTAGGATTTCAAGCGTGGTATTGACATACGGCTCCCGTCACAACGAGCGTAGTTAGCGTAAGACCGCCTGCAAAAGCAGGAAAGGCCAGACTCCAAGAAGCCTGACCTATAGAAAATTTACAGATGGATTGCAAATGACAATGCTTTAATTTCATTTCAGCCGCATGTCCGTGCGCCTTGTCATGAGCCGAAAAAGGGCGCCATTACTGGCGCGCCTGAGCATCCTGTGGACGCATCGACAATGCGACGCGTTCTGCAGTACCTAATGGAATTTCGCCGACCACAGTGACCATCACCTTACCCTTGGGCGTGTTAAGGCGACGTGAAACGGCCGAAGTAGGGCCTAGCTGAGTACGCACATCAGCGCTGGCATCTTCCGTGACCAGCTCCAGAAACACCGAGAAGCGTGCCAGGCCATCGTCATACATGAGGCTGCTGATGGTGCTATCGCCAGAAGGGTCACGCCGTACGGTACTGTTGATCAGCTCGAAACCCGGTGGCAGCCAGTCCGAGCGCCAGCCTGCAACGGCTTCGGTCTTGGGGCGGGCCACACGCTCCACCGGTTTGCAGGCGGCACTGGCCTTCAAATCGGCATCGGTAGGCAGGTCATCGGTATCAAGGCGCGTCATCTGGAAGCGCTCGAGCAACTGCCCCTTGTCGTTGAGCATCAACGAGCGCAGCGGCAGGCCGGTTTTGCTGTCCAGGTGCATTTCAAATGCGTAGCGGTGCTGGTCGCGCGGACTAAGCGTGACAATGACCGCGTCGCGCCCGGCGACCCGTGCCTTGCCTGCTACAGCCAAATCGTACCAGCTCATCAGTTTGAGGGGGTCAAGCATGCGCGGCGCGGCATCGGGCAAGTTGCTCACGCCACTGGCCAATGCACCACTGACGCATTGCACCTTGCCGTCCACCCGCACGATTTCCTGGGCGGCACCGTCAAGCTGGAGCAATCGCTCGCTGACCTTGCCGTCCTGAACCCGATGCCAGATGTCGTGGGATGAGAAGCTGCCGTTTCGTTCGTAAACGAAGGAGCCCTGGTAACTCTGCCTTTGTTCGGCCTGTGCCAGCTTGTTCAGCCATTCGCTTGCCTGGGGCGACGAATTGGCTGCCAATGCTGGCACCGTCATGCAACTGCCTAAAAGCAGCGACAGGAGAGGTAGCGCGCGCATGATCCTCCTTACTTAGCGGTTTTCCAGGCTGGCGGCGCGGGCATACGGCAGGGCAGTTTCAGTACCCTTGAGCGCGGATTCCTGCGCGTGCTGGCGCAGATACCCCGGCAGACGCTGATCCCAGCCGGCCTGGTTCTGCAGCACGCCATTGGCCATCGGCCCGGTCGGTTGCTCACTGCCTTCACTATAGCCTGCCAAAACAGCCGGGCCCTGAGTTTGTGGCATGCTCAGGCCTTGCTGGGCAGGTTGCTGCGAAGCCAGCTCGGCGCCGGTGATCTCGTCCTGGTTGTACATGCGTACACCAGCCAGCACAGCAACGGTAACCGAGGCGGCAACGGCCAGGCGGCCAATGCTGCGCCATGGGCCTTGCTTGACTTTGGCCGGTACGACTTCGTCAGCCAGGGCGGCAGACACCGCCGAGGCGATATCCAGTTTCGGCAGCAACAGCTCCTTGTGCATCGCTGCGCGGGCTACCTGGTAACGCGACCAGGTGGCACGGGTTTCGGCATCGTCGACGGCGCTCAGCACCCGTCGCAATTCCAGTTCGTCCGCTTCGTTATCCATTACCGCGGACAGCGATTCCTGCAAAGCTTCACGACTCATGGCGGTTCCTCTCTTGGCTGTCGCCGCTGTCTCAGGTTTCCTGCAACAAGGGCTGCAGGGCTTTGTCTATGGCCTCCCGAGCGCGGAAGATTCGAGAGCGCACGGTACCCACCGGACATTGCATGACACTGGCAATGTCTTCGTAACTCAACCCGTCGAACTCACGCAGGGTCAGAGCCGTGCGCAAATCTTCAGGCAGTTGCTGGATGGTGCGATGGACTGTGCCTTCGATTTCATCCCGCAACAGGGAGCGTTCTGGGGACTCGAGATCCTTGAGGCCATGATCGCCGTCGTAAAACTCCGCATCCTCGGAGCTCACATCGCTGTCTGGCGGCCGTCTTCCACGGGACACCAGATAGTTCTTCGCCGTGTTGATGGCGATGCGGTACAGCCAGGTATAAAACGCACTGTCACCGCGGAAATTGCCAAGCGCACGGTAGGCCTTGATAAAGGCTTCCTGCGCTACATCCTGGGCCTCGTGGGTATCGTGAACGAACCGCACGATCAACCCGAGAATCTTGTGCTGATACTTCAGCACCAACAGATCGAACGCTCGCCTGTCACCGCGCTGCACGCGCTCGACAAGCTGCTGATCCTCTTCCTGGGTTAGCATGAACACTCCTCAGTGAACTCGAAGGAGCGTTGCATCAGCCATCGTTCGGGCTTGCAAACATAGACTCGGGCTTTTCGCAAAAGTTCTCTCCTCCAAGCAAGTTTCCTGCGGCCCTTGACTGGCTCGCACGGAAGACGCGGCGCGGGCACGGCCGGCAGCGTCGATAATCAGGTTTCGGATACGCAGGTGTCAGCCCGGATAGAGCCGCCGCCACGCGTCGCCGCGCGAAATGATGGCGCACGGGCAGCCTTCATAGGATTTCCAGCCATGTAGGAAAGTTCCCACGAAGATTGCCCTAACGTCGCAAGTGGCATGGAAATTGGCCACCGCAGGCTGCTATAAAGGCAACCCGGCCTCTATTCACGATAGTTTCACAATGCCATCTACGCGTGTCTATTGTGCCGTGCCCCCTCCGAAGATTACTAGTGTCCCGACATGAGCCAACAATTCCAACATGATGTCCTGGTGATCGGCAGCGGCGCAGCCGGTCTCAGCCTGGCACTCAACCTTCCCGCCCACCTGCGCATCGCCGTACTGAGCAAGGGCGACCTGGCCAATGGCTCGACTTTCTGGGCCCAAGGTGGCGTGGCCGCGGTACTGGACGACACCGATACCGTGCAGTCCCATGTCGAGGACACTCTCAATGCCGGCGGCGGGCTGTGCCACGAAGATGCCGTGCGATTCACCGTCGAGCACAGCCGCGAAGCCATTGAGTGGCTGATCGAACAGGGCGTGCCCTTTACCCGCGATGAGCACTCCAGCGTTGACGATGGCGGCTTCGAATTTCACCTGACCCGCGAAGGCGGGCACAGCCACCGGCGCATCATCCATGCCGCCGATGCCACGGGCGCAGCCATTTTCACCACGTTGCTGGAGCAAGCCCGCAAACGCCCCAACATCGAACTGCTTGAGCAACGAGTGGCGGTCGACCTGATTACCGAGCGGCGCCTGGGCTTGCCAGGCGCGCGGTGCCTGGGCGCCTACGTGCTGAACCGCAACAGTGGTGAGGTGGACACCTTCGGGGCGCGATTTACCGTGCTTGCCACCGGCGGCGCCGCCAAGGTCTACCTGTATACCAGCAACCCCGATGGTGCCTGCGGCGATGGCATCGCCATGGCCTGGCGCGCCGGCTGTCGGGTTGCGAATCTGGAATTCAACCAGTTCCATCCCACCTGCCTCTACCATCCGCAGGCCAAGAGTTTCCTGATCACCGAAGCCCTGCGCGGCGAAGGCGCCCTGCTGCGCCTGCCCAATGGTGAACGCTTCATGCCGCGCTTCGACCCACGCGAAGAACTGGCTCCGCGCGACATCGTAGCCCGGGCCATCGACCATGAGATGAAGCGCCTGGGCGTGGACTGCGTCTACCTGGACATCACGCACAAGCCGGCCGACTTCATCAAAAGCCATTTCCCGACGGTCTATGAGCGTTGCCTGGCCTTCGGTATCGACATCACCCGTCAGCCGATCCCGGTAGTGCCCGCCGCCCACTACACCTGTGGCGGGGTGGTGGTCGACGATCGCGGTCATACCGACGTCCCGGGCCTGTACGCCATCGGCGAGACCAGCTTCACCGGCCTGCACGGCGCCAACCGCATGGCCAGCAACTCGCTGCTCGAGTGTTTCGTCTACGGCCGTTCCGCTGCCGCGGACATCGAGGCCCGTCTGGCGCAGATTGCCATGCCCAAAGCCCTGCCCTGCTGGGATGCCAGCCAGGTCACCGACTCGGATGAGGATGTGATCATTGCGCACAACTGGGACGAACTGCGGCGGTTCATGTGGGACTACGTGGGTATCGTGCGCACCAGCAAGCGCCTGCAGCGTGCCGAGCACCGCGTGCGCCTGCTGCTGGACGAGATCGACGAGTTCTACAGCAACTACAAGGTCAGCCGCGACCTGATCGAGTTGCGCAACCTGGCACAGGTGGCGGAGCTAATGATCCGCTCGGCCATGCAGCGCAAGGAAAGCCGCGGGTTGCACTACACCCTGGATTACCCCGGGATGCTGGCTGAGGCCAAGGACACCATACTGAGCCCAGCCTGAAGATCGATGCCCCTTCGCGGGTAAAACCGCAAAGGGGCGACGCGGCACCTGACTAGCGTGCCGCGACCTCAGCCCACCTGCGCCGACTGAATTTCAGCCGTACCCGCAGACGCCGATGCTGATCCGCCGCCAGGGCATCGCCGACAACACACTGGCTCTCGCCCAACCAGCGCCCAGGCCTTGCGAACCGCAATACCACCAGGCCCGGCAGCGCCACGCTGTCGCGACACAGACGCACCGCCTGCCAGCCCCCGGCACGGCTGAAAAGCTGCCAGCCGCAAGCATCCCGGCGCAGGCCAGTGACGGCTTGAGCATGGGTCAGCAGTATGCGTCGGGGGATCACCCAGCAGGCATGGGCCAGACAAGCGACGGAGGCAGGAAGGGAAAGCCACCAGGGCAGCGCACTCAGCCACAAGGCAAGCAACGCCAGCACCTGGCAGATCAGGTAGGCCGTCAGCAGCAGGCGCGAGCCCTGCCAACGGCACTCGAAACACTCACTTGGGCTGGACACGGTCCAGAATGATGCGGACCATGCGCTGCAGCTCCGGGTCTTCGGACTCGGTGCGCTCCATGAACCAGCCGAACATGTCCTGATCCTCACAGCTCAACAGGCGAACGTAGAGTTCGCGATCGGCTTCGCTCAGGGTCGGGTAGACCTCCTGGGTGAAAGGCACCAGCAGTACGTCGAGTTCCAGCATGCCGCGGCGGCTGTGCCAGAAAAGCCGGTTGAGTTCAGTTTGTTCGACCATGGGGCCCTCCTCAAATGGGCGGCCAGTATACAGCCAGGCGCACGAAGCGGCACGAGGCGTTGGTCTAGTCACCTACCTATTTTGTTACTGGCGTTCTATGATGGCCGCCAGTCTTTAGCCACCGCGATCCCCCATGGCCGATTCCGCTTTCTACAGCCCCCTGTCCCACGAGGGCATCCTCGCCGTCCGCGGCTCCGACGCCGGCAAGTTCCTGCAGGGCCAGTTGACCTGCAACATCAACTACCTCAGCCCCGAGCACGCAAGCCTTGGCGCCCGCTGCATGGTCAAGGGGCGCATGCAGTCGAGCTTCCGCATCCTGCCCGAAGGCAACGGCTACCTGCTGGCCATGGCCAGCGAACTGCTCGAGGCGCAGCTGGCCGACCTGAAAAAATACGCCGTGTTTTCCAAAGCCACGCTCAGCGACGAAAGCGCCGCCTGGGCGCGTTTCGGCCTGCAGGGCGGTGATGCGGCGCTGCGGACTCTGGGTTTGAAGGTGCCGACCAGCGCCGGCGCCACCGAACGCCATGAAGGCCTGATCGCCGTGGCCGTCTCCGAAGGTCGCGTGGAACTTTGGGTACCGGCGGACGCCGCCGCCAGCGTGCGTGAACAACTGGCAAGCGCATTGCCGCAAGGGCCTCTCAACGACTGGCTGCTGGGGCAGGTCCGTGCCGGCATCGGCCAGGTCATGGGCCCGACCCGTGAGCTGTTCATCCCGCAAATGATCAATTTGCAGGCGGTCGATGGCGTGAGTTTCAAGAAGGGCTGCTACACCGGCCAGGAAATCGTCGCCCGCATGCAGTACCTGGGCAAGCTCAAGCGACGTCAGTACCGCTTGCTGCTGGACCAGCAGGATATTCCTGCACCGGGTGCGCAAATCTTCTCGCCGACCCATGGTTCATCGGTCGGGGAAGTGGTCATCGCGGCCAGCACGGGCCAGGGCTGCGAGCTGCTTGCGGTACTCAGTGCCGAGGCCGTGGAAGACGACAACCTGCACCTGGGCAGCCTGCAAGGCCCACGCCTGCAGGTCTCGAGCCTGCCTTACGAACTGGATCGCGACCGGGAAATCCAGCGCTGACCAGCCCGCCACCCCTGCTGTAGAGAAGTACATGAACAAGCTGGCCGAGATGGTTCAAGCACAGTTGCTGGCTGCCATCGCCAACGATGACCTGGTTCTGCCGACCCTTCCGGAAGTTGCCCTGAGCATCCGCGAGGCTGCCGAGGACACGGAAATCAGCGTTGCTGCGCTGAGCAAGGTGATTGGCCGCGATGCTGCCCTCTCCGCCCGCCTGATCAAGGTGGTGAACAGCCCGCTGCTGCGGGCGGCGATCGAGGTCACCGACCTGCACACGGCCATCACCCGCCTGGGTATCAACTACAGCTGCAACCTGGCCATCGGCCTGGTGATCGAGCAGATCTTTCATGCACGCTCATCGGCAGTTGAGCAAAAATTGAGGGATATCTGGGCAAACAGCCTCGAAGTCGCGGGCATCAGCTACGAAATCTGCCGCCGCTTTACCCACCTCAAGCCTGACCAGGCCACCCTCGGCGGCCTGGTCAACCAGATCGGCGCGCTGCCGGTGCTGATCTACGCCGAAGAGCACAACGAACTGCTCTCCGACCCGGTATGCCTGCACTACGTGATCGAGCAGATCCAGCCTGTGCTGGGCGACAAGATACTTTCGTCATGGGAGTTCCCCGAGCAACTGGTCAACTTGCCAAGCCAGGTTCAAGACCTGGACCGGCGCACCGACAAAGTGGACTACATCGACGTGGTGCAGATTGCCCGCTGCCTCAGCCAGCGCGGACGCAGCCGGCCGCTGGCGGCGTTGCCGGCCTATCGGCACCTGGGGTTGCCGTTTGGCACGGAACTGGAGATTGGCGAACTGCTGGAAGCGCGGAGCATGCTGCGCTAGCCAGCGTCTTGCCCGCCAAAGGTTCTGCACAGGCAAGCCATCAGTCAGCGATAAAACTCACTCGCACTTTCAACCCCCCATTCTCGCCGTCATGCAGACTGATCTGCGCCAGGTGCGCGCGACAGATCTCACCCACAATCGCCAACCCCAAGCCAGTTCCCTGGGCACTGCGGCGATAGAAGCGCTCGAATACCCGCTCGCGCTCATCCTCGGGGATACCCGGGCCATCATCTTCGACCTCCAGTACCGCTGGCGCCAGAACCCGCAAGATCACATTACCGCCCGCCGGGGTATGTGCCAGCGCGTTGTCCACCAGGTTGCTGAGCAACTCGTTGAGCAGCGTCGGCTCCCCCTTGAGCCACACCGGCGCCGCGGCCTCCAGCGCCAGGGCCACGCCCCGTTTATGCGCCAGCGGTGCCATCGCCATGCCCAGCTCGCGTGCCAGCTGACTCAGGTCCAGGCGCTGAGCGCCACCTTCGGCGATTGCCCGAGCGCCATTTTCCACCCGTGCCAACGATAAAAGCTGGTTGGCCAGATGGGTCAGCCTGTCAGTGCCTTGGGCGGCAGACTCCAGCGTCTGGTGCCACTGTTCGGGCTGCTTCGAGCGCAAGCCCAACTCGACCCGCGCCTTGAGCGCTGCCAATGGCGTGCGCAGTTCGTGGGCGGCCTCGGCAATGAACTGCGCCTGGCGCTCGAACTGCCCTCGCAAGCGTTCGGTGAAGTGATTCAATGCACGCACCAGCGGGTCAAGCTCACGCTGCACCTGCACCCGCGGCAGCGCGCGCAGGTCATCCGGCTGGCGCTCTTCCACGGCTTTGCGCAGACGCTCCAGCGGGCGCAGCGCCGCACTCACGGCGAACCAGACCATCCCCAATGCCCCCAGCGCCAGCATGCCCAGGCGCAGCAGGGTATCGGCCATCAGCCCGCGCGCCATCCTCACCCGCGCCTCCTCCGTCTCGGCCACACGGATTTCAGCCATGCCGTTCATGTTTGGCTCGCTGACCGCCTTGAGCAGACTGACCACGCGCACGTCCTGCCCGAGGTAGGTGGCGTTGTAGAAGCGCGCCAGCGCCGGGTAATCGTCGGTACGCGGTGTGCCCGGCGGGGGTGGCGGCAGGTTCTCGTAGCCCGAGATCAGTTTCTGGTTGATGTCCAGCACCTGGTAGTAAATGCGCCCGGCGCTGTCGTAGGCAAACGTGTCCAGCGCCACGTAGGGCACGTCCGCGCTGAGCGTGCCGTCGCGCTGGGATAGGCCGGCAGCGATGGTCCGCGCCGATGCCAGCAAAGTACGGTCGTAGGCGGTATCGGCCGCCTCGCGGCCATTCCAGTAGGCGCTCAGGCCGCTGGCCAGCATCAGCACTACCAGCAACAGCGCCAGGTTGCCCAGCAAGCGCCCGCGCAGGCTGCCATTGTCACGCATCGCGGTGCTCGAGCAGGTAGCCGAGGCCACGGAACGTGACAATGGCCACCGACTGGCCGTCGAGCTTCTTGCGCAGGCGGTGGATGTAGATTTCGATGGCGTCGGGGCTGGCCTCTTCGTCCAGGCCGAAGACCTGGGCGGCCAATTGCTCCTTGCTCATCACCCGGCCGGGGCGTGCGATCAGCGCCTCAAGTACGCTCTGCTCACGGGAGGTCAGGGTCAGGTTGTCCTCGCCCAGGGCGAACCGTCGGGTATCAAGGTCATACACCAGCGGGCCGCAGCGCTGCTGGCGCTCGCCGCCGAGCACGCTGCGGCGCAGCAGGGCCTTGACCCGTGCTTCCAGTTCGGTCAGCTCGAAGGGCTTGGCCAGGTAATCGTCGGCGCCCAGGTTCAGGCCATGCACCCGGTCCTTCACATCGCTGCGCGCCGTCAGCATCAACACCGGCAGGGTCTTGCCGCGCCCGCGCAGGCGGGCCAGCACCTCAAAGCCGTCCATGCGCGGCAGGCCCACATCGAGCACGGCAACGGCGTACTCCTCGCTGGCCAGAGCCAGATCGGCGGCCACGCCGTCATGCAGCACATCCACGGTCAAACCATGGCTCTTCAGGGCCTGGGCCACGCTTTCGGCCAGTTGTACGTGGTCTTCGACCAGCAGCACACGCATCGGATTCTCCCTGCTCGGGTGGGGCGGTGGCGCGGAGTGTACCGCTGTAGCCCGGTCTGTGAAGCCCCTTGTAACAAACCTTTCAGGCTGAAAGGTTAGCGAAAGGTTCGTTACCTAGCATCGCACCACGGTCGCCCCACGCGCCGAAATAAAGCACCAGCAAGGTGCAACGAATAAGAACAATAACGGAGTCATCCCCGATGCTGTCATCGCAGCCGCAGGCGTTCGCGCCTACCCGTTCCCCATCCGCACGCCCATACGCCTATGCCTGCGCCCTTGCGCTTGCCGGCGTCGCCCCGATGAGCCAGGCCGCCTTCTTCGAAGACAGCACGGCAACCTTCGAAACCCGCAACATGTACTTCAACCGCGACTTCCGCGACGGCACCAGTGCACAGCAATCCAAGCGCGAAGAGTGGGCCCAGGGCCTGATGCTCAACTTCGAGTCCGGCTACACCGACGGCCCCGTGGGCTTTGGCCTGGACGCCCTGGGCATGCTCGGCATCAAGCTCGACTCAAGCCCCGACCGCGCAGGCTCCGGCCTGTTGCCGACCCACGATGATGGCAAGGCCGCCGATGAGTACTCCAAGCTCGGCCTGACCGGCAAAGTGAAAGTGTCCGAGACCGAACTGAAAATCGGCTCACTGATCCCCGAACTGCCGACCCTGCAGCCCAACGACGGGCGCATCCTGCCGCAGACCTTCGAGGGCGGCCTGGTCACCTCGAAAGAAATCCAGAACCTCACCTTCACCGGCGGGCGCCTGGAAAAGGTCAAGGATCGCAACGACACCAACTGGGAAGACCTGACCCTGAACAACAAGAACGGTCGCTTCGGCGGCACGTTCGCGGCAGACAACCTCGACCTGGCGGGCGTCGACTACCAATTCACCGATCGCATCACCGGCAGCTACCACTTCGGCCAGCTCGACGACATCTACCGCCAGCACTTCCTCGGCATGGTCGCCACCCAGCCTTGGGGCCCGGGCACCTTCGGGGCAGACCTGCGCCTGGCAGTGAGTGATGATCAGGGCCAGGCCAAGGCCGGCAACATCGACAACACCACCGTCAACGGCATATTCAGCTATGCCTTGGGCGGGCACAAGGTGAGCGCCGCCTACCAGCATCTGTCAGGTGACAGCGCCTTCCCTTATGTCGATGGTGCCAACCCGTACCTGGTCAACTTCGTGCAGATCAACGACTTCGCCGGCGCCGACGAGCGCTCCTGGCAAGTGCGCTACGACTACAACTTCGCAGCGCTGGGCGTCCCTGGCCTGACCTTCATGACCCGCTACATCAACGGCGACAACGTCAGCCGCGCCGATGGCAGCGAGGGCAAGGAGTGGGAGCGCAATACCGAGTTCAAGTACGTGGTACAAAGCGGCCCGTTGAAAAACGTCGCCGTGCGCCTGCGCAACGCCACCTTCCGTTCGAATTTCGCCCGCGATGCCGACGAAGTGCGGCTGCTGGTGAGCTACAGCGTCGCCCTGTGGTAACCCATAACAACAACGCTCACGGAGATAGACGATGACCTTTTCACTGCGCCGCCTCGCCCTGGCTACCGGCTGCCTGCTGCTGGCCGGCAATGCCCTCGCCGCCGAACCCAAACGCCCCGAATGCATCGCCCCGGCCTCGCCCGGCGGCGGTTTCGACCTGACCTGCAAACTGGTGCAAAGCGCCCTTGTGCAGGAAAAGATCCTCAGCAAACCAATGCGCGTCACCTACATGCCAGGCGGTGTCGGCGCAGTGGCCTACAACGCCGTGGTAGCGCAGCGCCCGGGCGATGCCGGCACGCTGGTGGCGTGGTCCAGCGGCTCCTTGCTCAACCTGGCCCAGGGCAAGTTCGGCCGCTTCGACGAAAATGCCGTGAAATGGCTGGCGGCGGTCGGCACCAGCTACGGCGCCATCGCCGTGAAAAGCGATTCCCCCTACAAGACCCTCGATGACCTGGTCGCGGCGTTGAAAAAAGATCCGAGCAAGGTGGTGATCGGCTCCGGTGGCACCGTCGGCAGCCAGGACTGGATGCAGACTGCTCTTATCGCCAAGGCCGCCGGCATCAACCCCCGCGATCTGCGCTATGTGGCCCTGGAAGGGGGCGGTGAAATCGCCACCGCGCTGCTAGGTGGCCACATCCAGGTCGGCTCCACCGACATCTCCGACTCCATGCCACACATCCAGAGCGGCAACATGCGCATCCTTGCGGTGTTCTCGGAAAACCGCCTGGACGAGCCGGAGATGAAAGACATCCCCACCGCCAAGGAACAGGGTTACGACATCGTCTGGCCGGTTGTGCGCGGTTTCTACCTTGGGCCGAAAGTGAGCGATGAAGAGTACGCCTGGTGGAAGGACTCCTTCGACAAGATGCTCGCCTCTGAAGACTTCGCCAAGCTGCGTGACCAGCGCGAGCTGTTCCCGTTCGCCATGACAGGTGACGAACTGGACACCTATGTGAAGAAGCAAGTGGCGGACTACAAGGCACTGGCCAAGGAATTCGGCCTGGTTCAGTAAGCCTGGGTGCATGTACTGGCCCCATCGCCGGCTTGCCGGCGAAGGGGCCAGTACGGCCACTGCAACCTCAATGAGGATTCCCAATGATCCTGCAACGCATCTTCGCCCTGGCTTTGCTGGCGCTGTGCGCCGTCCTGGCCGTGATGGCCTGGCCCTACCAGGCGGCCTTTTCCTACGAACCGGTCGGCCCACGTGCCTACCCGCTGTTGATGCTTGGGCTGATGAGCCTGGGCCTGCTCTATCTCGCCATACGCCCCACGCCCATCGTGCACAAGGACGACGAGCCTGCGCTAGACCGCGCAACCCTGACCAAGATTGCCGCCTGCGTCGGCCTGCTGCTGCTCTTCGCCAGCACCTTTGAAGCCTTGGGCTTCATCCTCAGCGCCATCTTGGTTGGCATCCCTATGGCCCGCTTGTACGGCGGCCGCTGGTTACGCAGCACCCTGGTGGTGGTGGGCATGAGCCTGTTCCTCTACTGGCTGTTCGACCGCGTGATGGATGTGCCCCTGCCCCTCGGCCTGCTGAGCGTACTGGAGAACTGACAGATGGATACCTTGAGCTACCTGGGCCAGGGCTTCGGCGTCGCCCTGAGCCCCTACAACCTGGTTACCGCCCTTTCGGGCACCCTGATCGGCACCGTGGTCGGCCTGCTGCCGGGCTTGGGCCCGATCAACGGCGTGGCGCTGCTGATCCCGATCGCCTTCGCCCTCGGCCTGCCCCCGGAATCGGCACTGATCCTGTTGGCAGCGGTGTACCTGGGCTGCGAATACGGCGGGCGGATCAGCTCGATCCTGCTGAACATCCCGGGCGAGGCCTCGACCGTGATGACCACCCTCGACGGCTACCCGATGGCCCGCAACGGCCTGGCTGGCGTTGCCCTGTCGCTGTCGGCGTGGAGTTCGTTCATCGGCGCACTCATCGCCACCTGCGGCATGGTGCTGTTCGCCCCGCTGCTGGCGAAATGGGCGATTGCCTTCGGGCCGGCGGAATACTTCGTGCTGATGGTGTTCGCCATCGTTGCTCTGGGCGGCATGGCCGGGGACAAACCGCTGAAGACTTTCATCGCCGCACTGATCGGCCTGTTCCTGTCAGCGGTCGGTATCGACGCCAACAGTGGCGTATACCGCTTCACCGGTGACAGCGTGCACCTGGCCGACGGTATCCAGTTCGTGGTGCTGGTGCTGGGCCTGTTCTCGATCAGCGAAATCCTGCTGCTGCTGGAGAAGACTCATCATGGGCATCAAGCGGTCAAGGCCACAGGGCGCATGCTGTTCAACTTCAAGGAAGCGGCCTCGGTGTTCGTCGTCAACATCCGCTGCGGCCTGCTTGGGTTCATCATGGGCGTGCTGCCAGGTGCGGGAGCGACCTTGGCCAGCGCCGTGGCCTACATGAGCGAGAAGCGCATCGCTGGGGAAAGCGGCAAGTTCGGCAAGGGCGATGCCCGTGGCCTGGCTGCCCCGGAAACAGCCATCGGCGCATCCTGCTGCGGCGCGCTGGTGCCGATGCTGACCCTGGGTGTTCCCGGGTCGGGCACCACGGCGGTGATGATCGGTGCACTGACCCTGTACAACATCACCCCCGGCCCTCTGCTGTTCGAACAGCAACCTGACATTGTCTGGGGGCTGATCGCTTCGCTGTTCGTCGCCAACATCATGCTGGTGATCCTGAACATACCGATGATCCGCATCTTCACTCGCATCCTCGCCGTGCCTAACTGGGCGCTGGTACCGGTGATCGCGATCATCACCGCGATCGGTGTGTACGCGGTGCACGCCACTACCTTCGACCTGTTCCTGATGGTCGGGATCGGCATCATGGGCTACATCCTGCGCAAGCTGGACTTCCCGCTGTCGCCTATCCTGCTCGGCTTCATCTTGGGCGGCCTGATGGAGCAGAACCTGCGCCGTGCGCTGTCGATTTCCAATGGCGAGCTGGGCATTCTGTGGTCGAGCTCGATCAGCATGGGCATCTGGGTACTGGTGGTGTGCATGCTCTGCCTGCCGCTGCTGCGTATCTGGCGCAAACGTAGCCTGCAGCGTCGGGCGATGGCCGATGCCTGATCGGTCGTTGCCGCTGTACTGGGCGACAGGGCTGGTCGGCCTGGCGGGCGGGTATCTCGCCAGCCAGGTCGGCTGGCCCTTGCCCTGGATGGTCGGCTCATTGCTGGCGATCATCCTGGTGCGCTGCCTGACGCCCTGGCAGCTTTCGGAAATCCCCAATGGCCGCAAGTGCGGCCAATGCATCATCGGCCTGGGTATTGGCCTGCACTTCACCCCAGCCGTGATCGAGCAGGTCGCCAGCCATTTCGTGCTGATCTTCTTTGCCGCACTGCTGACCACCGTTTCCAGCGTGGTTGGCGTGTGGCTGCTGCGGCGTACCGGCGAAGACCGTGCCACGGCATTTTTTGCCAGCATGCCCGGTGGTTCCGGTGAGATGGTCAACCTCGGCGCGCGTAACGGCGCGGTGCTCAGCCAGGTGGCGGCGGCGCAAAGCCTGCGTGTGCTGGCGGTGGTGCTGTGCGTACCGGCGCTGTTCAAGTTCCTGATCGGTGACGGTGTGCCGCTCAATCATGCAGGCAGCGTGAGCTGGGGCTGGCTGGCGCTGATCGCACCGCTGGGTGTAGCGGTCGGTTTCGCCTGGCAGCGCTTGCGCCAGCCTAACCCCTGGCTGTTCGGGCCACTGCTGGTGGCCGCCACGCTAAGCCTGGCGGGCAACTTGCAGATCGCCCTGCCCGACGGTGCCAGCCAGATCGGCCAATGGCTGATCGGGAGTGGCCTGGCCTGCCACTTCAATCGCGCATTCTTCCGCCGTGCTCCATCGTTCTTGCTGCGCACGTTGCTCGCCACGGCGCTGTGCATGCTGATCGCGGGCACTGCCGCCTGGGGGTTGAGCGTGATGACTGCGCTGGATCTGCGCTCGCTGACGCTGGGCATGATGCCGGGCGGCATTGCCGAGATGAGCCTGACCGCAGAGACATTGCAGCTGTCGGTGCCGTTGGTGACGGCGTTGCAGGTGATGCGCTTGCTGTTCGTGCTGTTTCTGGCCGAACCGCTGTTCAGATGCTGGGTGAAAGGCCAGCACTGAAAGCTTTGCAGGTGATCGCCGGCAAGCCGGCCACTGAGCACCGGCTCGCCCCTTAAAGCGGCGGTAACGCCCAGTTGATCGGCGCCAGGCCACGCTGTTCGAGGAAGCCGTTGGTCCGGCTGAAATGCCCACAACCCAAGAACCCGCGGTACGCAGACAGTGGCGACGGGTGCACCGATTTGAGCACCAGGTGCTTGGTGCCATCGATCAGTTTCTGCTTGCTCTGGGCATGCGCGCCCCACAGCAGGAACACCACATTCGGGCACTGCTCGCTGACCACCTGGATGATCCGGTCGGTAAAGAATTCCCAGCCTTTCTTGGCATGCGAAGCGGCATTGGCGCGTTCGACGGTCATGGTGGTGTTGAGCAGCAGCACTCCCTGCTCGGCCCAGCTCTGCAGGTAACCATGGCTGGCGATGGGAATGTTCAGGTCGCGCTGCAGCTCCTTGTAGATGTTGACCAGCGACGGCGGCGTCGGCACACCCGGCTGCACCGAGAAGCACAGGCCGTGTGCCTGGCCCGGGCCGTGATACGGATCCTGGCCGAGAATGACGACTTTCACCTGCTCAAGCGGGGTGGAGTTGAGCGCATTGAAGATCATCGGGCCTGGCGGGTAGATTTCCTTGCCGGCGGCGTACTCCTGGCGCAGAAACTCACGCAGCTGGTGCATGTAGGGCTGATCGAACTCGGCACGCAGGGCGTTTTTCCAGCCGGGTTCAAGTTTGATGCGATCGTCGTCAGTCATGAGGCCATCCGTAAACAATGGCGCGACACTAGGTAAGCCATCCCCCCTTGTCAATCGGTCTGACCTATGGCCTGCATGATCGCCCAGGCAGGCCATACTTGAGCGATGACTTGAACGAGGTAGTCCATGGCCATTCATTGCGAGGTACTCACCGGCGCCGATGGCGCCCGCATCGGCATTGCCACACTGGATGCGCCCAAGGCGCTCAATGCCCTGAACCTGCCGATGATCGAAGTGCTCGGCGAATACCTGCAAGACTGGGCCCGCGACCCGGGCGTTGTCTGTGTATTGCTGCGTGGCAACGGCGCCAAGGCATTCTGCGCCGGCGGCGATGTACGGGCTCTGGCCCAGGCCTGCCGCGACCACCCCGGCAGCGTGCCACCGCTGGCTGCCACGTTCTTTGCCGCCGAATACCGCCTCGACTATCTCCTGCACACCTACCCCAAGCCGGTGCTGTGCTGGGGCCACGGCCATGTGCTGGGGGGCGGCATGGGGCTGTTGCAGGGGGCGGGGATACGCATAGTCACGCCTAGCAGCCGCCTGGCAATGCCAGAAATCAGCATTGGCCTCTACCCCGACGTGGGCGCCAGCTGGTTTCTGGCGCGCCTGCCGGGCAAGCTCGGGCTGTTTCTGGGCCTGACCGGCGCCCCCATCAATGCCCGGGACGCCATCGACCTGGGCCTGGCGGACCGATTCTTTGGCGAGCATCAACAAGAAGGGCTTATCGAAGAATTGTTGCAACTGAACTGGCAAGAGCAGACCGACCTGCAGCTGAACAGCCTGCTCAAGGCCGAACAGCACCGCGCCTATGCCGAACTGCCGGAGGCGCAATGGCTGCCCCGGCGCCAGGTGATCGATGCGCTGCTCGATGTTGCCGACCCGGCGGCCGCGTGGCGTGCACTGGAGGGGCTCAGGCAGCATAACGACCCATTGTTGGCTGATGCAGGCCAACGCCTGCAGGAGGGCTGCCCGCTCACGGCGCACCTGGTCTGGGAACAGATCCGTCGGGCCCGGCACCTGTCATTGGCCCAGGTATTCCAGATGGAATACAGCATGAGCCTCAATTGCTGCCGTCACCCCGAATTCAGCGAAGGCGTGCGCGCCCGCCTGCTGGACAAGGACAACCACCCACGCTGGCACTGGCCGGATGTTGCGCAAGTGCCGGCGGCCGTGGTCGAAGCCCATTTTGTGAAGGTATGGGAGGGGCGCCACCCGTTGGCCGATCTTGCCTGACCTGGGCCGCTCCGCGCGCCCCCGTCAACCTTCACCGTCGCCAGTTGCGATCACCACTGCGGCCACCACCGGGACGGCGGTCACCATCACCCCGTCCATTGGAGTGCCAACGGTCGTTCTGGTACCGCCGGCTATCGTTGCGGTAATCATGCCGGTCACGATCACGGCCGTAGTCATAACGCTGGCGGTTGCCGTAGTCGTGACGCGGGTTGCCATGCCACTGCTTCATCCCCGGCTGCGGGTGCGGACGGTATTGCGGCACGGGCGCAGGCCGGTAGTAACGCGGTGCCGGCGGGTAGTAATAGCGCGGTTGGGGGGCTACGTAATAGCGGTCATGGCGGTAATAACCCGGCGAGGCATACCGGTCAGCGGTGTAGTAATCCGTACGATAATAACGGCCTCCCTCGTGGTAAGGCACGCAGGCGGTTGTCATCAGGCCCAACAGGGCGATCAACAGAATTCGATAGGACATGGCGGCCTCCTGGACCGCTGGGGTGCCCGTACAGCGGCGCTGCCGAGCGTCGAAGCCAAAGCGAACATCGACAATGATTGAGACATTGTCGCCATCGTGCAGTGCCATTTGCGCAATAATTTGAAATAGCTTGGATACCCCAATAAACCTGCAGTCTTTTTCCGGCCATATCACTAGAATGAGCACCTCGACGATGCAAGCAGGCCGGCCGCAACCGTGCCTGCATTGAACACCCCGGACTAGCGTATGAATGACAGCCAGCACTGCCCTGCCTGCGGCGCCCTCAACCAATGCACCCTGGCCGACCCGCGCACTGCGCCAGCAGCCTGCTGGTGCTACGCCGTGAACATCGACCCCGCAGTTCTGAAGGCCCTGCCAACCGAGCTGCGCGACAAATCCTGCCTCTGCCCGCGCTGCGCCGCAGGGGCAGGTCTGCCCGAGAACGCGCCCGCCCAGGTCGAGGCAGAAAAGCGCTAGACTGCGCGCCCCTCCCCTCGACGTCCTCGATGCCATGCGCCTTGACCGCTTCCTCGCCAACCTGCCCAGCTATAACCGCCAGCAAGTACGCCTGCTGCTGGTACAGCGCCGCGTGCGGGTGGATGGCAAAACGGTAGCCGACCCACGGGCTGAAGTCCGCGAATTCAGCCGTATCGAGGTGGATGATCAACTACTCCAGGCGGGGCGCCCGGCGCGCTACCTGATGCTGCACAAACCGGCCGGCTGCGTCAGCGCCACGCACGACCCACAGCACCGCACCGTACTCGATTTGCTGCCTGCGCCGTTGCGCGAGGACCTGCACATTGCCGGGCGGCTCGACTACAACACCACCGGGCTGATGATCCTGACCAACGACGGCCAATGGTCGCGGCGCCTGACCCAGCCGGCGACCAAGCTGCCCAAGCACTACCTGGTGGAAACGGAAGATGAAATTGGCGCGCATTACGTCGACAAGTTTCGCACAGGCTTCTACTTCGCCTTCGAAGACCTGACCACCCTCCCCGCGCAACTGGACATCCTTGGCCCGCGCACGGCGAGGCTGGCCATCATTGAAGGGCGTTATCACCAGGTCAAGCGCATGTTCGGCTACTTCGACAACAAGGTTGTAGGGTTGCACCGGGAAACCATGGGCGCGATCCAGCTCGATCCAGGCTTGGCGCCGGGTGAATTCCGGGCACTCACGGCTACGGAAATCGCCTCGGTCTAGGCCGCTTCAGGCACTGTCCGGACGTCATACGACCGCCCGGCGACAAAAGTCACAATTTCACCCAGCCGGCACTTGCGTGATCCTCAACCCACTGCTTGACTCCTAACTTGTCGGTCCGTGCGTGACTCGCCAGTCACGCCGCGCGCCAGACACCTTTTTGCCGGCTACCCAAGGCCTCGATGCCTTGGAGCACGGCAAATTGCCCGCCAAAAACAATACCGTCGACACGTGTGCCAAGGATCGACACAGGGCCCCGGTAACTCCTTCAGGCAAATGCCTACCTGTCATAAAGAACGTGCACCCTAGGTGACGCGAACACCCTTTTTGCGCCAGGAGTCGATGACATGAGGCCAGAAATCGCTGTACTTGATATCCAAGGTCAGTATCGGGTTTACACGGAGTTCCATCGCGCGGATGCAGCCGAGAAGACGATCATCCTGATCAATGGCTCACTGGCCACCACGGCTTCGTTCGCCCAGACGGTGCGTAACCTGCACCCACAATTCAACGTCGTGCTGTACGACCAGCCCTACTCCGGCAAGTCCAAGGCGCACAACCGCCAGGAACGCCTGATCAGCAAGGAAGACGAGGCGCATATCCTGCTTGAGCTGATCGAGCACTTCCAGGCCGACCACGTGATGTCGTTCTCCTGGGGCGGTGCCTGCACCCTGCTGGCGCTGGCGCACCAGCCTCGCATGGTGAAAAAGGCAGTGGTCAGCTCGTTCTCACCGGTGATCAACGAACCGATGCGCGACTACCTGAACCGTGGTTGCCAGTACCTGGCTGCCTGCGATCGCTACCAGGTCGGCAACCTGGTCAACGACACCATCGGCAAGCACCTGCCATCGCTGTTCAAGCGCTTCAACTACCGGCACGTCAGCAGCCTGGACAGCCACGAGTATGCGCAGATGCACTTCCACATCAACCAGGTGCTGCAGCATGACCTGGAACGGGCACTGCGAGGCGCGCGCAACATCGACATCCCGGTGCTGTTCATCAACGGCGACCGTGACGAGTACACCACCGCAGAAGACGCTCGCCAGTTCGGCAACCATGTCGGCAAGAGCCACTTCACGGTGATCCGTGATGCCGGGCACTTCCTGGACATGGAGAACAAGACGGCCTGCGAAGCCACACGCAGCGCGTTGCTCGGCTTCCTCAAGCCGACCGTGCGCCAGGCCCGGGCACGCACCCCGTACAATGCCAGCCAAGAGCAGCATGCATGGGCCATCTGAGTGCATCGGCGCCCTGTAGCCATGGCCTGCAGGCTATGGGCGCCGACAGCTTTTTTTCACCGGTTTATAACGAGGGCTTCTAATTCCAGGCAGGTTCTGGTAAAAAGTCGGGCGCAGACGCGGGTATAGTTTAATGGTAGAACAGTAGCTTCCCAAGCTTCCGACGAGGGTTCGATTCCCTCTACCCGCTCCACACCGCATTCCCGCATGGCGTTCAACCAGCGTCATCGCTGCCCCTGAGGCGAAGATCATCCGCAAGTCGATCTGCTTGCCACCTTCAACAGCTCAGTACCCCAGCCTTTTCAGCAAACCTGGCTCACTTTCAGCCGGGCGATCATAAAAGCGCAGTAGCGCACCCGCCCTGTTGGTAAAGATCCCATCCACCCCTGCCTTCATGCTTGCGGCGAAGTCCTGCGCGTCATCGAGCGTATAGACGTGCACCAGCAGCCCGCGCTCATGGCTGGCCTGGTTCATCCATGGCTGAATGAGATCGGCATAGCTCTGTTCGCCCAGCTTGCTGCGCTTGGCAGAAGGCCCGGTACCGATCGCACCGCCCTGCTTGGCGAAGTCCAGCCAGCGCAGGAACTCAGCCCGGCTCTTCGGTTGCTGGCGTGCATAAAAAGCGGCCTTGTCGCTTTCGCCTGAATCCGCCAAATCTTGCCCCGAGGCCGGTGCTATGGCCTTGGTACCCACCCACAGCAGCAGAATCTTCGGTACCTGCGGCATCGCCTCGTGCAGCAACGCCAGGCTGTTGCGATCGAATGTCTGCAGCACCACGCGCCCAGGCCGATCGAGCCAGCCACGGGCCTCCAAGCGCTCTTTGAGCTGCTGTTCAATGCCTGGAAACTGGCTGGGAACCTTGGTTTCGATATACAAACCGGGCTGGCGCTGCGGGTTGCCTTCGGCAATATCGATGACTTCGTCAAGGGTAAGGATCGACAGTTTGGCGAACGATGCCCTGGCACGTGCCGGGTAGGCGATGTTGAACCAGCTGCCGGCGTCCAGTGACCTGAGCTCGGCGAGGCTGAAGGCACTGACCGGGCTGTGTTTGCGCTCGGGGAAACGCTCGGCGACATCGCTGGTACGTGACAGCTCATCGTCGTGGACCACGACCAGCACGCCGTCGCGCGTGCGCTGCAGGTCCAGTTCCAGGTAGTCGGCGCCCAACTCGCGGGCCAACAGGTAGGCAGGCCTGGTGGATTCCGGTGCGTCGTAAGAGGCGCCGCGGTGAGCGATCACGGCCGGGTATGGTATGCCGTGGGCTGCGGCGAGGGCTGTGCCGTCCGTTGCCAAGGCCACTGAGGCCGGCCCCAGTGCTGCCAAGGCCAGCATCCCGATCAAACACTTGCGCATGTGAAGTCCTCTTTCATTCTGCGAACCTTGTCGTGGCTGTAGCGCAACCCTCGCACACATTGCATGACATGCTAAAGTCGCCCCCGTTTCCCGCTCCAGCGAATGGACCCATCATGCCCGCACTAGACGCCCACCTCGCCACCTGGCAGGAACTCGCCCAACGCCACCCCTGCGATGCCCTGCTACTGGGCAACGGCGCCAGCCGCGTGCTGTGGAAATCATTCGGCTATTTCTCGCTGTTCGAGGAGGCCCAGCGCGCCGGCCGCAAGAAAGGCCTGGCAATCAGCGACCAGGCCTTGTTCAAGTCCCTGGGCACTGAATTGTTCGAGCCGGTGCTGAGCACGCTGAACCAGACTGTGCGCGCCAACGCCGCCCTGGCGATCAACTCCACCGCGCCGCTGAACCGCTACTACTCGATCAAGGAAGCGCTGATCCACGCCGTGCGTACCGTGCACCTGCCATGGCCAAAGATGCCAGCGACAACCCTGGCATCGATCAACCAAGCCTTGCGCGGCTACCGCAGTGTCTATACCAGCAACTACGACCTGATCCTGCCTTGGGCAGTGCAGCACGCACCCCAGGGCTTCGCCACGCTGTTCGATGAGCAAGGCTTCTTCGACGTACGCCGCACCCGCAGCGAAGGGACGCGCGTGCTGCATTTGCACGGCGGCCTGCACCTGCTCAAGCTGCCCGACGGTACCACCCGTCAGCGCAGCGCCGAAAGCGCCGAGCTGCTGGACGGCTTTGCCGTGAACATTCCGGGTGAAGTACCGCTGTTCGTCAACGAAGACCGCAGTGACGAAAAACTGCGCGCCATCCGCAACTCGGATTACCTGGCCTGGTGCCTGGGCCAGTTGGCCCAGGAAAACCAGGGGCTATGCCTGTTCGGGCAGCACCTGGACAGCAGTGACCAGCACTTGCTCGAAGCGATTCGCCAGGCGCGGCCGCGCCATCTTTCGATTGCCATACGGCCATTGAGCGAGGCTTCGGTGGTCAATCAGAAGCAGCACTTTGTGGACCGCTTTGGTGATCTGGTGGGGACAGCGCTGCATTTCTTTGATGCGGGTACGCATCCGTTGGGGTTGGCGGAGTACGCGATAAAGATGCCAGTGCATGCAGAACACTGACAGGCGCTCGGGGACGAGCGCCACAGCCGACTTACGCTGAGATGGGGGGAATCAACCCGTCGTTGCGCAACAACGTCTCCAGGCAATGCTCCTGCACCCCATAAAACGCTTTCAGTTGCGCAATCTTTTCCAGCAGCGCTTGCGCCGCTACGGGCTGCTTGCGCTTCACCGCAAGAATCATCTTGTTCTTGTTGGTGTGCTCAAGCGAGATGAACTCGAACACCTTGGTCTCGTAACCACAGGCTTCCAGATACAGCGCGCGCAAGCTGTCGGTGAGCATCTCGGCCTGCTGCCCCAGATGCAGGCCGTATTGCAGCATCGGCTGCAGCAAGCCCGGGCTGTGCAGTTGCGGGCGAATCTGCTTGTGACAGCACGGCGAGCACATGATGATCGCGGCGTTGCAACGGATTCCGGTGTGGATCGCGTAATCGGTGGCAATGTCGCAGGCATGCAGGGCGATCATCACCTCGATGGCCTCGGGTACTACGCTGCGCACGTCACCGCATTGAAACTCCAGGCCCGGGTGCTCCAGACGCGCAGCCGCTGCATTGCACAAATCGACCATGTCCTGACGCAGCTCCACCCCAGTCACCTGGGCTGCGCGGCCCAGGCTGTTGCTCAGGTAGTCGTGCATGGCGAAGGTCAGGTAGCCCTTGCCTGAGCCAAAGTCGGCCACCCGCAGCACCTGGTCAGCCGGCACCGGCGCATTGGCCAGTGCGTGATCGAACACTTCAACGAACTTGTTGATCTGCTTCCACTTGCGCGACATGGACGGGATCAGCGCACCCTGTGCGTCGGTCACGCCCAGATCGCGCAGGAAGGGCCGCGACAGTTCCAGGTAACGCTTCTTCTCGCGGTCGTGGCCCGTGCTGGCAGCAGCCTCGCGCGGCGCCTGGGCACCGTGGCGCTGGAGCATCGGCTTGCCCTTTTTGCTGAAGGTCAGTTGCACTTCGCCGTCGGCGTCGAACAGGTGGGCGTTGCGAAAGCTCTGCCCCAGCAGCTCGGCGATCAGTGCCTGGGCCTGGTCCAGCGGCACGTTGCGGGTGATGTCGCGGGTCTGGTGGCGGTAGACCAACGAAAGGTTGGGCTGCCCTTTTACCTGCACCGGCTTGGCGATGATCCGCTGTAGGGTCTGGTCGGCGCCGACATGGCGCGCCAGCACCAGTTTGACCAGGGTATTGCCGTGCAAGGCAGCGCTCAGCAGGTCGAGAAACTGGGCGCGCGCGTCCGGCGCGATAGAAGCGGAAGTACTGGCGGACATGGAAAACAGGTGCCTCGGATAGCGGTGAGCGCGTTGCGCAATGCCGCGCATTCTACGTTGATGCCTGGCTCAGGCGAAGGTTTTCGCGATGGGCGTGGTTCACTCTAGAATCACCAGACGGTTCGGCAGCTCGTTGCGTGCGTGGGTGCGTGGCACGTGCTCGCACAGCCGTTCACCGCAGGCCTCGATGCACTCGACAAACCCCTGCAAGGTACGGCCCTGGCGCACCTGTTCGGCGAAGCGGGCACCGATCACCGCACGCGAGTGTGCATCGAGGTGGCAATCGATACCTTGATCGACCAGGATCTCCACATGCAGCTCCGCCTCGGCCACGAAGATCAGCACCCCGGCCCCCTTGGCCGTGCAATGCAGTTTCTGCTCGCGAAACTGTTGCCGGGCCAGGCGCGATGCCTGCCAGCGGCGCAGCGCAGGGGGGACCAACCAGGCGTTCAGGCGTGGGGTACGTAGCAGCGCACAAAGGCCGATGAACAGCAGCAGGTTGGCCACCAGCAGCCCGTGCCCAACGGGCCAGCCCAGCAGCAGCTGCAAAAGGCCAGGCACCACCAGCGCCAGCACGGCGGCCCAGAACAGTGGAAGGTAGGCGTAATCATCGGCACGCCGGGCCAGCACGGTCACCAGCTCGGCATCGGTGCGCCGTTCCACGCGCGCGATGGCCTCAGCGATCTGGCGCTGCTCGTATTCGTCGAGGGAAGTCATGCCTTCGGTCTCTGATCGTTTTTATAGTTGTTGTCCCGGCACTCGGGTGATCCTCAGCGAGCGCCATAATCAGGCATAATCCGCCGCTGGAATTAATGCCGGTGAATCGTACAACAATAGCCGCCTGAAAACTTCGGCCGCGCGCGTATCACCGTGGATACGGCACAGGCCTCGACAACGGAATTCATGATGAAACTGTCTTTGCTGGGCCTGGCCTTGGGCCTTGCCAGCCAGGCGGCCCTTGCCGCCCCCACCGCCCCGCCCCTGCAGGACAAGCAGGCATTCATCGAGCATCTGATCAGCCAGATGACCGAGGCTGAAAAGATCGGCCAGCTGCGCCTGATCAGCATCGGCCCGGAGATGCCACGCGACAAGATCCGCGAAGAAATCGCCGCAGGCCGTATCGGCGGTACCTTCAACTCGCGCACTGCCCCCGAGAACCGGCCCATGCAGGACGCCGCCATGCGCAGCCGCCTGAAGATTCCGATGTTCTTCGCCTACGACACCATCCACGGCGAGCGCACCATTTTCCCGATCGGCCTGGGGCTGGCTGCCACCTGGGATATGGACGCCATCGCCAAGGTCGGCCGCACCTCGGCCATCGAAGCCGCCGCCGACGCCCTGGACATGACCTTTGCACCCATGGTCGACATCGCCCGCGACCCTCGCTGGGGCCGCACCAGCGAGGGTTTCGGTGAGGACACCTACCTGACCTCGAGGATCGGCCAGGCGATGGTCCGCTCGTTCCAGGGCAGCAGCCCGGCCAACCCGGACAGCATCATGGCCATCGTCAAGCACTTCGCCCTGTATGGCGCGGTGGAAGGCGGGCGCGACTACAACACGGTCGATATGAGCCTGCCGAAGATGTACAACGACTACCTGCCGCCCTACCGCGCCGCGCTCGACGCCGGTGCCGGCGGGGTAATGGTGGCGCTGAACTCGATCAACGGCGTGCCGGCCACCTCCAATACCTGGCTGATGAACGACCTGCTGCGCAAGGAGTGGGGCTTCAAGGGCGTGACCATCAGTGACCACGGTGCCATCCAGGAACTGATCCGCCACGGCGTCGCCCACGATGGTCGCGAAGCGGCCAAGCTGGCGATCAAGGCTGGCATCGACATGAGCATGAACGACACCCTGTATGGCGAAGAGCTGCCAGGGCTGCTCAAGTCAGGCGAGGTGACCCAGGCCGAACTGGACCAGGCCGTGCGCGAAGTACTGGGCGCCAAGTATGAAATGGGCCTGTTCAAGGACCCATACGTGCGGATCGGCAAGGCCGAAACCGACCTGAAGGATTACTACGGCGAAGACCGCCTGCACCGTGACGCCGCGCGCGACGTGGCGCGCCGCAGCCTGGTGCTGCTGGAAAACCGCAAGCAGACCCTGCCGCTGAAAAAAGCCGGCACCATTGCCCTGGTCGGCCCGCTGGCCGATGCGCCGATCGACATGATGGGCAGCTGGGCTGCCGACGGCAAACCGATGCACTCGGTCACCGTGCGCGAAGGCCTGCGCCGCGCCGTCGAGGGCAAGGCCAAGCTGGTCTATGCCAAAGGCTCCAACGTTACCGGCGACAAGGCGATCGTCGATTACCTCAACTTCCTCAACTTCGATGCCCCGGAAATCGTTGACGATCCGCGCCCGGCCGCTGTGCTGATCGATGAAGCGGTCAAAGCAGCGAAGCAATCCGATGTGGTGGTGGCGGTGGTGGGCGAGTCCCGCGGCATGTCCCACGAGTCGTCCAGCCGCACCACCCTGGAGATCCCGGCCAGCCAGCGCGAGCTGATCAAGGCCCTGAAAGCCACTGGCAAGCCGCTGGTACTGGTGCTGATGAACGGCCGGCCGCTGTCGATCGCCTGGGAACGCGAACAGGCCGATGCCATCCTGGAAACCTGGTTCGCTGGCACCGAGGGCGGCAATGCCATCGCCGACGTGCTGTTCGGTGACTACAACCCTTCGGGCAAGCTGGCCATCACCTTCCCGCGTTCGGTCGGGCAGATCCCGATGTACTACAACCACACGCGCATTGGCCGCCCGTTCACCCCAGGCAAGCCGGGCAACTACACCTCACAGTACTTCGAAGAGCCAAACGGCCCGCTGTACCCGTTCGGTTACGGCTTGAGCTACAGCACCTTCGAGCTGTCGGGGCTGAACTTGTCGCACAAGGACCTCAAGCGTGGCGACACGCTGGAGGCCAAGGTGACGGTGAAGAACACCGGCAAGGTGGATGGCGAGACCGTGGTCCAGTTGTACCTGCAGGACGTAGCAGCATCCATGAGCCGCCCGGTGAAGGAGCTTAAAAACTTCCAGAAAGTGATGCTCAAGGCCGGTGAGTCGCGGACCTTGGCCTTCCGCATCAGCGAGGAAGACCTGAAGTTCTTCAATGGACAGCTGCAGCGAGTGGCTGAGCCCGGCGCGTTCAATGTCCAGGTCGGGCTGGACTCAGAGGCCGTGCAGCAAAAGAGCTTCGAACTGCTGTAACTGGCTGCAAGCCTTACCGTCCTATCGCTGGCTTGACGGCGATAGGACGGTAATGACAACTCCATCATCCGGACCTGCCCCATGCCATTTTCCTTTCGCGCCCTGCGTCTGGGGCTGATCACCCTGCTGATCTTCGCTGGCACCGCGCTCAGTGCCGGCTGGGCCATGCACCAGGCCAAGCGTCAGGCCATGGAGGATGACGCCCGTCGTGCCAGCCAGCAGTTGGGGCTGTACGCCACCTCGCTGCATACCCTGATCGAACGCTATCGCGCCCTGCCCGCCGTGCTGGCGTTGGACCCGGAACTGATTCAGGCTCTGCGCGGCCCGATCAGCGAGCCGGTACAGGACGCACTCAACCGCAAGCTCGAACGAATAAATGGTGCAGCCAATTCCTCCACCCTGGAGCTGCTCGACCACACCGGGCTTGCCGTGGCGGCCAGCAACTGGCGCTTGCCCACCACCTACGTAGGCTCCAACTACGGCTTTCGTCCGTATTTCAAGCAAACCCGCAGCCAGGGTAGCGGCCGCTTCTATGCCGTTGGCGTGACCAGTGGCGTGCCGGGGTATTTCCTGTCCAGCGCAGTCACTGACGAACAAGGCCGTTTTCTCGGGGCCATGGTGGTGAAACTGGAGTTTCCCGAGCTGGAACGCGAGTGGCGCCAAGGCAACGACATCCTGCTGGTCAGCGATGCACGCGGCATCACCTTCATCGCCAACCAGGACGGCTGGCGTTACCGCGAGCTGCAACCGCTCAGCGGGCCCGATCGGGCAGAGCTGGCCGAGTCCCGCCAGTACGACAAGCAACCGCTGCTACCGCTGCAGCATCAGGTGCTGACCCGCTTCGCCAGCAACAGCACCCTCAGCCGCGTGCAGGGGCCTGATGGGCCTGCCGAGTACCTGTGGGAAAGCCTACCGCTGGAAAGTGAAGACTGGACCTTGCACCTGTTGCGCAAACCACAACTGGCCGCTGATGGCCGTAATGCAGCCCTGGGCGCAGCTGCCGCGTGGCTGAGCCTGGTGTTCGCTGCACTGTTCGTCAGCCAGCGCCTGCGCCTGGCCCGCTTGCGCCGGCGCAGCCGCGAAGAGCTCAAGCGCCAGGTCGAAGAGCGCACCCGCGAGCTGCGTACCGCCCAGGAGGGCCTGGTGCAGTCGGCCAAACTGGCCGCACTGGGGCAGATGTCAGCCGCCATGGCCCACGAGATCAACCAGCCGCTGACGACCCAGCGCATGCAACTGGAAACCCTGCGCCTGCTGCTCGACCACGGCCGCTACGACGAGGCACGCCAGGCCCTGGAGCCGCTGGAGCAGATGCTCACGCGCATGGCCGCGCTCACCAGCCACCTGAAAACCTTCGCCCGTAACAGCCCGGTCGGCCTGCGCGAGCGGCTGGACCTGGCGACCGTTGTCGATCAGGCCCTGCACCTGCTGGACACACGCATCCGCAGCGACGAGGTCGAAGTGGCCCTCTACCTGGCGCGCCCGGCATGGGTACGCGGTGATGCGATCCGCCTGGAGCAAGTGTTGATCAACCTGCTGCGCAACGCCCTCGACGCCATGGCCGACAAACGTTACAAACGCCTGGAAATCCGCATCGAACCCGAGCACGATCAATGGCGACTGAGCGTGCTCGACTCTGGCGGCGGGATTGCCGAGACCGACCTGGCCAGGGTTTTTGACCCCTTCTTCACCACCAAACCGGTGGGTGAAGGGCTCGGCCTGGGCCTGGCGATTTCCTATGGCATCATCCATGAAGCCGGCGGCCAGTTACAGGCCGAAAACCTGCCAGGCGGTGCGCGCCTGAGCCTTACCCTGCCCCGCGACCTGGAGCCTGCATGTTGAATTCAGTGATCGTTGTCGATGATGAAGCCAGTATTCGCAGCGCCGTCGAGCAATGGTTGAACCTGTCCGGTTTCAACGTGCAGTTGTTCGCCCGCGCCGAGGACTGCCTGGCTCAGTTGCCCTGTCATTTTCCAGGGGTTGTCATCAGTGACGTGCGCATGCCGGGCATGGGCGGCTTGCAGCTGCTCGAGCGCCTGCAGGCCGATGATCCGGACCTGCCGGTCATTCTTCTGACCGGGCATGGCGATGTGCCGATGGCGGTCGAGGCCATGCGCAACGGCGCCTACGATTTCCTGGAAAAACCCTTCACGCCACAGCACCTGCTCGGGAGCCTGCGCCGCGCGCTGGAGAAGCGCCAGCTGGTGCTGGAGAACCGCCGCCTGCATGAGCAGGCAGACCTCAAGTCGCGCCTGGAATCCACGCTTCTGGGTATGTCCCAAGGCCTGCAGCAATTGCGTCGGCAGGTGCTGGACCTGGCCAGCCTGCCGGTCAATGTGCTGATTCGCGGCGAAACCGGGAGTGGCAAGGAGCGCGTGGCGCGCTGCCTGCACGACTTCGGCCCGCGTGCAGGCAAGCCCTTCGTGGCGCTCAACTGTGCAGCCATCCCTGAGTCGCTGTTCGAAGCCGAACTGTTCGGCCACGAAAGCGGTGCCTTTACCGGCGCCCAAGGCAAGCGCATCGGCAAGCTCGAATATGCCAACGGCGGCACGGTGTTTCTCGATGAAATCGAAAGCATGCCATTGGCCCAGCAGGCCAAGCTGCTGCGGGTGATCCAGGAGCAGAAGCTGGAAAGGCTGGGGGCCAATCAGAGCATCAGCGTCGACCTGCGAATTATCGCCGCCACCAAGCCCGACCTGCTCGAAGAGGCACGCGCCGGGCGTTTTCGCGAAGACCTGGCCTATCGCCTGAATGTCGCCGAACTGCGCCTGGCACCGTTGCGCGAGCGGCGCGAGGACATCCCGCTGCTGTTCGAACACTTCGCCCACGCTGCAGCCCAGAAGCTCGGCCGCTCAGCCCCGCCGTTGTCGGGTACGCAACTGGCGCAGCTGCTGTCACATGACTGGCCGGGCAACGTGCGGGAACTGGCCAATGCCGCCGAACGCCACGCGCTGGGCTTGGGTTCGCCGAGCCTTGACAGCTTGCCTGCAGGCCAATCCCTGGTAGAGCAGATGGAGGCGTTCGAGGCGCAATGTCTGCGTGTGGCGTTGCGCTTGCACAAGGGTGAGATCAAGGGCGTGATGCAAGACTTGCAACTGCCCAGGCGCACCCTCAACGAAAAAATGCAGCGCCATGGGCTGGTACGCGAGGATTTCGTCGTGCGGGAATGAGCGGAAATCCGCCTATTGGTTGATCTCAATAAGCAAAAATCCGCTTACTTCCACTCTTTTTCCTAGGCCTGCCCTGCAGTTCATCACGTGCAGGCGCAGGCCGATGCAAACCGCGGCCGGCCAGCGGCAGCGCGGCTTCCATGCAAGCTGCAGCTCCGTGAACAGCGCCACGCGCCCTCAAATGAATCACCACGCACCCGTTTGGCACACCTTCTGCAATCTCGCTGGCAAGCTGCGCTTCGGCGCGCTCCACAAAAACAACGAGAAGGTATCCCTGATGGATAACGCCACCTCCCTGCCAACCGGGGCAGCCGTCGCGCCCGCCGCAGAAAGAACCACCGCCAGCCGCCTCAAGTCGATTTTCAGCGGCTCCATCGGCAACATGGTCGAATGGTACGACTGGTACGTATACGCCGCATTCTCGCTGTATTTCGCCAAGGCCTTCTTCCCGGCCGGCGATTCCACCGCACAACTGCTCAACACCGCCGCGATTTTCGCCGTGGGCTTCCTCATGCGCCCGATCGGTGGCTGGCTGATGGGCCTGTACGCCGACCGCAAGGGGCGCAAGGCCGCGCTGATGGCCTCGGTTCTGCTCATGTGCGCCGGCTCTCTGGTCATCGCCCTGACCCCGGGTTACGAAACCATCGGCGTCGCCGCCCCGGTCCTGCTGGTCATCGCCCGCCTGCTGCAAGGCCTGTCGGTAGGGGGTGAATACGGCACCTCGGCCACCTACCTCAGCGAAATGGCCAGCAAGGAGCGCCGTGGTTTCTTCTCCAGCTTCCAGTACGTGACCCTGATCTCCGGTCAGCTCATCGCCCTGGCGGTGCTGATCGTTCTGCAGCAGACGCTGACCACCGAGCAACTGTATGCCTGGGGCTGGCGCGTACCGTTCGTGATTGGCGCGCTCTGCGCGGTGGTCGCGCTGTACCTGCGCCGCGGCATGGAAGAAACCGCCTCGTTCACCAAGAAGGAAAAGGCCAAGGAAAGCCTGATGCGCACCCTGATGCGCCACCCCAAGGAACTGATGACCGTGGTCGGCCTGACCATGGGCGGTACTTTGGCCTTCTACACCTACACCACCTACATGCAGAAATACCTGGTCAACACCGTTGGCATGAGCATCAGTGATTCGACCACCATTTCGGCGGCCACACTGTTCCTGTTCATGTGCCTGCAGCCTATCATCGGCGGCCTCTCGGACAAGATCGGCCGTCGCCCGATCCTGATCGCCTTCGGCGTACTGGGCACCCTGTTCACCGTGCCGATCCTCAGCACCCTGCACACCATTGAGTCCTGGTGGGGCGCGTTCTTCCTGATCATGGCTGCGTTGATCATCGTCAGCGGTTACACCTCGATCAATGCCGTGGTCAAAGCCGAACTGTTCCCGACCGAGATCCGCGCCCTGGGTGTTGGCCTGCCTTACGCCCTGACCGTCTCGATCTTCGGCGGCACCGCAGAATACGTAGCCCTGTGGTTCAAGAGCGCCGGGATGGAGAGCGGTTTCTACTGGTACGTCACGGCGTGCATCGCTTGTTCGCTGTTGGTGTACGCGACCATGAAGGACACCAAGCAGCATTCGCGGATTACGACTGACTGACAGTGATCCTGCGGTTTGAAAAGGGGCGCCCCAGTAACTGGGCGCCCCTTTTTTTGGTTGCTCGCAAAGCTTTTGTGATGTCGCTGGTTGCATGGTTTGAGTGTTCCGGCGCCCTTGACACTCACCCGACAGCCCACCAAATCCCCGCCTTAACCCCGAATTAATACCGCTGCTGCATCCTGCGTAGGCTGGAGAGCCCAATTGCACTGCGCAACGCATCCCTGGCGTTGCCGGGCCGTACCCAGTGCGAAGTGACAATCGGTGCGCCCAAAATGATCTGATAATTCGATTGTTTAACGCCAATTTTTGCGCTTTTTAATCAAATTAATCGGCGTAGCATTGGACCCATAGAAACAAACAACCTCTTGAACCCAACGGAGCAACGACCATGAAAAACAAACTGATCCTCACCCTGGCCCTCTCGGTTTTCGCCACTGGCGCCTTCGCCGAAGATGGCTTCGAGCGCACCAAAGGCCACAGCTTCGCAGCGGCCCAGAGCCAAGCGGCCACTTACGCTGAAGACGGTTTCGACCGTACCGGTGCACAACGCTTCGCCGAAGACGGCTTCGATCGCACTGGCGCACAGCGCTTCGCCGAAGACGGCTTCGACCGCACCAACGCTCACCGCATCAGCTGATCCCTGATGCGTGCAACCAGCCCGGCCTCGGTCGGGCTTGATCATTTCCAGGCGGGCACAAGCTTGGCACACTAGGCGCCTCGTCCCCTCTGGAGGTAGGGCCACAGGCCCGACAGATGTATTACTACGAACCCGCCAAAGGCCACGGCCTGCCCCACGACCCGTTCAATGCCATCGTCGGCCCACGCCCGATCGGCTGGATCTCATCCCAGGACCGCGAAGGCCGCTTGAACCTCGCGCCCTACAGTTTCTTCAACGCCTTCAACTACATCCCACCGATCATCGGTTTCTGCAGCGTCGGGCGCAAAGACAGCCTGAACAATATCGAGCAGACCGGTGAGTTCGTCTGGAACCTGGCCACCCGCCCGCTGGCCGAAGCCATGAACCAGAGCTGCGCAGCCGTACCGGCAGAGGTGAACGAGTTCGACTTGAGCGGGTTGACGGCAACCCCGTCAAGCCTGGTGAAGGTGCCCCGCGTGGGCGAAACCCCGGTGGCTTTCGAATGCAAGGTGAGCCAGATCGTCCAGCTCAAGCGGGCCGACCAGGAACATGTGCCGAGCTGGCTGATCCTCGGCGAGGTGGTGGCGGTGCATATCGCTGAGCACCTGCTCAAGGACGGTATCTACGATACCGCGGCCGCCGAGCCGATCTTGCGAGGCGGTGGCCCGGCGGACTACTTCGAGCTGGGCAACCTGTTCAAGATGAGAAGGCCGCAGGCCTGATCACCAGACCAGCTCGCCTTCTTCACCAACGCCCTTGAGGCGTTCGAGTTCGGCGCAGGCGGCCTCATCGGCCGCCATGGCGCTCTTGAACACCTGGCCATCGAGCACCTTGTGAAAGCGCGGCGCACCGCCCATGCCCAGCGCCTTGACCGCGATAGCGGCGTTGTAGCCGCCGCCTTCCACCGGGACCATCGCCGAAACCGCTTCGAAATGCGGGAATTCTTTACGTGCCATGTTGCAATCCGCGTCGTTGATCGAGGGGCGGCATTTTACCCTGCGCGGCATGGCATTCAACCGAAGGTATGCAGATCCAGGCTGCTGACCACCTGGGCCTGCACCAGTTCGCCAAACACCTGCAAGGTCGGCGACTCGAAATAACCTGTCATCGCCTGTTGGTCACGCCAGCTCCCACTGAGCAGCCAAAGATCGGCATCGGCCTGCGAACGCTGTACGGTAAAGCTCAGGCAGCCAGGCGCGCTAAGCGACGGTTCGAGCAGGTCCCGCAGGCGCGCGCCGAGCTCCGCCGAACGACCGCTGCTGGCACGGATGAAAGCCAAATGGGTGACCGGTTGTAGAAGGGCCATTGCACGATCTCCTTGGAGCAGACGGACGGGAAAACCAGGCTGCCAAGGTTAGTGGCGCGCTCGCGCGGCGCGTTAGGCCATTACTGCACGTCGATTGCCTGATCCTGCCGCACGGCAGGATCAGGCAATCGACGTGCAGCTTTGGACTAGCGCCCGCCATTGCCCAAACCTATGCTGCGTCGGTCAGCAGAGGAAAGCCATCATGACCACCGCCCCGTCCATTGATCCGACCCTGGAAGTGCAGCGCCAGGAACTGGCCGAGCTAATCGGGCGCCATGCCGGCGAAGCCCACGGCCCCGCGTCGGCCATCGATGATCTGTACCTGGTGCGCTACACCGAGAACGTGCGCTCGGTGCCAACCCTGGCCCAGCCTGCCCTGTGCGTCCTCGCCCAAGGCAGCAAAAGCCTGTTTCTGGGCGACGAGCAGTATGCCTACGACCCGCTGCATTACATGGTGGTGTCGGTGACCCTGCCGCTCAGCGGTGCCAAGCTCGATGCCAGCCCGGAAAACCCCAGCCTCGGCCTGCGTCTGGACCTTGACCCGGCCGAGATCAGCCAGTTGATTGCCGAAAGCGGGCCGATGCTGGTGCCCAATCTGCCCTCAGGTCGCGGCCTCTATGTGGAAAGGACAGATCCGCAACTGCTCGACGCACTGCTGCGCCTGATTCGCCTGCTGGACGCCCCGCGGGACATTGCCATGCTGGCGCCGCTGATCCGGCGGGAAATCCTCTATCGCCTGTTGCGCGGCCCTCAGGGTTACCGCCTGTATGAAATTGCCCTGGCCAACAGCCAGACGCACCGGGTGTGCCAAGCCATCACCTGGCTCAATCAGAATTACCAGCAACCGCTGCGCATCGAGGACCTGGCTCGGGAGGTCAACCTCAGCACGTCAACCTTGCACCACAGGTTCAAAGCCGTGACCTCCATGAGCCCCTTGCAGTACCAGAAGCAGTTGCGCCTGCAGGAGGCCCGCCGGCTAATGCTCAACGATGGCCTCGAGGCAGCGGTGGCGGGTTATCGGGTGGGTTATGAAAGCCCATCACAGTTCAGCCGCGAGTACAGCCGGCTGTATGGCGCGCCGCCGATCCGGGATGTGGCGCGCTTGCGGGCCAGTGCCGGGTAACAGAGTGCACAATCAGCCTTCTACCACCGCCTGCCACTGGTTCTGATCGACCTGGATCAACGTCGGCCCCTTACGCTCCACTGCCCGCCCCAGGGCCGCCTGCAACTGCTGCACATCGCCAACCTGTTCCGCTTCAGCCCCCAACGCACGTGCCACGCCAATGAAATCCGGGGTATGGATATCGACCCCTACCGGCTCGATGGCACGATTGACCATGTATTTCTTGATCTCTTCATAGCCCTGGTTATTCCACAGCAGCACGATCAACGGCACCTGCGCCTCCACCGCACTGGCCAGCTCCGGCAGGGTGAACTGCAGCCCACCGTCCCCGATCAGGCACACTGCCGGGGCACGCGTGGCCGGTTGCTCGGCGCTGCCCAGCCACGCCCCCATCGCCGCCGGCAGTGCATAACCCAAGGTGCCGTAACCGGTCGAGGCATTGAACCAGCGGCGTGGCTGATCCATATCCAGGGTCAGGTTGCCGGTGTACACAGGCTGAGTCGAATCACCCACCAGGATGGCGTTGGGCAAGCGTTCCAGAATGCTGGTCAGCAGGCGGGTCTGGCTCAGGGTTGGCTGGTCCCAGGTAGCGTTCAGTGACGTGCGCAGGCGCTGCGCGCGTGCCGCCCCCCACGTGCCATCGCGGGCAGGCTGTGGCAGGTCGTGCAAGGCATCGAGCAATGCCTGTGCTGCCAGCTCGGCATCGGCGACCAGCGCCAGCTCCGGCAGGTAATTGCGCACGGTCTGGTCCGGATCGATGTCGATGCGCAGCAGTGCGCCGGGGATTTCAAAGCCGCCCTTGAACGTCACGTCGTAGTCGGTTTCAGCCAGTTCGGTGCCAATCGCCAGCACTACATCAGCCTCAGCCACCAGCGCGCGGGTGGCGACCAGCGACTGGGTCGAACCGATCTGCAACGGATGGTCAGAGGGCAGCAGGCCCTTTGCATTGATGGTCAGAGCCACAGGGGCCTGCAGGTACTCGGCCATGCGCGCCAGCGCAGGGCCAGCAGCCAAAGCACCGCCGCCTGCCAGGATCAAAGGCTTGCGCGCCTTGGCCAGGCGTTCGGCCATCAGTGCCACAGCCTGCGGCGCGGCGCCCGCGCGGCTACTGCGTACAGGGCGGCCCGGTAGCAGATGGTCAGCAGGCTCGACCAGCACGTCCAGCGGAATCTCGATATGTACCGGGCGCGGCCGGGCGCCATCGAACACGGCAAACGCGCGCGCCAGTACCTGTGGCAAGTCATCAGCGCTCATCAAGGTTTGCGAGAAGGCGGCCACCCCAGCCACCAGGGCGCTCTGGTTGGGCAGCTCGTGCAGCTTGCCACGGCCACCACCCAGCTGGCTGCGCGATTGCACGCTGGAAATCACCAGCATCGGGATCGAATCGGCGTAGGCCTGGCCCATCGCGGTGGTGATGTTGGTCATCCCAGGGCCGGTGATGATGAAACATACACCCGGCTTGCCACGCGTACGCGCATAGCCGTCAGCCATGAACCCGGCGCCTTGCTCATGGCGCGGTGTGATATGGCGGATGGACGAGCCCGCCAGCCCTCGGTAGAGCTCCACGGTATGTACGCCGGGGATGCCGAAGACATGGTCTACGCCATAGCCTTCGAGGAGTTTGACCAGTACTTCGCCGCAGGTAGCCATCGCGTTTCACCTTGGATCTTGTTGGAATCTGCGCTCATTGGACCCAACGCACAGCTATCGCCACAAGGCAAAAAAACACATAATAGCAATGTCCTGTAATCATGGCTTGCGCGATGAAACGCCTTCCACCGCTTTCCGCTCTGCACACCTTCCTGATCACCGCTCAGCACTGCAACTTCACCCGTGCCGCACAGCAGTTGCATATCACCCAGGGCGCCGTCAGCCGGCAGATCGCCGGGCTCGAAGAGCACCTGGGGTATGCCCTGTTCCAACGCCAGGCCCGCGGCCTGAGCCTGACGCGTGAAGGCCAGGACTGGCTGCCGCGCGTGCAACAGGTGTTCGCCTTGATCGAACAGGGTGTGCGCGAGGTGGGCGGGCGCAGCGCGACCTTGCAGCTCAAGGCGCCGACCTGCGTGATGCGCTGGCTGTTGCCGCGCCTGATGGAATGGCAGGCACTGCGCCCGGATGTGCCGGTAGAGCTGACCACCACGGTGCAACATGGCGTGGATTTTCGGCGCGAAGGGTTCGATGCGGCGGTGGTCTATGGCAGCTTGCCCAATCATGGGCTGCGGGTGCGCAAGCTGTTCGATGAGCAACTCACGCCCGTCTGCGCGCCATCGTTACTGGCTGGGCCTTTACCACTGAAGCAGGTCGAGGACCTGGCGCGCCATATGCTGCTGCACCCATCGCGGGATGAGCATGACTGGCGCCTGTGGCTGCAAGCGGCCGGTGCGTCACTCGACCTGCACGGGCCGAAGCAGCACTTCGAGACGCTGGACATGGCCATGGCCATGGCATCCCAGGGCACTGGGGTTGCCATTGGCGATTGGGCATTGATTGGCGATGACCTGCGCGGCGGGCGTTTGTGCATGCCCTTCGGGTTGAAGGTGACCACCGGCAAAGCCTATTACCTGGCCTGCCAGTCCAAAAGCTTGCCAGCAGGGCTGGCCGAGCTGATGGACTGGCTGGAGGGCCGTGCCGAGGCTCAGTAACCGACGGTAAACCGCTGCCGCGAATGCGCCGGTTTCTCCAGTTCATCGAGCATGGCAATGGCGTAGTCGGCAAAGGTAATCCAGCTCTTGCCATCGGCGCCGATCAGCAGGTGGTCCTTGCCCAAGGTGTAATGCCCTGTCCGCTCCCCTTCGACGAACTCAGCCGACGGCGACAGGAAGGTCCAGTCCAGGTTCTGTTCCTGGCGCAGCACCTCAAGAAAGCGTACACCGGCGCTGGCCTCGGCCTTGTAAGCCTCGGGAAAGTCCGGGCTGTCGATGACCCGATGCCCGGAAGGCAACAGCAGGCTGCCGGCGCCCCCGACCACCAACAGGCGTTTGACGCCCGCACGCTTGACCGGCTCGATGATCGCATGCGGCTCGATGGTCGAAAAATGCGCAGCGCTCAGCACCGCCTCCACACCCGCCAGCGCCTTGTGCAGCGCCGCGCTGTCCTTGACGTCGAGCGCCTGCACGGTCACGCCCGCGCGCCCCTGCAGTGTCGAAGGGTCGCGGGCAATGGCGAGCACACTGTGCCCGCGGCGCAACGCCTCTTCCAGCAGTTGGCTGCCAGCGCGGCCAGTAGCACCGATGATTGCGATCTTGCTCATGAGGAACACTCCTTCAGTTGAATGGAATTACCACTTCATCTCGCCCTTGGCGACCTTGGCACCGAGCTCCAGCGAGCTCTCGTCGGCCAGGCCCGGGTAACGCTTCTTCATTGCGCCGATCAGCCCATCGGCGTCTTTGGCCTTGGCCGCTTCAACATCGAACGCCTGGATGTAGCTCGCCGTGAAATGCACGGCATCGAGCGAATGATCGCTCTGCCCCAAGTAGTGGCCGGCCACGACAGTACGCGGTGACAGCTGCTCGATATGCTTGAGCGTGCCAAGCCAATCCGCATGCGACTTGGCTGACTGGGTATCGGCCATCCAGACATGGATGTTTTCGGAGACCACCACCCCACCCACCACCGCCTTGATCGACGGAATCCAGACAAAACTGCGCTCAGGTTGCGGGCCATCCAGCCCCATGACTTCGAGCGGCTGCTCCTCCAGCATCAGGCGATTGCCATCGAGCACCTGTGGCACCACCAGCCACGCCGGTTTGTCGGAGCCCATCTGCGGGCCCCAGTAAGCCAGCTTGGCATCCATGGTCTGGCGGATATGGGCAACGGTGGCGGCCGACGCAACCACGCTGGCCTCAGGGAAGGCCTGGGTCAGGGTGTCGAGGCCGAAGTAGTAGTCCGGGTCGCCATGGCTGATGTAGATGGTCGTCAGGTGTTTGCCGCCAGCACGCAGGCGTTGCACCAGCTGTTCGGCCTGGGCCTTGCCGAACTGGGCGTCGACCAGGATGGCGTCCTTTTCGCCACTGACGATTACCGAGCTGACCGGGAAGATGGCCTCATGGCCTGGGTTGTAAATGTCCAGTTGCAACGGCTCGGCAGCCTGGGCCTGGCCAGCCAGGGCGACACATGCCAGCACCAGGCTGCGCAAGGGAGTGTATATCGACATGCTCTGTGACCGTCCGCGAGAAGAATGATCAACAGCTTAGTTGCCCGATCCATGACAAAAAATGCGATGCTCGAACATAGTTTGTTTCTGAAATCGGGCAAATCATGGACCGTTTGAACGCGATGCGCGTTTTTGTCACCGTCGTCGACCTGGGCAGCCAGTCGGCGGCGGCCGATCAACTGCAGCTGTCCCGCCCGGTGGTCTCGCGCTACCTCGCCGAGCTGGAGGACTGGGTTGGCGCGCGCTTGATGCAGCGCACCACGCGCAAATTGAGCCTGACCGCCGCTGGCCTGGAGACCCTGCCCCGCTGCCGGCATCTGCTGGAACTGGCCGGCGACCTGCAGGCCGCCGTGCAGCAACCGGCGGATGCGCCCCGTGGCGCCCTGCGCATCAGCGTCAGTACCTCATTCGGCCAGGCACAACTGGTGGATGCGGTTGCCGCGTATGTGCGCCGCTACCCTGGGGTGAGAGTCGAGCTGCAGATGCTTGATCGCACGGTCAACCTGGTGGACGAGCGCATCGACCTGGCCATCCGCACCAGCAACGACCTGGACCCGAACCTCATCGCCCGGCGCCTCACTGTATGCCGCTCAGTCGTCTGCGCGGCACCCGCCTACTTGCATGAGCATGGCACCCCGCAACGGGTCGAGGAACTGAGCCAGCACAATTGCCTTACTCATGCCTACTTCGGCCACAGCGTCTGGCATTTCGAAGTGGGCGGCCAGCCGATCACTGTCCCGGTCGAAGGTAATATCAGTGCCAACGAGGCCATGACCCTGCAGAAGGCGGCACTGGCCGGTGCGGGGGTCGCCATGCTGCCGACTTACCAGGCTGCCGCGGCCCTGCGTACAGGCGAACTGGTGCGCCTGCTGCCTGATGCACGCCCGCAGGAGCTGAACCTGAATGCGGTGTACACATCACGCAAGCATATGCCGGCGACCTTGCGCAGCATGCTGGATTTTCTGGCGCAGCGGTTCAGGGACGAACCGGAGTGGGATAAAGATTTGTTGTGAACTGCCGCGCAACCGGGCTGTTGCGTCAAGCGTCCACCTGTGATTGACCTATGCTTGAGGTATCACCTGTTTTTGCAACAGGAGGTGAGCACCATGGGCATCAAATCAAGAAGAGTCGCCCTTGTCATGGCAATGACTGCAGCCGTCGGGCTTTACGGCTCCGCCTGCTGGCGCGCCGAGCTGCTACGCAGCCAGCCCAACGCGGCAGCCAGTTGCGAGCAGGCGCACTGCGTGCCGCACACCGCCACCTTGAGCGCCGTCCGCTGAGCCGAACGGCGCAATGCCGGTCACTCGTCGACGCTCATGTATTCCTTGGCCCAGCGGATGTAGTCCTCAGGCTGGGTGTAGGTGTGCGACAGCTCGGTGGCCGTGAGGTTTTCCGACTTGTTCTGCTGGCCGCGCTGCAGGCGCAGGCAGTCATAAGTGGCCTTGATCGCGGCAAAGTAGGCGGCGTGGCCATCGACCACGATCCGTACGCCAAGGCGTGCCAGGCGCTCATCGTCGCGCAGGTTCGGGTTGGCATAGGTCACCAGCATCAGCGGCACGCTGAGGTGCTCGGCGATCTGCTCCAGTTGCTCGAAGTCTTTGACACCCACCATGCAGATAGCATCGGCACCGGCCTTCTGGTAGCTCTGGGTGCGCACGATGATTTCTTCGGTGCTGAGCACGCCGGCGTTAGTGCGGGCGATGATCGAGAGCGACGAGTCGACCCGGGCCTCCAGCGCCGCACGGATCTTGCCAACGCCCTCTTCGACCGGGATCAGGTCGGTGGACTTGCGCCCGAACTGGGCCGGCAGCAGCGTGTCTTCGATAGTGAGCGCAGCCACACCGGCGCGTTCCAGTTCGATGACCGTGCGCATGACGTTCAGCGCATTGCCATAACCGTGGTCGGCATCGGCGAGCACCGGCAGCTGGGCCACACGGCCGATGCGGGTAGCCTGCTCGACGAACTCACTCAGTGTGATAAGGGCGAAGTCTGGTGCGGCCAGCACCTGCAGCGAGGCGACCGACCCGCCGAGAATGCCGACTTCGAAGCCCAGGTCAGCGGCAATACGCGCCGACATCGGGTCGAACACGGAGGCCGTGTGATAGCAGGAACCTGAAGCGAGCAGCTCGCGGAAGGCAAAACGCAGATCTTGATGGGAAGCCTTGGGCATGATCACTCCGCTTATACGTGAAATTGAACGGTTGCTACCGACCCCTGAATCGGGTCTACCTGACCTGTTCCAACCGTCGCCATCGGGGCGCTCATGCTCGACATGCAGGCAGAGGAATAAAAGGTGTGGGATACAGCGGCACTGGAATCCTGCGACATCATGCTGCACCAAGCTGGTGCGACCCGCGGATTCAAGGCTCTGCGGTCCATGCACGATATCACGCAGCCATGCAGCACTGGATGAATGCGCCAATGCCGATCTTGCATGGGCGATGCTGATAGTACATAGGTAGCTACCTAAGTCAGGTTACAATCGCGGTATTGGTGCCGGCCCGCTCGTGGGCCAGCAAAGCCACTGCTGTCTTTCAAACAAGGTGCCCCTCCGTGACCGCCGCACTGCCCCCGACCGCCCTGCGCAGCGTCCTCACCGCGTTGATGCTGGCCATCTTCCTTGGCGCCCTCGACCAGACCATCGTCGCCGTTTCACTGCCTGCCATCTCCGCCCGGTTCAATGACGTCGGGCTGCTGGCCTGGGTGATATCGGGCTACATGGTGGCGATGACCGTGGCAGTGCCGATCTACGGCAAGCTGGGGGACCTGTATGGGCGCCGCCGCATGATCCTTACCGGCATCAGCCTGTTCACCCTGGCCTCCATCGCCTGCGCCCTGGCCCAGGACATGCAGCAGCTGGTGCTGGCGCGGGTGCTGCAGGGTATCGGTGCGGGCGGCATGGTTTCGGTGAGCCAGGCGATCATTGGCGACTTCGTACCACCCCGAGAGCGTGGCCGCTACCAGGGCTATTTCAGCAGCATGTATGCCGCAGCCAGCGTGGCTGGGCCGGTACTGGGTGGCTGGCTGACCGAATACCTGTCGTGGCGCTGGGTGTTCTGGATCAACCTGCCCTTGGGCCTGGCCGCCCTGTGGGCCATCCAACGCGCCCTGGAGGGCATGCCCGTGCAACGCCGCCAGGCCCAGGTGGACTATGTGGGGGCGGTGTTGTTGATCCTTGGCCTGGGCAGCCTGCTGCTGGGCATTACCCTGGTCGGCCAGGGCCACGCCTGGACTGCGCCTGCCGTGATGGCCCTGTTCGCCTGTGCCGGGCTTGGCACAGCCTTGTTCATCGGGCATGAACGTCGTTGCCAGGAACCGTTGCTGCCACTGGGGCTGTTCGGCAACCGGGTGGCCGTGCTGTGCTGGGCGGTGATTTTCTTCGCCAGTTTCCAATCGATCTCTCTGACCATGCTGATGCCCCTGCGCTACCAGGGCATCACCGGGGCCGGGGCCGACAGCGCCGCGCTGCACCTGCTGCCCTTGGCCATCGGCCTGCCCATCGGTGCATTCACCGGCGGGCGCATGACCAGCTTCACTGGCCGCTACAAGCCGCAGATCCTCGCCGGTGCGTTGCTGATGCCGGTGGCGATCTTCGCCATGGCCATCACCCCACCGCAGTCGGGCGTACTCAGTGCGCTTTTCATGTTGTTCACAGGCATCGCCTGTGGGCTGCAGTTCCCGACATCGCTGGTAGGCACCCAGAGCGCTGTGGATAGCAAGGACATCGGCGTGGCCACCAGCACGACCAATCTGTTCCGCTCACTTGGCGGCGCCATGGGCGTGGCCTGCATGTCCAGCGTACTGCTGGCACTGCTGCATCAGGGGGGGTTCGAATTGGCGGGTAATCCGTTGCTGGGGAGCCTGCAGGCTGGGGAAGCGGATCCTGCAACCCAGGCACGATTGCTGGAAACCTTCAGGCACCTGTTGCTGGGCAGCGCCACGGTGGCGCTGCTGGGGCTGGTGGCGGCAGTGGCATTGCCGGACCGGCAGTTGCGTGGGCGCTAGGGGAGCACCTTAGGTTTTAATCATCCCTTAATGCTCAGGGAAAACACTCCCTCACAATCCTTAACAAAGTGTCAATTGCGCAAGGCAGGGCTCCAGCGCAGCATATCCAGCCCGGTGTCCACCCATTTTTCGGCATCGCGCAGCAGATCGACGCTGTCTGGCAGTAGCAACCAGCGCCCGATCAGGCCATCGACATAGGCAAACAGGGCCACGGCTGCCCGTTCTACATCCAGCCCGGCCGGCAACTGTTCACGGCGCACGGCATTGGCCAACGCCAGGGTAATGCCCTCATGGCAATCCAGCACCGCACTTTGGCGCTGCTGGCGAATTTCACACATGTCATCGGTGAACTCGCACTTGTGATGCAAGATCTCATTGATACGCCGGGTCCGGGCATCGAGCACCAGCCCGTTGAACACTTGCAGCAGCAGCTTGCGCATGCAGCCGAGTGGGTCCAGTTCGTCCTCGCTTTCACTGGCACGCGCCAAGTGGTCATGGGTTTCGTGCAGGCTGTCGAGCAGCGCCTGCACCAACTCCGCCTTATTGTTGAAATGCCAGTAGATAGCACCGCGGGTCACGCCCGCCAGTTCGGCGATGTCAGCCAGGGTGGTTCGCGCAACCCCACGCTTGTAGAAAGCCTTTTCCGCCGCCTCGATGATCTGGGTTCGGGTTTCCTGGGCTTCTTCTTTGGTTCGACGGACCATGGCAGTACAACCTCATCTGGGCCCGCAGGCACGTTGCTTGCGGGGAATCCGCCGGGGTCACCTCTGAAGGGTGCCTCCGGATGGGCTAATCAAGGGGCCGGATAGTAGCCAAGTACTACCCAACGGTATTTACAAACAACCATGAATGTAAGTATATTCGTTAGTAAGCTATTTATCCACCTGATAGCATTTTTTCTGACAAGACTCTTCCATTACTCTTGAGCGTCTCCCTGCTCTAGCGACCCGAGGATCCTCATGCAATTCAAGCCAGCCGTTACCGCTCTGGTTTCCGCCGTCGCCCTGGCAACTCTGCTAAGTGGCTGTAACAAAGAAGAAGCCGCGCCCGCAGCACAGGCTCCTCTGGTCGGCGTCGTGACAATCCAGCCCCAGGCCTTCACCTTGACCACCGAGCTGCCGGGGCGCACCAGCGCCTATCGCATTGCCGAAGTGCGCCCTCAGGTCAATGGCATCATTCTCAAGCGCCTGTTCAAGGAAGGCAGCGACGTCAAGGCCGGTCAGCAGCTGTACCAGATCGACCCTGCCGTATACGAGGCCACCCTGGCCAACGCCCAGGCCAACCTCCAGGCTACCCGCTCGCTGGCCGAGCGCTACAAGCAGCTGATAGACGAACAGGCGGTGTCCAAGCAGGAATACGACGACGCCAATGCCAAACGATTGCAGGCCGAAGCAGCGCTCAAAAGTGCCCAGATCGATCTGCGCTATACCAAGGTACTGGCGCCGATCAGCGGTCGTATCGGTCGCTCGTCGTTCACTGAAGGTGCGCTGGTGAGCAATGGCCAGACCAATGCCATGGCCACCATCCAGCAACTCGACCCGATCTACGTCGATGTCACCCAGTCCACCGCCGAGCTGCTCAAGCTGCGCCGTGACCTGGAAAGCGGGCAGCTGCAGAAGTCCGGCGACAACGCCGCGTCCGTCCAGCTGGTGCTGGAAGACGGCAGCCTGTTCAAGCAGGAAGGTCGCCTGGAGTTCTCCGAAGTGGCGGTCGACGAGACCACAGGTTCGGTGACCTTGCGCGCCATCTTCCCCAACCCTGATCACACCCTGCTGCCCGGCATGTTCGTGCACGCGCGGCTCAAGGCCGGGGTCAACAGCAATGCCATCCTGGCCCCGCAGCAAGGCGTGACCCGTGACCTGAAGGGTGCACCGACCGCGCTGGTAGTCAACCAGGAGAACAAGGTCGAACTGCGCCAGCTCAAGGCCAGCCGCACCCTGGGCAGCGACTGGCTGATCGAAGAAGGCCTGAACCCGGGCGACCGCCTGATCACCGAGGGCCTGCAGTACGTGCGCCCGGGTGTCGAGGTCAAGGTCAGCGATGCCACCAACGTCAAGAAACCGGGCAGCCCTGATCAGGCCAGCGCGGCCAAAGCAGACGCCAAAGCGGAGTAAACCATGTCGAAGTTCTTTATCGATCGCCCGATCTTCGCCTGGGTGATCGCCTTGGTGATCATGCTGGTCGGCGCTTTGTCGATCCTGAAGCTGCCGATCAACCAGTACCCAAGCATCGCGCCGCCGGCCATCGCCATCTCCGTGACCTACCCGGGCGCCTCGGCGCAAACCGTGCAGGACACCGTGGTGCAGGTGATCGAGCAGCAGCTCAACGGTATCGACAACCTGCGTTATGTGTCCTCGGAGAGCAACTCCGACGGCAGCATGACCATCACCGCCACCTTCGAGCAGGGCACCAACCCTGATACCGCGCAGGTTCAGGTACAGAACAAGCTGAACCTGGCCACCCCACTGCTGCCGCAGGAAGTACAGCAGCAAGGTATCCGCGTCACCAAGGCAGTGAAGAACTTCCTGATGGTGATCGGCCTGGTGTCCGAAGACGGCAGCATGACCAAGGATGACCTTGCCAACTACATCGTTTCCAACATGCAGGACTCGATTTCGCGCACGGCAGGTGTCGGTGACTTCCAGGTGTTCGGTGCACAGTACGCCATGCGTATCTGGCTCGATCCGGCCAAGCTGAACAAGTTCCAGCTGACTCCGGTCGACGTCAAGACCGCGGTCGCCGCGCAGAACGTGCAGGTGTCGTCCGGCCAGCTCGGCGGCCTGCCTGCCATACCCGGCACCCAGCTGAACGCCACCATCATCGGCAAGACTCGCCTGCAGACCGCCGAGCAGTTCGAAAATATCCTGCTCAAGGTCAACAGCGATGGCTCGCAGGTTCGCTTGCGCGATGTTGCCCAGGTCGGCCTGGGCGGCGAAAACTACGCCATCAGCGCCCAGTTCAACGGCAAGCCGGCCTCGGGCCTTGCGGTCAAGCTGGCGACCGGCGCCAACGCCCTGGATACCGCCACGGCCCTGCGCAAGACCATCAGCGACCTGGAGCCGTTCTTCCCGCCAGGGGTCAAGGCGGTGTTCCCGTATGACACCACGCCGGTGGTCACCGAATCGATCAGCGGGGTCATACACACCCTGATCGAAGCCGTGGTCCTGGTATTCCTGGTGATGTACCTGTTCCTGCAGAACTTCCGCGCCACCATCATTACCACCATGACCGTACCGGTGGTATTGCTGGGCACCTTCGGCATCCTTGCCGCCGCGGGCTTCAGCATCAACACCCTGACCATGTTCGCCATGGTCCTGGCCATCGGCTTGCTGGTGGACGACGCCATCGTCGTGGTGGAGAACGTCGAACGGGTCATGTCCGAGGAAGGCTTGCCGCCCAAAGAGGCGACCAAGCGGTCGATGGAGCAGATCCAGGGCGCGCTGGTGGGTATCGCCCTGGTGCTGTCGGCAGTGCTGCTGCCGATGGCCTTCTTCGGCGGTTCCACGGGTGTGATCTACCGGCAATTCTCCATCACCATCGTCTCGGCCATGGGCCTGTCGGTGCTGGTGGCACTGATCTTCACCCCGGCGCTGTGCGCCACCATGCTCAAGCCGCTTAAAAAGGGCGAGCACCATGTGGCCAAAGGTGGCTTCTTCGGCTGGTTCAACCGCAACTTCGACCGCAGCGTGAACGGCTACGAGCGCAGCGTGGGTACCATCCTGCGCAACAAGGTGCCGTTCCTGCTGGGCTACGCCTTGATCGTCGTCGGCATGATCTGGCTGTTCGCCCGCATCCCTACCGCGTTCCTGCCCGAGGAAGACCAGGGCGTACTGTTCGCCCAGGTGCAGACACCGGCCGGTTCCAGTGCCGAGCGCACCCAGGTGGTGATTGACCAGATGCGTGAGTACCTGCTCGAGGACGAAGCCGATACCGTGTCGTCGGTGTTCACCGTCAACGGCTTCAACTTCGCCGGTCGCGGGCAAAGCTCGGGCATGGCGTTCATCATGCTCAAGCCGTGGGACGAACGCTCCAAGGAGAACAGCGTGTTCGGCCTGGCCGAGCGTGCCCAGCAGCACTTCTTCAGCTTCCGTGATGCGATGGTGTTCGCCTTTGCTCCGCCTGCGGTACTGGAGTTGGGTAACGCCACCGGCTTCGACGTATTCCTGCAGGATCGTGGTGGCGTCGGCCATGCGAAACTCATGGAAGCGCGCAACCAGTTCCTGGCCAAGGCTGCCCAGAGCAAGGTGCTCAGCGCCGTGCGTCCGAACGGCCTGAACGATGAGCCGCAGTACCAGCTGACCATTGATGACGAACGTGCCAGCGCCCTGGGCGTGACCATCTCCGACATCAACAACACCCTGTCGATTGCCTTGGGTGCCAGCTACGTCAACGACTTCATCGACCGCGGCCGGGTCAAGAAGGTGTACATCCAGGGCGAACCGAACGCCCGGATGAGCCCGGAAGACCTGCAGAAGTGGTACGTGCGCAACGGTGCAGGCGAGATGGTGCCGTTCTCCTCCTTCGCCACAGGTGAATGGACCTACGGTTCGCCCAAGCTGTCGCGCTACAACGGTGTCGAGGCAATGGAGATTCTCGGTGCACCGGCCCCAGGCTACAGTACCGGTGAAGCCATGGCCGAGGTGGAGCGGATCGCTGGCGAACTGCCGGACGGCATCGGCTACTCCTGGACCGGCATGTCCTACGAGGAAAAGCTCTCCGGCTCGCAGATGCCGGCACTGTTCGCCCTCTCGGTCCTGTTCGTGTTCCTGTGCCTGGCAGCACTGTATGAAAGCTGGTCGATCCCGATCGCCGTCGTGCTGGTCGTTCCACTGGGCATCATCGGTGCGCTGATCGCCACCAGCCTGCGCGGCCTGTCCAATGACGTGTACTTCCTGGTAGGCCTGTTGACCACCATCGGCCTGGCGGCGAAGAACGCGATCCTGATCGTGGAATTCGCCAAGGAACTGCACGAACAAGGCAAGAGCCTGTATGACGCAGCGATCGAGGCATGCCGCATGCGTCTGCGCCCGATCATCATGACCTCGCTGGCATTCATCCTCGGCGTGGTACCGTTGACCATTTCCAGCGGCGCTGGCGCGGGCAGCCAGCATGCCATCGGTACCGGGGTAATCGGCGGCATGATCAGTGCGACCGTGCTGGCCATCTTCTGGGTACCGCTGTTCTTCGTCGCAGTGTCGTCGCTGTTCGGCAGCAAAAAGCCGGAACAGGACGCCACCCCTGAAACTCCACGTTATGAGGCTGGGCAATGACCAAGTCTTTGTTGTCCCTGGCGGTAACCGCTTTCATTCTCGGCGGCTGCTCGCTGATCCCTGATTACCAGACGCCGGAAGCACCGGTGGCAGCGCAGTGGCCGCAAGGCCCTGCGTACTCGCCGACCGAGTCGGCCGACGTGGCCGCCGCCGAACAGGGCTGGCGCCAGTTCTTCCACGACCCGGCACTGCAGCAGCTGATCCAGACTTCGCTGGTGAACAACCGTGACCTGCGCGTGGCGGCACTGAACCTCGACGCCTACCGCGCGCAGTACCGCATCCAGCGCGCCGACCTGTTCCCGGCGGTTTCAGCCACCGGCAGCGGCAGCCGCCAGCGCGTCCCGGCGGACCTGTCGACAACCGGTGAGGCCAACATCACCAGCCAGTACTCGGCCACGCTGGGCGTCAGCGCCTACGAGCTGGACCTGTTCGGCCGCGTACGCAGCCTGACCGAGCAGGCCCTGGAAACCTACCTGTCCAGTGAGCAGGCGCGTCGCTCCACGCAGATCGCCCTGGTGGCCAGCGTGGCCAACGCCTACTACACCTGGCAGGCCGACCAGGCACTGTTCAAGCTGACCGAAGAGACGCTCAAGACCTACGAGGAAAGCTACAACCTGACCCGCCGCAGCAACGAAGTCGGTGTGGCTTCGGCGCTCGACCTCAGCCAGGCGCGCACCGCCGTGGAAGGGGCACGGGTCAAGTATTCGCAGTATCAGCGCCTTGTCGCCCAGGACCTCAACAGCCTGGCCGTGCTGGTGGGTACCGGCATCCCGGCCAACCTGCCCAAGCCGCTGGAGCTCGATGCCGACCAGCTGGCGGAAGTGCCGGCTGGCCTGCCGTCGGACATCCTCCAGCGCCGCCCGGACATCCAGGAAGCCGAACACCTGCTCAAGGCCGCCAACGCCAACATTGGCGCAGCGCGAGCAGCGTTCTTCCCGAGCATCAGCCTGACCGCCAACGCCGGCACCCTGAGCCCGGACATGGACGGGCTGTTCAAAGGTGGTTCGGGGACCTGGCTGTTCCAGCCGCAGATCAACCTGCCGATCTTCAATGCCGGCAGTCTGAAGGCGAGCCTGGACTACTCGAAGATCCAGAAGGACATCAACGTCGCCAAGTATGAAAAGACCATCCAGACCGCCTTCCAGGAAGTCTCCGATGGCCTGGCGGCACGCAAGACCTTCGAAGAGCAGTTGCAGGCGCAACGTGACCTGGTGCAGGCGAACCAGGATTACTACCGCCTGGCCGAACGCCGTTACCGCATCGGTATCGACAGCAACCTGACCTTCCTCGACGCCCAGCGCAACCTGTTCAGTGCACAGCAGTCGCTGATCACCGATCGCCTGTCGCAGCTGACCAGCGAGGTCAACCTGTACAAAGCGCTCGGCGGTGGCTGGTACGAGCAGACCGGGCAGGCCAATCAGCAGGCATCGGCGGCAACACCGAAGAGCTGACTGTTCAGGTAAACACAAAAACCCACCCCTCGCGGTGGGTTTTTTGTTGCGCACAACGCTGCCTGACAAATAATTAACCAACTGGAACATTCCGTTCGATTATCGCCCGCTTCCGCTTGCGACGAATTGCCTCACTGCTGCCCTCCCCGCACCATCCTCTCCAGCAACACGTTGCCAATTTGACAAAAAGACCCGCCCTGCAAGCTGCACTCTGCAGCGCACCGGTTCGCCAATAAAAACAAGAGATCCACGACAGATGAGCATTTCGCACCCCGCACGCCAGCTGCTGCCCGGCCTGTTGGCCATGTCCTGTGCCCTCCCCGCATTGGCCGCCGAAGGCGGTTTCATGGAGGACGCCAAGGCCACCCTCAACCTGCGCAACTTCTACATCAACCGCAACTTCGTCGACCCGGCTCACTCCCAAGCCAAGGGAGAGGAATGGACGCAAAGCTTCATCCTCGATGCCCGCTCCGGCTTCACCCAGGGCGTCGTAGGTTTCGGCGTGGATGTACTGGGCATGTATTCGGTCAAGCTCGACGGCGGTAAGGGCACCACCAATACCAACCTGCTACCGGTCCACGATGACGGCCGGCCCGCCGACGACTTCGGCCGCCTGGGCGTCGCACTGAAAGCCAAGCTGTCGCAGACCGAACTGAAAGTAGGCGAATGGATGCCCGTGCTGCCGATTCTGCGCTCGGATGACGGCCGCTCGCTGCCGCAGACCTTCCGCGGCGGCCAGCTCACCTCGAAAGAAATCGAGGGCCTGACCCTGTACGCGGGCCAGTTCCGCGCCAACAGCCCGCGCAACGACGCCAGCATGGAAGACATGTCGCTCAATGGGCGGGCGGCGTTCACCTCCGATCGTTTCAACTTCGGCGGTGGCGAATATACCTTCAACGACAAGCGCACGATGATCGGCCTGTGGGATGCCCAGCTCAAGGACATCTACCGTCAGCAATACATCAACCTGGTGCATAGCCAGCCGCTGGGCGAATGGACCCTGGGCGCCAACCTCGGCTATTTCATCGGCAAAGAAGACGGGGCCGAACGCGCAGGCCAGCTCGACAACCGCACGGCCTCGGCCATGCTCTCGGCACGCTACAAGGGCAACACCTTCTACGTCGGCCTGCAGAAAGTCAGTGGCGACGATGCCTGGTTGCGGGTCAACGGCACCAGCGGTGGCACCCTGGCCAACGACAGCTACAACTCCAGCTTCGACAATGCCAAGGAACGTTCCTGGCAGGTGCGCCATGACTTCAACTTCGTCACTGTCGGTATCCCCGGCCTGACCCTGATGAACCGCTACATCAAGGGCGACAATGTCACCTCTGGCAGCATCGACGACGGCAAGGAATGGGCGCGGGAAACCGAACTGGCCTACGTGGTGCAGTCGGGGTCATTCAAGGACCTTTCGCTGAAATGGCGCAACTCCACCATGCGCAGGGACTTCAGCACCAACGCGTTCGATGAGAACCGCTTGATCGTGAGTTATCCGTTGAACCTGTTGTGATCTCACCGGCCATCAGCCATGCGCACTGCCACCATTCGCTAAGCTGATGATGGTGGTGCGCCACAGGCTATCCTGAGCAGTATGAGTGGCCTGTGCCCGCCAACAGTGCGGCACAGGCTACACCATGCAAACAGGCCACCCAGGGAGGAACAACAATGAAAAACCTCGTTGAACACCTGAGCCAATACGCCAGCTACCACCGCGACCCACGCAATATCGCTACCCACTTCGTCGGCATTCCGCTGATCGTGCTGGCCGTGACCATCCTGCTGTCGCGCCCGGGCTGGGACGTCGCCGGGATCTGGCTGTCCCCTGCCCTTGTGGCAGCGGCAGCGTCGGTGTGGTTCTACCTGCGCCTGGACCTGCGTTTCGGGCTGGTGATGGGCTTGCTGCTGGGGCTGTGCCTGTGGGTTGGCCAGGCACTGGCGCTGCAAAGCACCGCGCTGTGGCTCAGTGCTGGGGCAGGGGCATTTGTGGTGGGCTGGATCATCCAGTTCGTCGGGCATTACTACGAAGGCCGCAAGCCAGCGTTCGTCGACGATATCAGCGGGCTGATCATCGGGCCGCTGTTCGTGGTGGCGGAGGCGGCGTTCATGCTGGGAATGTGCCCGGCGCTCAAGCATGCAGTTGAGGCCAATGCCGGGCCGGTGGCGCTGCGCTCTGCGTAGGAGCGGCCTTGTGTCGCGAAAGGGCTGCGAAGCGGCCCCAGGATGGTTGCAGCGTCGCTGAAATTGATGGGGCCGCTTTGCGGCCCTTTCGCGACACAAGGCCGCTCCTACAGGTGCGTGAGCTTCACGACTGTTGACGAGACTCTACACCCAACTCATCCCACACCGATTCTGCCAGGTGGAAGGTGGCATTGGCTGCTGGAATACCACAGTAGATAGCGCTCTGCATCAGCACTTCCTTGATCTCTTCACGGGTCACGCCGTTGTTGGCCGCCGCGCGCAGGTGCAGCTTGAGTTCATCGTTGCGGTTCATGCCGATCAGCATGGCGATGGTGATCAGGCTACGCGTGTGCCGTGGCAGGCCTGGGCGGGTCCAGATATCACCCCAGGCATGGCGAGTGATCATTTCCTGGAACTCGCCATTGAAGTCGTTGAGTTTCTCCAGGCTGCGATCCACGTGGGCATCGCCGAGTACTGCGCGGCGTACTTGCATGCCGGCGTCGTAACGTTGTTTCTCATCCATGGCAGATTCCTCAGCGAGCCAGCAGGAAGTCAAGCACGCGAAGGCTGAACGCCTCGCCGATCTCGACATTGGAAAGGTGCGCTGCCGGGAATTCGGCATAGGTGGCACCGATGATCGCGGCCTGCATGAAGCGGCCATGTTCCGGCGTGGTCACCACGTCCTCGGTACCGGCAACGACCAACGTAGGCACCTGGATACGGCCGAGTTGCTCACGGTAATCGGCGTCGCGTACTGCCGCGCAGTTGGCGGCGTAGCCCTGTGGAGAGGTCTGCGCGAGCATCTGGCAGATGCGCTGCGCCTGCTCAGGTTGGGCCTGGGCAAACGCGGGGGTGAACCAGCGAGCGATCGAGGCGTCGCGCAGGTCGGCCATGGCCTGCTGGCCGCCTTTGAGCACCATGTCGATGCGGGTATTCCACACTTCGTCATTGGCGATCTTGGCCGCGGTATTGCACAGGGTCAGGCTGTGCAGACGCTCGCCCGCATTGATACCCAGCCACTGGCCGATCAGGCCACCCATGGACAAGCCGACGAAGTGGGCATGCCGGATATCCAGTGCATCGAGCAGCGCCAGCACATCGCCGCCCAGTTGCCCGATGCTGTATGGGCCATCGGTGACCAGCGAAGCGCCGTGACCGCGAGTGTCGTAACGCAGTACACGCAAGTGCTCGCTCCACAGCGGAATCTGACTGTCCCACATGCCCAGGTCAGTCCCCAGGGAGTTGGACAGCACCAGCACCGGGGCATCGTCCGGGCCATCGAGTCGATAGTTCAGTACGCCATCGGCCAGTTGCAAATGCGCCACAGCGGTCTCCTTCAGGCAGTGAAACGTTGATGTTCAGCCACGGCGCGCGCCACCCAGACGCGGGCCTGGCCAAGGTAATGGGCAGGGTCGAGCAGACGGTCTAGCTCTTGTTCAGTCAGTTCGGCGGTCACCTGCGGCTCGTCGCCCAGCACAGCGCGCAAATGGCGCTGTTCGGCCACGGCGCGCTGGCAGCATTGTTCGAGCAAGTGATGGGCGCGGTCGCGGCCAAGGCGTTGGGCCAGGACGATGCTCACCGCCTCGGCCAGCACCAGGCCCTGGGTCAGGTCGAGGTTACGGCGCATGCGCTCGGCGTCCACCTCCATGCCTTCGACGATCACCTGGGCCTGACGCAAGGCGCCTGAAACCAGGCAGCAGATCTCCGGCAGTGTTTCCCACTCGGCATGCCACAGGCCGAGGCTGCGCTCGTGCTCCTGGGGCATGGCTGCGTAAAGCGTCGATAGCAGCCCCGGCACCCGGGTGGCGGCACCGATCAGCACTGCAGCGCCCACCGGGTTGCGCTTGTGCGGCATGGTCGACGACCCACCCTTGCCAGGCGCGGAAGGCTCGAACACCTCGCCCGCCTCGGTCTGCATCAGCAGGCTGACATCGCGGCCCAGCTTGCCCAGGCTACCGGCAATAAGGCCCAGCACCGAGGCGAATTCCACCAGGCGGTCGCGCTGGGTGTGCCAGGGTTGCTCGGGCAAGGTCAGTTGCAACTGAGCGGCCAGGCCCTCGGCGACCGGCAGCGCTTTGCTGCCCAAGGCCGCCAGGCTGCCGGAAGCGCCACCAAACTGCAGCACCAGCAAGCGCGGACGCAGCTCCTGCAGCCGTTGGCGGTGGCGCGTAACGGCGCCCAGTATGCCGGCAAGCTTCATGCCCAGAGTCACCGGGGTGGCGTGCTGCAGCCAGGTACGCCCCACCAGCGGTGTGTCGGCGTGCAGCAGGGCCTGGCGCGACAAGGTTTCGGCCAGCGTGGCGAGGTCAGCCTCGATCAGCGCCAGTGCATCACGCAACTGCAGCACCAGCCCGGTATCCATCGCGTCCTGGCTGGTGGCGCCCAAGTGCACATAGCGTTCGGCCTCGGGAACACCACTGGCGATCACCTTGCCCAGCGCCTTGACCAGCGGGATTGCCGAGTTGCCTGCCGTGGCAATGGCATCGGCGAGCGCGCGAACGTCAAAGCGCTCGGCCTGGCAGGCCGCCTCGATGGCCGCTACCGCGCTGTGCGGCACCAGGCCGGCAGCAGCCTCGGCACGGGCCAGGGCAGCTTCGAAATCGAGCATGCCCTGCAGACGGCCGCGGTCAGAAAAGATCTCGCGCATGGCCGGGGCGGTGAAATAGGCGTCGAACAGTAGGTTGCTCATGCAACGTCCTTAATCATCATGGTGCAGGTACGCCGCCTGTTTCGGCAGACGCAGGCTGAACAGGAACGCGATTGCCATCATCGCCGTCACGTACCAGTAAAAGGTGTTCTCCATACCCAGGCTTTTCAAGCCCAGGGCCACATACTCGGCCGAGCCGCCGAACATTGCGTTGGCTACCGCGTAAGCCAGGCCTACCCCAAGCGCACGCACCTGCGGCGGGAACATCTCAGCCTTCACCAGGCCACTGATCGAGGTGTAGAAACTGACGATGCACAGTGCCAGGGTCACCAGTACGAAGGCCATGAACGGGCTGCTGACGGTCTTCAACGCCATCAGCAACGGCACGGTGAACAGCGTCCCCAAGGCACCGAACAGCAGCATCGAGTTACGTCGGCCGATACGGTCGGAGAGCATGCCGAAGAACGGCTGCATCACCATGTACAGGAACAAGGCGCCGGTCATCACGAAGCTGGCGTTCTTCGCGGTCATGCCCGCAGTGTTGACCAGGTACTTCTGCATGTACGTAGTGAAGGTGTAGAAGATCAGCGAGCCACCGGCGGTATAGCCGAGCACGGTGATGAAGGCTGCCGTGTGGTTGCGGAACAGGCCTTTGATGGAACCTGCGTCCTTGTCCTTGCGGGTTTCGGCGCTGCTGGTCTCGTGCAGCGAGCGGCGCAGCATCAGCGAGATCAGTGCAGCGATGGAGCCGACCACGAACGGAATGCGCCAGCCCCAGGCGCGCAGTTCGTCTTCGGTCAGCAGTTGTTGAAGGATCACCACCACCAGCACGGCAAGCAGTTGGCCACCGATCAGCGTGACGTACTGGAAGGAAGCAAAGAAACCACGCTGGCCACGCAGCGCCACCTCACTCATGTAGGTCGCAGTGGTGCCGTACTCGCCGCCTACCGACAGGCCCTGAATCAAGCGGGCCAGCAACAGCAATGCCGGGGCCCAGGTGCCAATGCTCGAGTAGGTGGGTAAACAGGCAATCATCAAGGAGCCGAAACACATCATCAGCACCGAGATCATCAGGGAATTCTTGCGGCCATGGCGGTCCGCCAGGCGACCGAAGATCCAGCCACCGATTGGCCGCATCAGGAAGCCAGCGGCAAACACGCCCGCGGTATTGAGCAACTGAACAGTGGGGTCGTCAGAGGGGAAGAAGGCCGGCGCAAAATAGATTGCACAGAAGGCGTAGACATAGAAGTCGAACCATTCCACCAGGTTGCCTGAAGAGGCACCGACGATGGCGAAGATGCGCTTACTGCGCTCTTCACCGGTGTAGTAGGTTGAGGTCATGACGGCTTTACTCCTGGAGTGTGCTAAGTAGGTCTAGACACACTTAGTAACACACTCGTTCCGCTTCCGGGCTGGCTATTGGCCTTGTGTCGCATAAGTCCGGCCTTTTCGCGGGCCAAGCCCGCGCCCACAAGAGAGGCGTGGTCCCCTGTGAGAACGGGCTTGTCCCGCGAAAAGGCCGGAACAGGTCAAACCCGCTCGATGGCCAACGCCAGACCTTGGCCAACACCGACACACATGGTCGCCAAGCCCTTGCGCCCGCCGCTCTTCTCCAGTTGGTGCAGTGCAGTCAGCACCAGGCGCGCACCACTCATGCCCAGCGGGTGGCCCAGGGCAATCGCACCGCCGTTGGGGTTCACCTGCGGCGCATCATCGGCCACGCCCAGCTCACGCAGCACCGCCAGGCCTTGGCTGGCAAACGCTTCGTTGAGCTCGATCACATCGAAATCGCTCATGGCTACACCCAGGCGCTCGGTCAGCTTGCGCACCGCCGGTACTGGGCCAATGCCCATCACTCGTGGCGCTACACCGCCGCTGGCCATGCCCAGAACACGGGCACGCGGGGTCAGGCCGTGCTTCTTCACCGCTTCAGCCGAGGCCAGGATCAGTGCCGCAGCACCGTCGTTCACGCCCGAGGCATTGCCAGCGGTGACCGTCTTATCCGGGCCGTTGACCGGTTTGAGCTTGGCCAGTGCCTCAAGGGTGGTTTCCGGGCGCAGATGCTCATCGCGCTCGACGATGGTTTCGCCCTTCTTGTGGGCGATACGCACAGGCACGATTTCTTCGGCGAAGAAGCCGGCAGCCTGGGCTGCGGCGGCCTTCTGCTGGCTGCGCAGGGCGAAGGCATCCTGGTCGGCACGCGAAACCTGGTAATCGTCTGCGACGTTATCAGCGGTTTCAGGCATGGAGTCCACACCGTACTGGCTCTTCATCAGCGGGTTGATGAAGCGCCAGCCGATGGTCGTGTCTTCAAGCTTCATGTTGCGCGAGTAAGCGCTTTCGGCTTTGCCCATGACAAACGGCGCGCGCGACATGGACTCGACGCCGCCGGCAATGGCCAGCTCCATCTCGCCGCTGGCGATGGCACGGAATGCAGTACCGATGGCGTCCATACCCGAGGCGCACAGCCGGTTCAGGGTAACGCCCGGAATACTCTCGGGCAGGCCCGCCAGCAGCAGGGCCATGCGTGCCACGTTGCGGTTATCTTCACCGGCCTGGTTGGCACAGCCAAAAAACACTTCGTCGACCTGATCCCACTGCACACCCGGGTTGCGCTCGATCAGCGCCTTGAGCGGTACAGCGGCCAGATCATCGGCACGCACGCCGGCCAGGGCGCCGCCGAAGCGGCCGATGGGGGTGCGAATGGCGTCACAGATAAATACGTCGCGCATCAAGCTTCTCCTGCCAGTGGGCCATGGGCCTCGGCGGTGCGGGTTTCAAAGTCACGCAGCGCACCCAGGTCGACCTCGGTTCAGGGTGCTACGTTGGGCTCAGATTAAGGAGAGTGGCGGGTCGCTGACAATCCGATAATCGACTATCCGTGCGTTTATCGAACATATTGTCACCCAGCCATCCCTCTCCCAAGGGGCCGCAACGCGGCCCGTCAGCGCAGGTTCAGGTCGCGTCGGCGTGGCTAACCAGGCCTTTGACGATCACGCCTACCGTGGCCAGCGCAGCTGGCACCAGCAATGCCGTCAGCACCTGCTCGAAGTTCCAGCCCAGGCCAAGCAGGGTCGCACCACTCCAGGCGCCGAGGATCGCGCCAAAGCGGCCGATGCCGAGCATCCAGGAAACACCGGTGGCACGCGCTTGGGTCGGATAGAACCGCGCCGCCAGCGAAGGCATGGCCGATTGCGCGCCGTTCACACACATCCCGGCTACCAGCACCAGAGTGGCAAGCACGGTAATGTTGCCCAGGCTCTGCCCTACCGCATAAGCGAACACGCCAGCCAGCAAGTAGAAGATACCGATGACCTTGTGCGGGTTGTAACGGTCCATGGCCCAGCCTACTGCCACGGCACTGAGTACGCCACCGAACTGGAACAGCGCACCGATGAACGCGGCCTGCTCCATGCTTGCGCCGCTGTCACGCATCAGCGTCGGCAGCCAGCTGGTCAGCAGGTAGACGATGACCAGGCCCATGAAGTAGGTCAGCCACAGCAGCATCGTACCCAGGCCATAGGTGCCGGAGAAGATCACTGCGAACACGTTACGCGCGGCCACAGCCTTCTGTTCCGGCACACTGAAGCTGGCTGCCTGCGCTACGACGGCCGGTGCAATCGGCGCCAGGGTCTTGCGCACCTTGTCGGTACCGCGGTTGCGTACAACCAGAAAGCGTGCCGACTCAGGCAGCCAGACCATCAGCACCACAACCAGCAGCAGCGGCAGCACACCGCCCACTACCAACAGGCTATGCCAGCCGTAGGCCGGGATCATCTTCGCGGAAATGAACCCACCACCGGCCATGCCCAGGTTGAAACCGCAGAACATGCTGGTCACCAACAGTGACTTGAGGCGCTCTGGGGTGTATTCGGAAAGCAGTGTGGTGGCATTGGGCATACCGGCACCCAGCCCGAGGCCGGTCAGAAAGCGCAGCATCAGCAACTGGTCGACGTTGCTGGCGTAGGCCGAGGCCAGGCTGAAACCACCGAACACCAATACCGCACCTACCAGCACGACCTTGCGGCCAAAGCGGTCGGCCAGCGGCCCTGACCCCAAGGCACCGAACACCATCCCGATCAATGCGGCGCTCATCACCGGGCCAAGGCTGGCGCGGTCGATACCCCATTCCTGGGACAATGCCGGAGCGATAAAGCCCATGGCCGCAGTATCCAGACCGTCGAGGAAGACAATCAGGAAGCAAAGGATCACCACGCGCCACTGGTAGCGCGACAGCGGTTGTTCATTGATGAAGGATTGAACGTCGAGGCAGTTCCCGACAGATTGTGGCTTGTTCATTGTTGTTATCCAGAAATTGGGCACAGTCGAGCCACTGCACAAGGGCAACCGGTACAGGGTTCAAAGTCGATGAAATGCGGCCTGATTCAGCCTGGATACAACGGTACTGCGTGCGGGTGCGGCCGCAGCAGCGAAGTGACAGTGGTCATGATGTGCGCCTCTTGTGTTTTTCTTGTTCGGTCGGCACAGCCGACCGCTGCGAGAGACATTAATCAGCCAATGGAGGGCGCGCAATTCGTCCAGAGCGACACTGTGCGTTTATCGAACAGGAAACGGTTGGCATGTTCGATAACAGTGCACAACGGCAAGACGGGCTGTACGTGTTTCAGCCAAACAACTGATGACAAAGATCGCGACTGGATGCCAGCAGGATCGGCAAGAAGCGCTGCTCCAGCTCGCTTCGGCTTACACGCCCCACATGGGTACTGACATTCAACGCCGCAAGCACCTGCCCGGACGCATCATAAATCGGCACAGCAATCGAGCGCAGCCCCTGCTCCAGTTCCTGGTCGACCACGCACCAGCCCTGCTCACGCACCTGCTGAATGCAAGCGAACAGCGACTCCGGATCATGCAAGGTACGGCTGGTGCGGGCCTTGAGGTCGGCGCGGTCAAGGTACTCGCGCAAGCTGGTGTCGTCCATCGCTGCCAACAGAATGCGCCCCATCGACGTGCAGTAGGCCGGCAGCCGCCCACCGACTGACAGATCGACCGATATCAACCGCTCCACAGTGGCTGAACGGGCTATATAAAGAATGTCGTCGCCTTCGAGGGTGGCCATGTTGGCAGCCTCGTGCAACTGATCGCTGATGCGGTCCAGATAGGGCTGGGCCGACATCGCCAGCGGCGTCGACGAAAGGTAGGCATGACCCAGGGTCAGCACCTTGGGCAGCAGCGAATAGGTACGCCCATCGGTCGTGGCATAGCCGAGCTTGATCAGCGTATGCAAACAACGACGCACCGCCGCTCGCGGGATCTCGGTGCGGTGGCTGATCTGAGCGATGGTCAGGTGGCGCTTGCGCTCCTGGAATGCCTGGATCACGGCAAGCCCCCGCGCCAGCGAAGTCATGAAATCCGGGTCACCGGTAAATGCCTGAATACGCTTGGCTGGCGAGGCCACGATTGGCGGCGCCAAGGCAGGGGCGCTCGGGCGTACCGACTCTGGGCTGGCAGTTTCGTTGGCCGGGATTTCGTCACTCATCGCTCACCTCAAAAAAATCGCTGCTTCGTGCGATTATCGAACAAACGGCCGATAATCGCAATTGACCGCTGACACGTTTGCTTATACCTTTCTTCTGCCACTTGTGGCTTCTTTGGAGAGACTGGTCAGGTACCCACCGTAGAAGTCCCCAGGCAACGGCCTCGCCTTTGTGCGAGGCCGTTTTTATTTCCCAGCCTGGTATCTGAACAGCAGCGAACTTTCCAAGCGCCGGCCGTTCAAACTTTGCACAAGCAGCCATTACCCGCAACTTGAACGACGGTTGTAAGGGCTGGGTAAATAACACTGTCTGGCGTTTTATCGATTGCTATAATCCAGTCGGCTGGCCCGGATCCGCATTCGGGCAAGGCACTTACGGCCTGACCCTTATCCGACGACCAGCACGCCCTGTGCATGGGCAACGTGCACGTGCACGCACTAACGGCCACTTTTTACATTCAGGTACTACTGTGACGAAAGATGAACTGCGCGCGGAACTGGAGCGCCAGGCTGAACGTTACAAGGAAGTTTACGGTGGTGAAGTCACCACTTACGCCGCTCAACCGGAACCGGAGCGCAAACCTTGGCGCAAACGGGCCACGGTCCAGGATCAGGCCTTCAACCAGGAACTGGAAAAGATGGAGAAAGAGTTGCGCAACGAAGACACCTGAGCCGTTTGCCGCGGGCAATTGCATTGGCGGTCGAGGGCGGCGCTCGCGGGACCGATCGTTACCGACAGGCCGAGTATGAAATGGAATTACACAAATTTCATACAGTCGTTTTAATCATGAATGGCCATTCCCGTTTACAGGAATACGGCGAAATTCGGCGTTTTTTGTGATTTTTAGCGAAACCTTCTACGCATTACTCCGTGGAAGACAACGTTTGGAAGTCGATCAAAAGACTGCCATCGGTCAGCTGCGGGTGCATCGATTGCCAAGGTTTTCTGGCATAATCCCGCCCCCCAAATGACCGCCAGACAACCTTCATGATCGATTTATTCAGCGGACTGGATGCCTGGGTATTGGTGAGCCTGCTGCTCGCCCTGACCTTCGTGCTCGCATTCGAGTTCATCAATGGCTTTCATGACACCGCCAACGCGGTAGCCACCGTCATCTATACCAAAGCCATGCCACCACACCTGGCCGTGTTCTTCTCCGGGGTGTTCAACTTCCTTGGCGTTCTGCTGGGCGGTGTCGGGGTGGCTTACGCCATCGTTCACCTGCTGCCGGTCGAGCTGCTGATCAATGTGAACACCGGGCATGGCCTGGCCATGGTCTTCTCGTTGCTGGCTGCGGCCATCACCTGGAACCTGGGTACCTGGTATTTCGGCATCCCGGCCTCGAGCTCGCACACCTTGATCGGTTCGATCCTTGGCGTGGGCCTGGCCAATGCCCTGATCAGCGACATTCCCTTGGGTGACGGCGTCAACTGGCAGAAGGCGATCGACATCGCCATGTCCCTGGTCATTTCGCCCATGGCCGGCTTCGCTGTGGCTGCGCTGTTGCTGCTCGGCCTGAAATGGTGGCGCCCGCTGTCGAAGATGCACAAGACGCCAGAGCAGCGCCGCAAGCTCGACGACAAGAAGCACCCACCCTTCTGGAACCGCCTGGTGCTGGTGATTTCGGCAATGGGCGTGAGCTTCGTACACGGCTCCAACGATGGCCAGAAAGGCATCGGCCTGATCATGCTGGTACTGATCGGCATTGTTCCGGCCAAGTTCGTGCTCGACCTGAACAGCACCACCTACCAGATCGAGCGCACCCGCGACGCGACGATGCACCTGAGCCAGTTCTACCAGCGCAACGCCGCCACCCTGGGCGAGTTCCTGGCACTGGGCAAGGCGCAAGCCAGCGACCTGCCGGAGCAGTTCAGTTGCAACCCGCAGCAGACCGAACCCACCATCGCCGCACTGCAATCCTCGCTGCAGGGCGTGACCGATTACCGTGCCCTGGAAGCCGACAAGCGCGTGGAAGTGCGCCGCTATCTGCTGTGCCTGGATGACACGGCGAAGAAGGTCGGCAAGCTGCCGGGGCTGGATGCGCGTGAAAAGGCCGACCTCGACAAATTGCGCAAGGACCTCACCGCCACCACCGAATATGCCCCGTTCTGGGTAATCGTTGCCGTCGCCCTGGCTCTGGGCCTGGGCACCATGGTCGGCTGGAAACGCGTGGTACTGACCGTAGGCGAGAAGATCGGCAAACAGGGCATGACCTATGCCCAGGGCATGTCGGCCCAGATCACCGCAGCATGCGCCATTGGCATGGCCAACGTGTTCGCCCTGCCGGTTTCGACTACCCACGTGTTGTCGTCCGGCGTGGCCGGCACCATGGTTGCCAACAAGAGCGGCCTGCAAGGCGGCACAGTGAAAACCATCCTGCTGGCCTGGGTATTGACCCTGCCGGCGACGATGGGCCTGGCGGCTGGCCTGTTCTGGCTGGCGTCCAAGGTGATGGGCTGAACCATAGCGGCGCAGTGAAAAGGGCCGCTTTGCGGCCCATCGCCGGCAAGCCGGCTTGTATGGTAGGACTCGAAGGGGTGGGTGGGACCTAAAGCCGGCTTCTGACTGTTCACAGCAGTACAGACCG
>NZ_RHQR01000011.1:0-180608 GCF_003936645.1 Pseudomonas sp. p106
TTAAGCAACTCTTTGAATTTCAAGGAGTTTCTCGTTCCGACTACGCTGGAAGTGGGGCGCATTATAAGGGGATTCGGACGCCCGTCAAGGCTTAATTCCAATAAACCTTACTATCGCTAAAAAGCAAAGCGGGGAGGCCTGTCGGCCTCCCCGCTTTTCATCACCTATATATAGCCTCAGAGCACACCAGCACTGCGCAAGCGCCCAAGCGCATCGCCATCCAACCCCAACACATCACCTAGAACTGCCTCCGTGTGCTCACCCAGCAGCGGCGGCGCACGACGATACTCAACGGGCGTTTCCGATAACCTGATAGGGCTGGCCACCTGCGGCACACTCCCAGCCAAGGCATGGGGCATGCTCACAGCCAGGCCGCGCGCAAGCACTTGCGGGTCCTGGAACATCTGCGCCAGATCATTGATCGGCCCACAGGGCACGCCTGCAGCTTCCAACTGGCTCACCCACTCAGCCGTTGTCTTGAACACCGTGGCCTGGCGAATCAACGGAATCAGCTCCGCCCGATTGGCCACCCGCAGCTTGTTGGTTGCGAAGCGTGGGTCATCAGCCCATTGAGGCTGACCAGCCACCTCGGCGAACTTGCGGAACTGGCCATCGTTGCCGACGGTAAGAATGAAGTCGCCATCTGCGGTCGGGAAATCCTGATAAGGCACAATATTAGGATGTGCATTGCCCAGCCGTCGCGGCGGGTTGCCAGTAGTGAGGTAGTTCATCGCCTGATTGGCCAGGCAGGCTACCTGCACATCCAGCAAGGCCATATCGATGTGCTGCCCGACACCGGCCTGGTCGCGATGGGCGAGGGCCGCCAGTATGGCCACGGTCGAATACAGCCCAGTCAGAATATCGGTAAGCGCTACCCCCACCTTCACAGGTCCGGCACCCTCATCACCGTCGGGGCGCCCGGTCAGGCTCATCAGCCCGCCCAGCCCCTGGATCATGAAGTCATAGCCCGCGCGCTTAGCGTAGGGCCCGGTCTGACCGAAGCCAGTGATCGAGCAATAGATAAGCCGGGGATTCACCGACTTCAGGCTCGCGTAATCCAGCCCATAGGCAGCCAGCCCGCCAACCTTGAAGTTTTCAATGACGATGTCCGACTTCGCAGCCAGCTCACGCACCAGGCGCTGCCCCTCTGGCTGAGTAAAGTCGATGGTCACCGAACGCTTGTTACGGTTGGCCGACAAATAGTAAGCCGCCTCACTGGTGTTCTCGCCTTGTACATCCTTGAGGAAGGGCGGCCCCCAGGCGCGAGTATCGTCGCCGCTGCCTGGGCGCTCGACCTTGATCACGTCGGCGCCCAGGTCAGCCAGAATCTGACCAGACCAGGGCCCAGCCAGCACACGGGAGAGGTCCAGCACCCGCAGATGAGATAGCGCGCCCATACCCTGGCTCCTTATCAATAGAAGGCCTGGATGCCGGTTTGCGCGCGCCCCAGAATCAGCGCGTGTACGTCATGGGTGCCCTCATAGGTATTGACCACCTCAAGATTGACCAGATGACGCGCCACGCCGAACTCGTCGGAGATACCGTTACCACCCAACATGTCACGGGCCATACGCGCAATGTCCAGCGACTTGCCGCACGAGTTGCGCTTCATGATCGAGGTGATCTCCACCGCAGCGGTGCCCTCGTCTTTCATACGCCCCAAACGCAGGCAGCCTTGCAGGGCCAGGGTAATTTCGGTCTGCATGTCGGCCAGCTTTTTCTGGATAAGCTGATTGGCAGCCAGCGGGCGACCGAACTGCTGACGGTCCAGGGTGTACTGGCGAGCGGTGTGCCAGCAGGCTTCAGCAGCCCCCAAAGCACCCCAGGAAATACCATAACGGGCAGAGTTCAGGCAGGTGAACGGACCTTTGAGGCCACGCACATCCGGGAAGATGTTTTCCTCAGGCACGAACACATTGTCCATCACGATTTCGCCGGTGATCGACGCGCGCAGCCCGACCTTGCCATGGATCGCCGGTGCACTGAGGCCCTGCCAACCCTTTTCAAGAACAAAGCCGCGGATATCGCCAGCGTCATCCTTGGCCCAGACCACGAACACATCGGCGATCGGGCTGTTGGTGATCCACATCTTGCTGCCGCTCAGGCGATAGCCGCCGTCCACCTTTCTGGCACGGGTGATCATCGAGCCCGGGTCGGAGCCATGGTTAGGCTCGGTCAGGCCGAAGCAACCGATCCACTCACCGCTGGCAAGCTTGGGCAGGTACTTCTGTTTCTGCGCTTCGGTACCGAACTCGTTGATCGGCACCATCACCAGTGAAGACTGCACACTCATCATCGAGCGATAGCCAGAGTCGATACGCTCCACTTCCCGGGCAATCAGCCCGTAGCACACGTAGTTGAGCCCACTCCCGCCATATTGCTCGGGAATGGTTGCGCCCAGCAGGCCGACTTCACCCATTTCGCGAAAAATAGCGGGGTCGGTCTGCTCATGACGGAAAGCCTCCAGCACCCGCGGGGCCAGCTTGTCCTGGGCGAACTGATAGGCGCTGTCACGAACCATGCGCTCTTCTTCAGTGAGCTGCTGGTCCAGCAGCAGCGGGTCGATCCAGTTGAAGCTTGCTTTACCGGCCATGAGTGAAATCCTCGAAATAGGGGAGCAGATTCTTGTGCCTTTGATCCTAGGCCTGATCTACAACGAGGACAAACGAGGATTGCGCACGTATTAGTGATAATTTATCACTCCGAAACACACAAAAACCCCATCTTGCAAACCCTATAAGTGAGGTTGCCGTACATGCGTCGCAAGATCCCCAGTACCACCGCATTGGTCTGCTTCGAAGCGGCAGCGCGCCACGAGAGCTTTACCAAGGCCGCTCAGGAACTTGCCCTGACCCAAGGCGCCGTCTGTCGCCAGATCGGCGGCCTCGAGGGGTTTCTCAACGTGGAGCTGTTCCGGCGCTCGCGGCGCGGCGTCAAGCTGACAGAGGCGGGACTGTCGTATAGCCGCCAGGTTGCCGCACAGCTGGATGCTGTAGAGCGTGACACCTTGTCGGTAATGCGCCAGCAAGGTGCCAACGTGATCGAACTGGCCGTAGTACCGACTTTCGGCACCCAATGGCTGCTGCCGCGGCTCAAGGACTTCCAGCAACGGCACCCGGATGTCACTGTCAACCTCACCAACCGCACACGGCCGTTCCTGTTTGCCGACACCACGTTCGATGCCGCTATCTATTTTGGCGATGCCGACTGGTCAGGCACGCACTCCCACCGCCTGATGGGCGAAAACCCGGTACCCGTGTGCAGCCCAGCCTTGCTGGACGGGCAAGGCATGCTCGACGCGACGCGAATCGCCCACCTGCCGCTGCTGCAGCAGACCACGCGGCCCTATGCCTGGCGACAGTGGTTCAATGGTCTGGGCATGAACGTTTCCGGGGACATGACAGGCCCGCGCTATGAACTGTTCTCAATGCTGGCCCAAGCTGCCATACACGGGATGGGCATCGCGCTGATACCGCCGTTCCTGATCCAGCGGGAACTGGAGGAAGGCAGACTGGTGGTCGCTAACAGATACGCCCTGTCCAGCGACAAGGCCTATTATCTGATGATTCCAGAGCGCAAGGCCGAATCGGCGTCGCTGCGGGCATTCCGTGATTGGCTGCTGGGGCAGGCACAGCATTACATCGCTCCTTCCCTACCCTTGTAGTCAATTATTTTGAACACCTACAGATGTATGTTTTTGTCGCATATAAGCAAACTGTTCAGGTGAATCGAAAAACCCCGACAAAACCGCTAAACACGCGGCTTTCAGAGGGTTTTACGACCTTCGCGAGTCCATCTGCGAAATCAGCGCAAAAAATTTCAAAAAATCCCCTAATCTGCCAATAGCCCATGTTTGACGGGCTGCGCCCTATTCGTTGCGACATACGGTCACAGGGTGACTTGTAGTTTTAACTTCGTTTCGCTCCATAACCGGTTGAAGGCCCCTGGGTTCGTCTGCAAAATGCTCCGCCCGCCCAGGATTCGGCGGACTGGCGCTCAACAGCCAAACCCGCGCACCACCCGAAGTGCGCTGGCTTCTATAAAGACAAAAAGGTCACCGCAGGAGAAATAGTCGTGCACATTGGTGTTCCTCTCGAGACGCAGACCGGTGAGACAAGGGTCGCTGCGACCCCGGAAACCATCAAGAAACTGATTGGCCAGGGCCATCAGGTCACCGTCCAACGGGGGGCAGGGCTCAATGCCAGCATTCCGGACAGTGCCTATGAGGCCGTGGGCGCTTCCCTGGGAAGTGCAGCCGATGCCTACGGCGCCCAACTGGTCCTCAAGGTGGTCGGTCCCAACGACCAGGAGCTGGCCCTGATCAACAGCGGCAGCCTTCTGGTGGGCATGCTCAACCCATTCAACAACGAGCTGATCGGCAAGATGGCAGAGCGCGGTATCACTGCCTTCGCCCTGGAGGCCGCGCCGCGTACATCCCGGGCCCAGAGCCTGGACGTGCTGTCGTCCCAGGCCAACATCGCCGGTTACAAGGCCGTGTTGCTGGCTGCCCATCATTACCCGCGCTTCATGCCCATGCTGATGACCGCCGCCGGTACTGTGAAAGCCGCGCGCGTGCTGATCCTGGGCGCTGGCGTTGCCGGCCTGCAGGCCATCGCCACCGCCAAGCGCCTGGGCGCAGTCATCGAGGCGTCCGACGTACGCCCGGCTGTCAAGGAGCAGATCGAGTCGCTGGGCGCCAAGTTCATCGACGTGCCCTACGAGACCGATGAGGAGCGCGAGTGCGCGGAAGGCGTCGGCGGCTATGCCCGGCCGATGCCGGCCAGCTGGATGCAGCGCCAGGCCCAGGCCGTGCATGAGCGAGCCAAACAGGCCGACATCGTCATCACTACGGCGCTCATCCCCGGCCGCAAGGCACCGACCCTGCTCAGCGCCGAAACCGTGGCGCAGATGAAACCAGGCTCGGTGGTCATCGACCTGGCCGCTGCCCAAGGCGGCAACTGCCCGCTGACTGTCGCCGACCAGGTCGTGATGGAAAACGGCGTGACCATCGTCGGCCCGACCAACCTGCCGGCCCAGGTGGCAGCAGATGCCTCGGCACTGTATGCACGCAACCTGCTGGATTTCATGAAGCTGCTGTTCGACAAGGACGGCGCGCTGGTCATCAACCTCGAAGACGACATCGTCGCCGCGTGCCTGATGTGCCGCGACGGCCAGGTCGTGCGCAAGAACGGCTAAGGAGCACGACAATGGAAGACATGCTGATTTCCCATGGCATCTACAACCTGATCATCTTCGTGCTGGCCATCTATATCGGCTACCACGTGGTCTGGAACGTGACCCCGGCACTGCACACTCCCCTGATGGCGGTCACCAACGCCATCTCGGCCATCGTCATCGTCGGCGCCATGCTGGCTGCCGCGCTGACCGTGACCCCGGCCGGCAAGCTGATGGGCACCCTGGCGGTGGCCCTGGCTGCGGTCAACGTGTTCGGTGGCTTCCTGGTCACCCGTCGCATGCTTGAGATGTTCAAGAAGAAAACCAAGAACGAGGCGCAGAAGTAAGCATGAGCATGAATCTGGTAACGCTCCTCTACCTCGTCGCCTCGGTCTGCTTCATTCAGGCGCTCAAGGGCCTGTCGCACCCGACCACGTCGCGGCGCGGCAACCTGTTCGGCATGATCGGCATGGGGATCGCGATCCTCACCACGGTTGGCCTCATCTATAAGCTTGGGGCAGAGCTGGCAACTGCCGGGATTGGCTACGTCATCGTCGGCCTGCTGGTCGGCGGTACCGCGGGCTCGATCATGGCCAAGCGCGTAGAAATGACCAAAATGCCGGAGCTGGTCGCCTTCATGCACAGCATGATCGGCCTGGCGGCGGTATTCATTGCCATCGCGGCAGTACTCGAGCCGCAATCGATGGGCATTGTCGCCAGCATCAGCGACCCGATCCCCACCGGTAACCGCCTGGAGCTGTTCCTTGGCGCTGCCATCGGTGCAATCACTTTCTCCGGTTCCGTGATCGCGTTCGGCAAGCTGTCGGGCAAGTACAAGTTCCGCCTGTTCCAAGGCGCACCGGTACAGTTCGCCGGCCAGCACAAGCTGAACCTGATTCTGGGCCTGACCACGATTGCCCTGGGCCTGCTGTTCACCTTCACCGGCCACTACAGCGCCTTCACCTTGATGCTGGTCCTGGCCTTCATCATGGGTGTACTGATCATTATCCCGATCGGCGGTGCAGACATGCCGGTGGTGGTGTCGATGCTCAATAGCTATTCGGGTTGGGCGGCGGCCGGTATCGGCTTCTCGCTGAACAACTCGATGCTGATCATCGCCGGCTCCCTGGTGGGCTCCAGCGGTGCGATCCTCTCGTACATCATGTGCAAAGCGATGAATCGCTCGTTCTTCAACGTCATCCTCGGCGGCTTCGGCGGGGATACCGATACCGGCGCAGCGCAAGGCTCGAAAGAGCAGCGCCCGGTGAAGTCCGGCTCGGCTGACGACGCGACCTTCCTGCTGAGCAACGCCGACACGGTGATCATCGTACCCGGCTACGGCCTGGCGGTAGCCCGTGCCCAGCACGCGCTCAAGGAGCTGACCGAGAAGCTGACCCACAACGGCGTGACCGTGAAGTACGCGATCCACCCGGTGGCAGGGCGCATGCCTGGGCATATGAACGTATTGCTGGCCGAGGCCGAAGTGCCCTACGACCAAGTGTTCGAGATGGAAGACATCAACGCCGAGTTCGGCCAGGCCGACGTAGTGTTGGTGCTGGGCGCCAACGACGTGGTCAACCCGGCGGCGAAGAACGATCCAAAGTCGCCGATCGCGGGCATGCCGATCCTGGAGGCGTACAAAGCCAAGACCATCATCGTCAACAAACGCTCCATGGCCAGCGGCTACGCCGGCCTGGACAACGAACTGTTCTACCTGGACAAGACCATGATGGTGTTCGGTGACGCGAAGAAGGTCATCGAGGATATGGTCAAAGCCGTCGAGTAACCCCGCTTCCACCACCCAGTGGACTATAAAGAAGCCCCGGCGAGATCCCTCCCGGGGCTTTTTCATTTTGCTGATCCAGATCAATGGCTCTATTGCGTGGCTCCTCATACGACCATGGTCGCGGGACGGCGCCGGGGTAAATCTCTAGACTGCGCTGCAGTAGCTTCAGTAGCCCGAGATAACAATCCATGTACCGTGATCGTATCCGCTTGTCCTCCCTGCACAGCAAGGTAATGAGTGCGGCTGACGCCGCTGGCCTGATCGAGGACGGCATGACCGTCGGCATGAGCGGGTTCACCCGCGCCGGCGAAGCCAAGGCCGTACCGCATGCCTTGGCCGAACGCGCCAAGCTGTCGCCTCTGAAAATCAGCCTGATGACCGGCGCCAGCCTGGGCAATGACCTGGACAAGCAACTGACCGAGGCTGGCGTGCTGGCGCGCCGCATGCCGTTCCAGGTCGACAGCACCCTGCGCAAAGCCATCAACGACGGTCAGGTGATGTTCATCGACCAGCACCTGTCGGAAACCGTCGAGCAACTGCGCAACCAGCAGCTCAAACTGCCGGACATCGCGGTAATCGAAGCGGTGGCCATTACTGAACAGGGCCACATCGTGCCGACCACTTCGGTGGGCAACTCGGCGAGCTTCGCGATCTTCGCCAAGCAGGTGATTGTCGAGATCAACCTGTCGCACAACGCCAACCTCGAAGGCCTGCACGACATCTATATCCCGACCTATCGCCCAACCCGCACGCCGATCCCGCTTGTGAAAGTGGATGACCGCATCGGCAGCACCGCAATCCCGATCGACCCCGCCAAGATCGTCGGCATCGTCATCAGCGACCAGCCAGATTCGCCCTCCACCGTGCTACCGCCGGACGATGAAACCCAGGCCATCGCCGACCACCTGATCAACTTCCTCAAGAACGAAGTGGATGCAGGCCGCATGACCAACAGGCTCGGCCCGCTGCAAGCCGGCATCGGCAGCATCGCCAACGCGGTGATGTGTGGCCTGATCGAGTCGCCGTTCGAAGACCTGACCATGTACTCCGAAGTACTTCAGGACTCGACCTTCGACCTGATCGACGCTGGCAAGCTGAGTTTTGCCTCGGGCAGCTCCATCACCCTGTCGGGCCGTCGCAATGCCGACGTATTCGGCAACCTGGAGCGCTACAAGGACAAGCTGGTACTGCGCCCGCAGGAGATCTCCAACCACCCTGAAGTCGTGCGCCGCCTTGGCATCATCGGCATCAACACGGCGCTGGAGTTCGACATCTACGGCAACGTCAACTCCACGCACGTCTGTGGCACCCGGATGATGAACGGTATCGGTGGCTCCGGCGATTTCGCCCGTAATGCCCACCTGGCCGTATTCGTCACCAAGTCGATCGCCAAAGGCGGCGCGATCTCCAGCGTGGTGCCTATGGTGAGCCATGTCGACCACACCGAGCACGACGTGGACATCCTGGTGACCGAACAGGGGCTTGCCGACCTGCGGGGCCTCGCGCCACGGGAACGGGCACGGGCGATCATCGATAACTGTGTCCACCCGGATTACCGTGCAGCGCTGAACGACTATTTCGATCGCGCTTGCCTGCGTGGCGGCCACACTCCGCATATCCTGCGTGAGGCGCTGAGCTGGCACGAAAATCTGGAAGAAAGTGGGCGCATGCTCGCCAGCTGATCTGTAGCAGCGGCCTGCCTTTGCCCGAGGCCGCCACGCATTCCGGACGCCATAGCAATACCTCGAGGGCTGCTCTGCAGCCCTTTCGAGGCTCAAGCACGATTCAGCAAGCACTGAATAAAATAAAACTGTACTACTGTACCGTTAATTCGCCACGCTCCCGCCTGCTCAAAGCCATATAAAACCTGAAAAAGCACCATAACGGTGCGGACCAGTACAGTTGCGCCTGTTTCGAGTGCAACAGTAGGGTTACACAGTTAACTGAACCATCGTAATGCAGTAGAACTGTATCTACTGTTATGGACAGCAGAGGAGGATCATTGGCATCAGTTAAACCACTCCCTAGTCCCGCCATAAGCGGAAGGATGAAACATCATGGAACGTACCCTCAGTTCCGGTCTCGTTTTCGAAAACAACGCCCAGCAAACCAACGCTTCGCTGCCGCTGCGCGCGCTCTCTACCCTGCTGCTGTGGCAGCGCCGCATGGCCAGCCGCCGTCAGCTGGCGCGTCTCGATGCCCGCCTGCTGGCCGATGCCGGTATCAGCGAGTCGCAGCGTTACGAAGAGCTGAGCAAGCCGTTCTGGCGCTAAGCACCGGCTCGCCGGCTTCAGCTGGCACCGTGAATCCCAAACCCGTTGCAGGAGACTGCAGCGGGTTTTTTTATGGGGTAACTCCCGGCCACCCTTGAAGCAGAGCCTGCCATCACTTAACCAGTACAATTTTCAAAGTATCAAAATAGACCATAACAGTTACCTTGTGCGCCGTTCATTGACATCCATAAATTCCGGCGCGTGATACGCTTGACTGGGCGGTCTGGTAAAAACCAGATGTTCAAAGCCACCGTGACGAACCGTGTGAGCGTCCAATAAGCAGATCCACCCGAATCTTCCCCAGGAGTGCACGACCATGACCCGTAATTACCTGATTGGCGCAGCCCTGCTGCTCGGCCTGGCCGGCACTGCCCACGCCACCAGCTTCATTGTCACTACTGATGCAGTCGTTGGCGCGGTTGCCGCCTCCACCGACGCTACCTCCGATGTGTCCTCGTCTTTCCGTGATGACAAGATCGTTCAGGCCGCTCGCGATGATGCGGCCAGCTACGTGGGCAGCCAGGGCGCCATTCGCGGCGCCAAGCTCGAGAGCGCTTTGCTGCACATCCGCTCGAGCATGCCAGCCCTGCAGGCCAGCGATGCGCAATTGGCCCAGGCCATCTTGGCGATCTGACCTGCTACAGCCCACAAGCGCTGGCCCTGGCCGGTACTTGTGGGCTAGCCTTCGACGTTCCTGTTCCTGTCGTAAGAAAGCCAATGCGTTATCTGTTGCCGCTGCTGTTTTCCGTAGTCGCCATGGGCAGTGCCCATGCCATGGACACCACCACGCAAGGCCTGGTCATCACAGGCTACGTCACCAGCCAAGTCACGACTGCCCCATTCGACCGCAAGCTGGTCAGGCAGGCTCGCGACGATGCCGCAGCCTTCGTCGCCAGCGACGGCCTGATTCACGGAGCACGCCTGGAAGCAGCACTCAAGTCGCTGCGCCATGACGGCGGCCGTCAATCTGTCGGCGACCTTGAACTGGCAGAAGCAATTCTCGTCCAATCACTAAATCTGACTCCCTGCATTTCCGGAGAAGCTCCATGCGTAAACCGCTGATCGCCGCTACCCTCGGCATGTTGCTGCTGGCCGACCTGGCCCAGGCACAAACTCTGGTGGCCACCAGCAACATCATCGTGCGGGCCTTTGGCCGCTCGATCGACTTCACCTCTGACACCACCACCTCGATCCGCGACTCCAAGGTCGTGCGTGAAGCCCATGACGATGCCGCCAGCTTCGTCGCCAGCAACGGTGATATTCGTGGCGCCCAGCTTGAGGCCGCCTTCAACACCCTGCGCGAACGCGTGCCTGAAGCGCGCGGCGCCAGCGACCAGGTGCTGGCCGAAGCCATCCTGGCGCTGTGAACCGCGTACGTGCCTGGTTGCTCGGCTGCGCCCTGACGCTGCTGGGCACGCCCGCCCTGGCCGGCCTGCAGCTCGAGCTGCAGGCAGCCGGCCTGGCCCCACAGCAGGCTCAAGCCACCCAAGCCCTGCTTGATGAGGCTTTGGCCAAGCTCCCTCCCCGCTTCAAGCAACAGCTCGACCGGCGCATTGAGGTCAGCTGGAGCGACAACATGCCAGCCGATGCCTACGGGCAGGCCTCCTTGGTCTCGACCCTGCAGCTCAACCGGCGCCTGCTGCCCGGCCTGACTGACGGCAGTGCTGCGCAGGAGCGCACCAACCGTCCGCATGGCACGGTGCGTGAGGAATTGCTGGCTACAGTCCTGCACGAACTTACCCACATATACGACCGAGCCCGGCTCTGGCCCAGTGCTGAACATTCGCTGATCGCCCGCTGCAAGCGCCAGCAAGGCACCGTTGGCAAGGTCGGTCTTCCCGAGCAATGCCGCGGCCAGGCCGAGCGCCGCTTTACCCTGAGCGACGACCCGCGCCTGCTCGACCTGGCCGGCTGGCAGCAATACGTCGGCCGCCGCGGTGAGCGCGAACAGCACAATGGCCAGTTCCTGCGCAGCCCCGATAGCTATGAGCTGAGCAGCCCCAAGGAATACATCGCGGTCAACATGGAGTACTTCCTCCTGGACCCGAGCTACGGCTGCCGTCGGCCAGCGCTCAATCAGTACCTGGCTGATCATTTCGGCTGGGCGCCCGAGCAGGCAACGTGCGCCAAGGGCTTGCCATTCCTCAACGCCGGCAGCGACTTCGCCCGCCAGCCGTTGGGCGAAATCGACCCGGAACGGGTCTATGAGGTGGACTTTCTGCTGGCCGAGGCCAACCAGAACCTGGTGAGCCGCTGGGGCCACAGCATGCTGCGCCTGGTGATCTGCAAACCCGGCCGCCCTCGCGGGCCAGACTGCCGACTGGACCTCGACCAGCACCTGGTGCTCTCCTACCGTGCTTTCGTCAATGACGTTCAACTGTCCAGCTGGGATGGTCTGGTTGGCGCCTATCCGTCGAGGCTGTTCGTGCTACCGCTGGCCCAAGTGATCGACGAATACACCAAGACCGAACTGCGTAGCCTGGCGTCGGTGCCGTTGAAGCTCAACCGCGACGAAGTTGAAAACCTGGTACGCCAGGCCGCGGAGATGCACTGGAGTTATGACGGCAACTACTGGTTCCTGTCCAACAACTGTGCGGTGGAGTCATTGAAACTGCTGCGCAGCGGCACCGCCAACCCGCGCCTGAATGATCTCGACAGCATCATGCCCAACGGTTTGCTTGCAGTATTGAAGGGCCGGGGGCTGGCCGATACCAGCGTGCTCGACGACCCGCGCGAAGCATTGCGCCTGGGCTACCGTTTCGACTCGTATCGCGACCGCTATCAAGCGATGTTCGATGTGCTGAAGCAACAGCTGCCAGTCAAGCAGGACAAGGTCGAGGACTGGCTGGCCCAGGACGCCGAACAGCGCCGCGGCTGGTTCTTGCAAGCCGACCTGCGCACTAGCGCCGCCTTGCTTCTGCTGGAACAGGCCAGCCTGCGCCGCCAACTGCTGCTGGCTCAGGATGAAGTGAAGCAGCGCTATCTGAATGCGGCCGCGCTGAAAGATGGCAGTATCAACAAGGCCGACCAGACCCTGAAGCAGATGCTCGCCAACAGTGGCTTCCTCAGCCGCCCGGCCGAACTGCTGGATACAAAGGGATACGGGCTGCCGCAGCCGGATGAGCGCAAGCATCTGGAAAAAGTCAGTAGTGAACGGCAGGCACAGTTGCTGCGCTTGAGCACTGACCTGGACAGAGAAGTCAGGGCGCTGCTGGAGCCTTCGCGGGCCAAGGAAATTGCTGCGGTCGAGGCCAATGTGAAGCTGATTGGTGAGCACCTGCGGGCGCTGCACAAGGCAGCAGGCGGCCTGCAACTGCCTTGATTGCCCTCCTGGCCCTGTCGCCGGCAAACCGGCGACAGGGCGGGCAATGCCATCCAGAGGCTAGCGTTTTTCCTCTTCCTCTTCAGGCAAACCTTCATCCACATGCAGCCAGGGCAACCGGCTCCCGGTCCAGATGTGCCGCGTGGCACGCACCCGTTCCGGGTGGTCCAGCGTCGCTACCGTTACATCGATGCTGCCCGGGCTATGCGACGTCACCAACGCCACATGTGCACCACAATCACCGCAGAAGTAGCGCTTGCAACTGGCCGGAGCCACATAGCACTGCGGCCTGCCCGCCACCCATTGGAAACCGGAGCGAGGCACGGTGAGCCAGGTCACCAGCAGGCCGCCGCTGACCCGCCTGCAGATCGAGCAATGGCAATGGGCGATATCCGTCAACTCACCCTTCAAGCAATAGCGCAAGGCGCCGCAATGGCAGCCACCTTCAGTTACATCAGACATCTCCTACCTCCCGTCGCCCTTTTCCTGGCGAAAGCTGGCTGAAAGCTTGCACCCATAGGATAGCCACCACTACCGGCACAAGACCGGTCAGCCAGGGCACCCGGAATCTTCCGCGCCCGGCCCAATCAACAACAACAATGGTGATTCTGATGTATTCCTGTGCCCGCCCTTTCGCAGTCCCCCCCCGCTTGCTCCCCGCGCAGCGCTCAACGCGCTGATTCGCCCGATCGACTTTCCTTTCGCCGCGCCACGCCTGGAGTATTGCCATGCTGACCTTCCTCGGCTTTGCCATGGTCATCACCTTCATGTACCTGATCATGACCAAGCGCCTGTCGGCCTTGATCGCGCTGATCCTGGTACCGATCCTGTTCGCCCTGTTCGGTGGTTTTTCCGCCAAGATCGGCCCGATGATGCTCGAAGGCATCAGCAAGCTCGCGCCCACCGGCGTCATGCTGATGTTCGCCATCCTTTACTTCGCCCTGATGATCGACTCCGGCCTGTTCGACCCGGCGGTGCGCAAGATCCTCAAGCTGGTCAAGGGCGACCCGCTGAAAGTCTCGGTCGGCACCGCGGTGCTGGCCCTGGTGGTCTCGCTGGACGGTGACGGCGCCACCACCTACATGATCTGCTGCGCCGCCATGCTGCCCCTGTACAGCCGCCTGGGCATGAGCCCGCGGATCATGGCCGGCCTGATCATCCTCGCTGGTGGGGTAATGAACATGACCCCATGGGGCGGCCCTACTGCCCGCGCAGCCAGTGCCCTGCACGTAGACCCTTCGGACATTTTCGTACCGATGATCCCGGCCATGGTCTTTGGCGTGCTGGCGATCCTGGCCATCGCCTACATGTACGGCAAGCGTGAGCGTGCCCGCCTGGGTGAACTGCACCTGCCTACCGACGACATCGATCACAGCGAAATCACCGTGTCGCAGTTCCCCGACGCACGCCGGCCGAAGCTTCTGTGGTTCAACGGTGCGCTCACCGCTGCGCTGATGGCTGCACTGATCGCAGGCCTGCTACCACTGCCGGTGCTGTTCATGATCGCCTTCAGCATCGCCATGATCGTCAACTACCCTTGCCTTCAGCAGCAGAAGGACCGTATTGCCGCCCACGCTGGCAGCGTACTCGCCGTGACCGGGCTGATCTTCGCCGCCGGTATCTTCACCGGCATCCTGTCGGGCACCGGCATGGTCGAGGCCATGTCCAAAAGCTTGCTGGCGGTCATTCCCGAAGCGCTGGGCCCTTACCTGGCGGTGATCACCGCGATCGTGAGCATGCCGTTCACCTTCTTCATGTCCAATGACGCCTTCTATTACGGCGTGCTGCCGGTGCTGGCCGAAGCGGCCAGCCACTACGGCATCAGCCCGGTGGAAATGGCCCGCGCTTCGATCGTCGGCCAGCCGGTACACCTGCTGAGCCCGCTGGTACCCTCGACCTACCTGCTGGTGGCGCTGGCAGGCATCGAATTCGGTGATCATCAGCGCTTCACCCTCAAGTGGGCAGTACTGGTGTGCATGTGCATAATGCTCGCCGCACTGCTGATGGGCATTTTTCCGCTGTTCAGCAGTCTGTAAATAAACGCCTGTCACCGCAACGCGAAGTGCCCTGTGCAGGGGCGCTTCGCCACTATCGTTCGAAGGAATACACATGGAATGGCTGACCAGCCCGGAAATCTGGGTTGCCTTTTTCACCCTCACTGCGCTTGAGATCGTTCTCGGTATCGACAACATCATCATGATCTCGATTCTGGTCAGCCGCATGCCCAAGCACATGCAGGCGCGCACCCGAATCTTCGGCCTGGCCCTGGCCATGGTCACCCGCATTTTGCTGTTGCTGTCGATCACCTGGGTCATGCGCCTGACTGCCGACCTGTTCGTGGTATTCGGCCAGGGCATCTCGGGCCGCGACCTGATTCTGTTCTTTGGCGGCCTGTTCCTGCTGTGGAAAAGCTCGCAGGAGATCTACCACGGCCTGGAAGGCGAGGACGAAAGCGGTGACGAGCCCAAGGGCAAGGGCGGCACGTTCCTCTTCACCATCATTCAGATCGCCATCATCGACATCGTGTTCTCCCTGGACTCGGTGATCACTGCTGTAGGCATGGTTTCGCATGTGCCGGTGATGGTCGCAGCAATCATCGTTGCAGTACTGGTGATGATGTTGTGCGCCGGTGCCATCAGCAACTTCATCGACAAGCACCCTTCGCTGAAGATGCTTGCGCTTTCGTTCCTGATCGTCGTAGGTACCGTGCTGATCGCCGAATCTTTCGATGTGCACGTGCCCAAGGGCTACGTCTACTTCGCCATGGCGTTCTCGCTGGGGGTGGAGGCCATCAACATCCGCATGCGCACCGCCATGGCGCGCAAGCGCGGCAAGGAGCAAGACGCAGTTAAATTGCGCAAGGACATTCCGGGTCAGTAAGCACCGCGAACGCAGTATTCGAGGGCCCTCATCAGGGCCCTTTTTCATGCCTTGGGTTTCGTGACAGACAGGTTTCAAATACTGGCCGAGCATGCCAAGCTGGCGACAGGCCCGCAAAACAACTAAAGCTTGAGTAAGCACTGGATAAAAACACCCACCCCCGGGCCAGGCTTACCGCTTCACCCATTGGCTCCGCCTTTGGAGCCCGGATAAGAGGGGGGCTACACCATGCTGACCCTGCTCAACCTGCTTTCCGCCGTCGCGTTGCTGGTATGGGGCACGCACATCGTCCGTACCGGCATCCTGAGAGTGTTCGGCTCCAACCTGCGCCGGGTCCTGAGCCAGAACATGAACCGGCGGCCATTGGCATTCATCGCCGGTATCCTGGTCACGGCCGTAGTGCAGAGCAGCAACGCGACCGCCATGCTGGTGACGTCATTCGTGGGTCAGGGCTTGATGGCCATGACCCCGGCCTTGGCAATCATGCTCGGTGCAGATGTCGGCACTGCACTGATGGCCAGGGTGCTTACCCTGGACCTTTCATGGCTCTCGCCGTTGCTGATATTCCTGGGTGTGATCTTTTTTCTGTCGCGCAAGCAAACGCGCGCGGGCCAGCTGGGCCGGGTAGGCATCGGCCTGGGTCTGATCATTCTGGCGCTGGAACTGATCGTTCAGGCGGCCACCCCCATCACCCAGGCTCAGGGTGTGAAAGTGCTGTTCGCCTCATTGACCGGAGACATCCTGCTCGATGCTTTGGCTGGCGCAGTGTTCGCCATGGTTTCGTACTCCAGCCTGGCAGCAGTGCTGCTGACCGCCACCCTGGCCGGCGCTGAACTGATCAGCCTGCCAGTGGCCATCGGCCTGGTGGTCGGCGCCAACATCGGCAGCGGGCTGCTGGCCTTTCTCAGCACCAGCATGCAGAACGCCGCGGGCCGGCGAGTGGCCTTGGGCAGCCTGTTGTACAAGCTGATCGGCCTGGTGCTGATCATTCCGGTGCTCAATCCACTGGTGGCGTGGATGGACTCGCTGAGCTTCAGCCCACAGGAGCTGGTGATCGGCTTCCACCTGCTCTACAACACGCTGCGTTGCCTGGTCCTGCTGCCCACCGTCAAGCCCATGGGGCGCCTGTGCAACTGCTTGTTGCCGGAGCGCGAGAACGGTAACGGCCAAGTGCGCCCACGCCACCTGGACGCCTCGGCACTCACCACACCCAGCCTGGCCTTGGCCAATGCTGCCCGCGAAACGTTGCGCCTGGGCGATATCGTCGACAGCCTGCTCGAGGCCATGCTCAACGCCCTGCGCGGCACCCAGACCGCCCTCCCACAGCAGGTCCGTGCCCTGGGCGAAGATGCCGAAGCGCTGTACAGCGCCATCAAACTGTACCTGGCCCAAATGCCCCGGGAAGACCTCAGCGATCAGGACAACAGGCGCTGGGCCGAAATCATCGAACTGGCGATCAACCTCAAGCTGGCCTGTGACCTGGTCGAACGCATGCTGCGCAAGGTCCAACAGCAGAAGACCAGCCAACGCCGGGAGTTTTCCCAGGTCGGCCTGCAAGAGCTGGCCGGCCTGCAAGAGCAATTGCTGACCAACCTGCGCCTGGGCCTTTCGGTATTTCTCAGCGCCGACCCAGAGAGCGCACGCTTGCTGTTGCGGGAAAAACGCCGCTTCCGTGCCCAGGAAAGACGCCTGGCCCATGCCCATGTCAGCCGCCTGCAACGCAAGGTAGTGCAAAGTATCGAGACCAGTTCGCTACACTTGGAGCTGATCGCTGACATGAAGCGGTTGAACTCTTTGTTCTGCAGCAGTGCCTATGTGGTACTGGGTGGCTCGGACACCGACGGGCTAATGCTCGACAGTGTGCCGGACGAAGCCCGCCTACCCTGATCTCGCCTACCTGGAGACCCAAGCTCGCCCATGCGTTGCCTGACCTTCGTTTGCCTGCTGATCTGTAGCCTGCACTCCTTCGCCCTCGATCGTTCGCGGGTCGAGGGCTACCTGCTGCCCAACGGTCTGCAGGTTATTCTTAAATCCGGCTACGAACGCGATCATGTGGCGATCCGCCTGGTGGTGGGTGTGGGCCTGGACGACTTCGACTGCGAGCAGAAAGAGCTGCCGCACCTGCTCGAGCACTTGCTGTTCAGCGGCATCGACGAAACCGGTGAGGGCGGCCTGGAAGAGCGCCTGCAGGCTTTGGGTGGCGAATGGAATGCCTTCACCAGCAGCGCCGACACCACCTTCGTCATCGAGGCCCCGGCGCGCAACCAGCGCAAAGTGCTCGACCTGCTGCTGGCGGTACTGCGCGACACCCGCATCGACGCCAAGGCGTTGGCCACGGCCAAGCGCATCATCGAACGTGAAGACGGCGGCCACTACGGCCACCTGCAACGTTGGCTCGACCGCCAGGACATCGGCCATCCGGCCAGCGATCAGTTGGCAACCGAACTGGGCCTCAAATGCCCGGAACGCTCCAACCTCGATGGCATGACGCTGGAGCAGGTGCAGGCCCTGCGTGATCGCTGGTACGCCGCCAACAACATGACCTTGATCATGGTTGGCGGCCTCGATCGGCTGCTGCCGGCCTACCTGGAGCGCACCTACGGCGAGCTGCCCGCCACCGAGCCGCAGGAGCGGCGCAACCTGGAAAGCATCAGCCAGCAGGCCGAACAGCGACGCGACCTGACCCGTGGTTTTCTGGGCGACAGCGTCAAACTGCACTGGTTGTTCATCGAGCCGGTCCTGGACAACGACCACCAGTCGACCCTCGACCTGCTCTCACGCTATCTGGACTGGGCCCTGTACGACCAGTTGCGCCTGCGTAACGGCCTGTCCTATGGGCCTTCGGCACAACGCGAAAGCTTTGGTGACAGCGGCCTGCTCAGCCTGAACGCTGACCTTGAGCGCGACGACGTCGACGAGGCGGTCAAGGTGATGCAGAAACTGTTCGACCACTTGCGCGAGGACGGCCTTGATCCGGATACATTCGCCCGTATCAAGGAGGCCGCCGTCGCCAAGGAAAGCTGGAGTACCCAGGGCAACAGCGCGCTGGCCGATTATTACTGGGGGGCACTCAACGCCTACAGCAACGGGCGCTTTGCCGACCCGGCCCGGCAGCTGCGACAGGTCAGCCTGGAGCAGGCCAACGAGGCGCTGAAGGCATTGCTCAAGGATGAGGGTTATCTGCGCATCGAGAAGCCGTTGCTTGGGTATGACGAGCTGTATGGGCTGATTGCGCTGCTACTGGGGGTGATCCTGGCTGCCGGGCTGCTACGTCGCCGGCGTACTTCACCCCAACCACCGAGCGGTGCTACACGGCAGCGGTGATTCGGCGGTATCCTTTCGCCAGTACCGACCTCTTCGCGGGTTTACCCGCGACGGCGCGGCACAGTCACCCTATCACTCTGTTGTATACCCATGCCCCCTATTCCCCATATCGTCCAGCGCGTCATCGAACTGCTCAAACGCTACCCCGGCATCATCGCGCTCGGCGGTTTCCTCTCCGGTATCGGCAGCTTCATTCTGGTCGACCGCCAGGCCAGCCTGGCCAGCTGGGTCGCCATTCTCATGCTGGTGAGCTGGATCTGGCTGATGCTGGAGAACACCCTGACAGGCCTGTTCGCCCGCACCTTCAAACGGGAAATTCCTCAGCCGCTGCTGCGCTACGCGACGCAGATGATCCACCAGGAAAGCCTGTTCTTCGTACTGCCGTTCTTTTTCATCACCACCACCTGGAACAGTGGCCAACTGGTATTCACCGGCCTGCTCGGTGCCGCCGGGCTGGTCTCGATCATCGACCCGCTGTACTACAAGTGGCTGGCACCGCGGCGCTGGCTGTTCATGGCGCTGCACACCCTCACCCTGTTCGCCGCGCTGTTGACGGCCCTGCCGATCATCCTGCACCTGACCACCGCGCAAAGCTTCAAGCTGGCACTGGTTGCAGCCATGGTGCTGTCGTTCCCGAGCCTGGCCAGCAGTTTCCCGATCAACACCTGGCGCCGTGGCGTGGCGCTGGTACTGGTGACCCTGGCGGTCGGCGGGGGCGGTTGGTTACTGCGCTCGTGGGTCCCACCGGCCACCCTGTGGATGACCGAAGTGGCGGTCAGCACTGAGGTATTGAACCGCCAGCCCGGCGAATCGCTGGATGAAGTTGCCGCCAGCCGCATTCGCAGCAGCGGCCTGTATGCCTACACCGCCATCAACGCACCGCGCGGCCTCAACGAGCGCATCTACCATGTGTGGCAGAAGGACGGCAAGGAAGTGGACCGTATCGCCCTGGATATCCATGGCGGGCGCAAGGAAGGCTACCGTGCGTGGACCCACAAGCAGAACTTCCCGCCAAACCCCGCAGGTAAATGGCAGGTGCGCGTACTGACCGAAGATGGCCAAGTGATCGGTGTGCTGCGCTTCAAGGTGGTAGACGACGCGCCGGCGAAGTAAGCGCTCCTGTGGGGGCCGGCTTGCCGGCGATTGGGCCGCAACGCGGCCCCAACAGCACTCAGCACATTTCAACAAACCCCGCCATGCCTGCTGCGCTATGATCAGCCTCTACGCCTGTCAGATGCATGGAGCCTATGACCACCCCCAGCGCCACTCTGGACACCAGCAGCCAACCGGCCTGCCTGCGCATTGCCGGTGACTGGACCCTGGCCCACTACGCCAGCCTCAAGCGCGACAGCGAACACCTGCGCACCCAATACGGCGCCGACGCCGTAGCCGATCTCAGCCAACTGGGCCAGCTCGATACCGCCGGTGCCTCGCTACTGGCTGAGCTGCTGGGCTCTGAGCGCCTGTCGCACTGCACTCAACAGCTGCCCGCTGCCAGCCGCGCCCTGCTCAAGAACGTCTACTGCTCGGTTCAGGACTACTGCATCCCGGTAAAGGAACCCGAGCGCCCTGTGCTGCTCCTGCTGCTGGAGCGCATCGGCCGCGCGGTCAATACGTTGTGGCAAGACACCCTGCAGTTGCTCGGCTTCATCGGCCTGATCCTGGAGACCCTGCTGCGCCGGGCCTTGCAACCGCATCGCTGGCGGCTCACCCCGGTTGTCTCGCATATCGAGCAGACAGGTCTGGACGCCGCGCCTATCGTCGCGTTGCTGACGTTTCTGGTGGGCGCGGTGGTCGCCTTCCTCGGGGCGACCGTGCTGGCCGATTTCGGCGCAACCGTATTCACCGTCGACCTGGTGGCATTCTCGTTCCTGCGCGAATTCGCCGTGTTGCTGACCGCCATACTGATGGCCGGCCGCACAGCCAGTGCCTTCACTGCCCAGATCGGCTCGATGAAGGCCAACGAGGAGATCGACGCCATCCGTACCCTGGGCCTGAACCCGATCGAACTGCTGGTCGTACCCCGGGTGCTGGCACTGCTGATCTCGCTGCCGCTGCTGACCTTCGTCGCGATGATCTGCGGCATCGTCGGCGGTGCTGTGGTGTGCGCGCTTTCACTGGATATTTCGCCGGCCATGTTCCTCTCGCTGCTGCAAAGCGATATTGGCGTGCAGCACTTTCTCGTCGGCTTGGCCAAGGCCCCCTTCTTTGCCTTCCTGATCGCGGCCATTGGCTGCCTGGAAGGCTTCAAGGTCAGCGGCAGCGCTGAGTCGGTAGGCGCCCACACCACCTCCAGCGTGGTTCAGTCGATCTTCGTGGTCATCGTGCTCGACGCAGTGGCTGCGCTGTTCTGCATGGAGATGGGCTGGTGAGTACCCCGGAAGCAGTGATCCAGGCGCGGGGCATCTGCAACCGCTTCGGCAGCCAGAGCGTGCACGAAAACCTCGATCTGGACCTTTACCGCGGTGAAATCCTGGCCGTGGTTGGCGGTTCGGGCAGCGGTAAGTCGGTGCTGTTACGCAGCATCATAGGGCTACGGCTGCCGAATGAAGGCCAGATCAAAGTGTTTGGCCAGAACCTGGCCGGCCTGCATGAAGAGCAACGCTCATTGGTCGAACGGCGCTTTGGCGTGTTGTTTCAGAAGGGTGCGCTGTTCTCCTCGCTGACCGTCACCGAGAACGTCGCATTGCCACTGATCGAGCATGCAGGCCTGTCGCGCGCCGATGCAGAGCACCTGGCCGGGGTGAAGCTGGCCTTGGCCGGCCTGCCGATTTCGGCCGCAGACAAATACCCCTCTTCACTGTCCGGCGGCATGATCAAGCGCGCCGCACTTGCCCGCGCACTGGCCCTGGACCCGGACATCCTGTTCCTTGACGAACCCACTGCCGGCCTCGACCCGATCGGCGCCGCCGCCTTCGACCAACTGATCCTCACCCTGCGCGACGCCCTGGGCCTGAGCGTGTTCCTCATCACCCACGATCTGGACACGCTCTACACCATCACTGACCGCATCGCGGTACTGTCGCAGAAGAAGGTGCTGGTGGCAGGCCCGCTGGCCCAAGTCGAACAGACCGACGACCCGTGGATTCACGATTACTTTCACGGCCCACGCGGACGGGCGGCTGAACAGGCCGCCAAACGTGCCGGGCAGGAGCGCTGAACGATGGAAACCCGAGCTCATCACGTCCTCATCGGCCTGGTCACCGTGCTGGTGGTGGCCGGTGCCATGCTGTTTGGCCTGTGGCTGACCAAGTCCAGCGTCGACGACGCCTTCAAGGACTACGAAGTGATCTTCAACGAAGCCGTCTCCGGGCTGTCCCGCGGCAGCCCCGTGCAATACAACGGCATCAAGGTCGGTGACGTGACCAGCCTGCGCCTGGACCCCAAGGACCCGCGCCGGGTGCTGGCCCGGGTTCGCCTGAGCGGCGATACGCCGGTCAAGGAAGACACCCAGGCGAAACTGACCCTCGCCGGCGTCACCGGCAACTCGTTCATCCAGCTCAGCGGCGGCACTCCGAAAAGCCCAGAGCTCAAGGGCAAGGACGGCAAGTTGCCAGTGATAATCGCCTCGCCCTCCCCCATCTCGCAGCTACTCAATGACAGCAGCGACCTGGTCACCAACATCAACCTGCTGCTGCACAATGCGAACCAGATGTTCTCGGAAAACAATATCGACCGCCTGAGCAACACCCTGGCCAATCTGGAACAGACCACCAGTGCGTTCGCCAACCACAAAGGCGGCATTTCCCAGGCCATAGAACAGCTGGCCCAGGTCGGCAAACAGGCCAACGCCACGCTGGCCGAAACCCAAGCGCTGATGCGCAATGCCAACAGACTGCTCGGCACCGAGGGCAAACAGGCCATCGGCAGCGCCGAGCAGGCCATGCAATCGCTGGCCGCCAGCACTGCGACCATCAACAGCCTGCTCAATGACAACCGCCAGTCCATCGACGACGGCGCGCTAGGCCTCAACCAGCTGACACCGGCCATCCGCGAACTGCGTGAAACCCTCAACTCACTCAAGGGCATTTCCCGACGCCTGGAAGCCGACCCGAGCGGCTACCTGCTTGGCCGCGACAACAACAAGGAGTTCCAGCCATGAAGCTGTCGCTGCGCCTGCTGGCCCTGACGGCCGCGCTGAGCCTGTCTGCCGCCTGCTCGATCCTGCCCCAGAGCGAGCCTGTGGATATCTACCGGCTGCCGGTCAACCAGGCCAGCCACAGCGCGACCCCGGTGCCATGGTCGTTACGCTTGAACAAGCCGCTGGCAAGCGAAGTGCTGGCCGGGCAACGCATCGCTGTGATCCCCAAGGGCGACGTGGTCAGCAGCTACAAAGGCGCCCGCTGGAGCGACCCGGTGCCGTTGCTGTTACGCAACCGCCTGCTCGATGGCTTCCAGCGCGACGGGCGTGTACAGCGTCTGAGCGCCGACGACAGCAACCTGCAGGCCGACTATGAACTGGCCGGTGAACTGCAGGCATTTCAGAGCGAGTACCGGCCAACCGGTACGGTGGAGGTGGTGATCCGCTATGACGCGCGTCTGGTTCAGGGGCGCAGCCAGCGAATCCTTGCCTGCAAGCGTTTCGAGGTGCGTCAGCTGCTGGCAGATACGCAGGTTTCGGCCGTGGTGGCCGGCTTCGGCATGGCCAACGATCAACTCGCCGCGCAGGTGGTGAACTGGACCGTCGCGCAAAGCGCTCAGGCTCAGGCAAAGAACCAGTAGCAGACCAGGATGGCCGCAATGACACCGGACAGTTCGGCCAGCAAGGCGCAACCTACGGCATGGCGCACGCGCTGGATGCCGACAGCACCGAAATACACCGCCAGCACGTAGAACGTGGTTTCGGTGCTGCCCTGAACGGTAGCGGCTACCAGTGCCGGGAAGCTGTCCACGCCGTGGGTCTGCATGGTCTCGATCAGCATCGCCCGCGCCGCACTGCCGGAGAACGGCTTGACCAATGCGGTCGGCAGGCCCTCGACGAAGCGGGTGTCCATACCCATCCAACTTACCGCGTGACGAATGCCATCCAATGCCAGCTCAAGGGCCCCGGAGGCGCGCAGCACACCAACGGCTACCAGCATGGCCACCAGGTAGGGCAGCAGGCTCTTGGCCACGTCGAACCCTTCCTTGGCGCCTTCGACAAAGGCCTCATACACCTTCACCCGCTTCAGCGCACCGATCACCAGGAACAGCATGATCACACCAAACAGCGTGAGGTTGCCCAGGACAGACGACAGGCTGGCCAGCGCAGCAGCCGACAGGGTACCGAGGAAGGCCATGAAGCCGCCCAGCAGCAGAGCACCCGGGATCATGTAGGCCAGCACCACCGGGTCCCACAGGCGCAAGCGCTGCATCACCGCCACCGACAGCAGACCGACCAGGGTCGAAACGCTGGTCGCCAGCAGGATCGGCAGGAACACCAGGGTCGGGTCAGTAGCGCCTTGCTGGGCGCGGTACATGAAGATGGTGACCGGCAGCAGGGTCAGCGATGAGGCATTGAGCACCAGAAACAGGATTTGCGCGTTGCTCGCGGTGGTGCTGCTGGGGTTGAGCTCCTGCAGGGCGCGCATGGCTTTCAGGCCGATCGGCGTAGCGGCGTTGTCCAGGCCCAGGCCGTTGGCAGCAAAGTTCATGGTGATCAGGCCCAGTGCCGGGTGGCCGGGTGGCACTTGCGGCATCAGCCGGGCGAACAGCGGGCCGAGCACTTTGGCCAGCCATTCCACGATACCGGCCTTTTCCGCGATCTTGAGGAAACCCAGCCAGAGGGTAAGGGTGCCGAACAGCAGGATCATGACTTCGACCGAGAGCTTGGCCATGGCGAAGATGCTCTCGACCATCGCGGCGAAAATGCCGGCGTTGCCGCCCACCAGCCATTGGGCCAGGGCCGATACGGCCGCCACCAGGAAAAAGCCAAGCCAAAGGCCGTTGAGCATCCGTGTGTTCCCCCTGAAAAGTGCCTGAATGATAACGCACCAACGGCTGCTTTAGCCTGCGCTGGCCACATCGCAGGTTCGCTGGCGATGTGGCCCTTACAGACAGCAAAAAGCCCCGAATAAATCGGGGCTCAATGTTCAACGCGTCAGGTTCAGCGCTTGGCGGTCTCGCCAACCAGCGCCGCTTCCTTCTTGTCCGCAATCAGCGAGGCGTAGTACTGCTCGCCCTTGGCGGCGTCGTACATGCCTTCCCAACGAGCGATCACCAGGGCAGCCAAGGCATTGCCGACCACGTTCAGAGCGGTACGCGCCATGTCCATGATCCGGTCGACACCCGCGATGAAGGCCAGGCCTTCCAGTGGGATGCCTACACTGCCCAAAGTTGCCAGCAGGACCACGAACGATACGCCCGGCACACCGGCAATACCCTTGGAGGTCACCATCAGGGTCAGCACCAGCAGCAATTGCTGGCTCCAGGACAGGTCAATGCCGTACAGCTGGGCGATGAAGATCGCCGCGATGCTCTGGTACAGGGTCGAGCCGTCGAGGTTGAACGAATAACCGGTCGGTACCACGAACGAGCAGATCGACTTCGGCGCACCGTACTTTTCCATCTTCTCGATGACGCGAGGCAGTACGGTTTCGGAGCTGGACGTGGAGTAGGCCAGGATCAGTTCATCTTTCATGATGCGCATGATCTTGATTACCGAGAAGCCGAACAGGCGGGCTACAAGGCCCAGCACCATGAAGGCGAAGAAGGCGATGGCGAAGTACACCAGCAGCACCAGCTTGGCCAGAGGCAGCAGCGAGCTGAAGCCGAAGTTGGCGACCGTCACGGCGATCAGGGCGAATACGCCGATCGGGGCGTAGTTCATGATCATGTGGGTGACCTTGAACATGGTCTCCGACACGCCCTGGAACGTACGCACCAGTGGCTCGCGCAGGTCTGCCTGCAGGCTCGACAGGCCCAGGCCGAACAGCACCGAGAAGAAGATGATCGGCAGCATCTCGCCACGCATCAGCGCCGCGAAGATGTTCGACGGGATCAGGTTCAGCAGGGTCTCGATGAACGCATGCTCATGCTGCACCTCGGCGGCGGTCGCCTGGTACTTGGAGATGTCGACGGTGCCCAGGGTGCTCATGTCGATGCCGGCGCCCGGGTGGAACAGGTTTGCCAGCACCAGGCCGACAACGATGGCGATGGTTGTCACCACCTCGAAGTAGATGATGGTCTTCAGGCCGATGCTGCCCAGTTTCTTCGCGTCGCCAACCCCGGCGATGCCCACGATCAGCGACGAAATCACGATCGGGACGACGATCATCTTGATCAGGCGAATGAAGATGTCACCGGCGGGCTGGAGAACGTTGCTGATCCACCATGCCTTTTCTGCACTGAAATGATTCAGTAGCGCGCCGATTGCAACGCCCAGGACCAGACCGATGACGATCTGCCAGGCGAGGCTCAATTTTGCCTTCTTCATGTCTTTACCCTTTGTTCTAGTGATCACGGGCACCGATCGGAAAAGCACGTAACAGAGCCGTTGGCAACGTCACGGGCATCGTACAGCTTCCGTCCGGAGGCCTCATGTAAGGACACCGCAAGCGAGCGACAGGGCGCTCGGGCCAGCGAAAAGGCGGCAACTATTGCGATGGGCAAGGACGAAATCTAATGCCGGAAGCGCATACCCCATGCCGATTCGACATACAGCAATGCGTCAAAATGAGGCATTCGCAAGTCATTGATTTATAACGTTCGGAAACCCGAACACGACCAAACCGCCAGATCTCGGCTGATTTGGCAGTACACAGAAGAGGACATTGATGGCCTGTTCGACAATCCGAATGGCTGAAATGACACCTGACAACGGCAGCGTTGAGCGAAAAAAAATTGATGTGCGGTCAAGACAAAATGTGTCTCAGCAGGAAAAAGCTGAAAGGGAGATGTTGAAATGAAGATGGCATCTCGGAAGTCAGGCCAGCTCTATGTGGGAAAACTCACTGCTGACCTGAACCTCCGATTTTGCCTTGCCTGACCCGGCCCATCGCTGGAGGCACTCCCTGTACCCCTAGGCCACTCCGATTCTGCAACAATCAGAACAGCCCGGCCCCTTGGTCATGTGCAGCCCCTCCTCGGGGCAGCGCATCATAGAAGCGAGAACTATAGAAAGGTTCCACTTCTATTACGTGACAGTGCGCGACCAATCGTCCCTGACACTCAGTACCAGTTCGGGTCACGCTTGAGCTGCTCCTTCAGCATCGCCTGCATGCCTTCATCCGGCTCACCCAGCCAACGATACTGCGCATGGCGGGTTGGAGCCTTGTCACTCGGCAGGCCCTCGGGTACCTCCACCAGCATCCCGTAGGCATCGTCCTTGTCCCAGCTGAACGCTACGATCAGGCGTTTGTAGGTGCAGTTGTCCTTGGATTCACACAGCGGTCCGACCAGATATTTGTCACCATCTTCGGTCACCGCGGACATCTGCTGCTGCGCACTGCCCGTCAGGTTGATCACCCAGTCGGGCAGGCGTTCCTCGCCTTTGATCGCGTCCTGCCAGGTCTCCCGGTACTCAGGGTCAGAGCCGAGCAACTTGTCGGCGCTGACCTGGCCATCATTGGCCGCCATCGCCGCTGCGCTACCCCCCAACAGCAGAGCGGCAGCTACGGCGTTGCAAAGCTTCCTGCTCATCGTCAACCTCGACCACGTCCAAAGAAGAATGAGGCTACGAACAGGACCAGGAAGACAATGAACAGGATCTTCGCGATACCCGTGGCAGCGCCGGCGATACCACCGAAGCCGAGTACGGCGGCGACAATGGCGATGATGAGGAAAGTGATAGCCCAACTCAGCATGATGCTTCTCCTTTCTTTTTTGAAATCGATCCGGTCGGTGTCGAAACCGCAGCGCCTTAGAACACCCAGCGTTGCTGGGGCACGACTTTTTCGACTGTGGCCGGCGAGGTGTTGGCCGAAGGCAGCTTTTGCGCTGCCCTCACCAATGTGTTGGCACGTGTCGCCTGGATTTGCGCCAGCAGCGCAGTCTGCGCCGCAACCTGCTCAGTGAGTCGCGCGGTCTGCCAGCTGTAGTAAAAAAGGCCTGCGGCCAAAGCCAGCAGCAACGCCATCCCCAGTATCAGGAACTGGCGCAGTGGCAGTGCGGCGATCTGCGAACGGTTGACGGATTGGCGGTTCATGCCGGCTTCTCCTGCTGTAATTTTTCTATTCAAACCTGAACAGGTAATTGCAGCCTGCGTGCCAGCGGTTCGATTTCTAATAAATCCTTATAAATCAAATAGTTACGCAAACACATTATTGGGCCTGAGGACGTATCCTGCACGATGCCCGTCTTGGCGTCGTGCGTATTGCACGATTCATCCTTCAACCTTGGTCGCCACCTTGAGCAGATCGGCATCCACCCCACGTACGCCAATGATTTGCCGCGCGATCTCAACGGCGATGGTTTTCTGCTCGCTGCTGACCACCTCACCCGACAGCCGCACCATGCCGCCCTCACTGGCCACCTTGATGTTCAGGCCATCAAGGTTGCGGCTGAAGCGGAAGCTGTTCTGGATCTTGTCGATCACCCAACTGTCACTTGGCTGCGGCCCGGTAGACACGCCCACCGGCGTTTCGCGAGCCTGGGCCATGGCTGCGGAATCCAGACTGACCAGGTTGTTGACCAGGTACACACCGTCAGTGGTCCGCGCCACCACCCCAGCCAGTTCCTTGGCTTCAGCGCTGTCGACCTTGCCGCGCAGGGTGATCACACCTTCACTGCTCTGTACCTCGATAGGCGCCTTCTGCGTCGTACGGCTCCACAGCAGACGGGCACGAATGACGGCAGCCAGGGTTGCATCCTCAAGACGCTGAGCGTAAGCCCGCAATTCGAGCGGGCGCTCGACCAGCCCGGCGTTGACCTGCAACTGGTTATCGACCTGCTCGATGCCTCGAGTCGCCTGTGCGACGTGTTCGGCCAGCTGGCGCTCAACCTCATTCTCGACCTCACCCGTCAGGCGTGCCCGCTGGCCATCCACCTCGACCTCAATGCGAAACGGGTTGAGCATGCGGTTGAGTGCCAGCGCAGTCTGTAGGGAGCCCTCCAGGCGGGCATCCTGAACCGGGTCGGCAAACGCTGGGGTGCAAATGGATAACAGGCTGGCCGTCAACACAGCCGTTCGAGTGGTAAAAGGCATGACCGCACTCCTTCTGTAGGCTAAATCCACAAATCATCGCAACCAATGTGCCACCTCAATGCTCTAAGGCAATCATTGAGATATCGCGGGTTCACGGCATTCTTTGGCCATTGGCTAGCATGCATAGGACAGAATCCTTCAGAATTGACCATGCAACTTGCCCGATTTTTCCCACACTAAATGAAGATCTTTCCCAAAGGAGCGCTGGAAATGGAATCAGCCCAGGACAACCAAGGCCGTATTCTGCTTGTGGATGACGAGTCCGCGATCCTGCGCACCTTCCGCTACTGCCTCGAAGATGAGGGCTACAGCGTGGCCACCGCCAACAGTGCCGCGCAGGCCGAAGCCTTGCTCCAGCGCCAGGTGTTCGACCTGTGCTTCCTCGACCTGCGTCTGGGTGAAGACAACGGCCTGGATGTGCTGGCACAGATGCGCATCCAGGCGCCGTGGATGCGGGTGGTGATCGTCACCGCGCATTCGGCCATCGACACTGCGGTCGATGCGATCCAGGCCGGTGCCGCCGACTACCTGGTCAAACCCTGCAGCCCCGACCAGTTGCGCCTGGCCACCGCCAAACAGCTGGAAGTCCGCCAATTGTCGGCACGCCTGGAGGCGCTCGAAGGTGAAGTGCGCAAGCCCAAAGACGGCCTGGACTCGCATAGCCCGGCAATGATGGCCGTGCTGGAAACCGCACGTCAGGTAGCCACCACCGACGCCAACATCCTCATTCTTGGCGAATCGGGGACCGGCAAGGGCGAACTGGCCCGCGCCATTCACAGCTGGAGCAAGCGTGCACGCAAGGCCTGCGTGACCATCAACTGCCCGTCGCTGAACGCCGAGCTGATGGAGAGCGAATTGTTCGGCCACACCCGCGGCGCATTCACTGGCGCCAGTGAAAGCACGCTGGGCCGGGTCAACCAGGCCGATGGCGGCACGCTGTTCCTCGACGAGATCGGCGATTTTCCCCTGACATTGCAACCCAAGTTACTGCGTTTCATCCAGGATAAAGAGTATGAGCGGGTAGGCGACCCTGTCACCCGACGCGCCGATGTGCGCATCCTCGCGGCGACCAACCTGAACCTGGAAGAAATGGTCCGCGAAAGCCGCTTCCGTGAAGACCTGCTCTACCGCCTGAACGTCATCACCCTGCACCTGCCGCCCCTGCGCGAGCGCAGTGAGGACATCCTTACCCTGGCCGATCGCTTCCTAGCCCGTTTCGTCAAGGAATACGCGCGCCCAGCCCGCGGCTTCAGCGACGAAGCCCGCGCCGCGCTGCTCAATTACCGTTGGCCTGGCAATATCCGCGAACTGCGCAACGTGGTCGAACGCGCCAGCATCATCTGCCCACAGGACCGGGTGGAGATCATTCACTTGGGTATGGGCGAGCAACCTGCCGGCAGCGCTCCCCGGGTTGGTGCGGCGCTGAGCCTGGATGAACTGGAGCGTGCCCACATCGGCGCCGTGCTGGCAGCCAGTGACACACTGGACCAGGCCGCCAAGACCTTGGGTATCGATGCCTCGACCCTGTACCGCAAGCGTAAGCAGTACAACCTATGAGATGGCCAATGAAGCTGCGTACGCGGCTTTTCCTCAGCATTTCAGCGCTGATCACAGTCGCTCTGCTGGGCCTGATGCTAGGTTTGGTCAGCGTGTTGCAAATGACTGCCGCGCAGCAAGCTTCGGTGAGCAATACCACCCATGTCCTGGAAATAGGCTTGAAGCTTCGGCAGAACCTGGGCGAGCAACTGATGCTCATCCTCGATGCGCAAACTTCGCCTCAGAGCCTGCGAGCGCTGCAAGACAATTTCCAGGACCTGCTTGACCAAGGGCTTGCACAAGGCGGTGAACGTACCGGCTTCAACAAGGCCAGCAGCAACTATCAGGCCTTCCTGAGTGCCTATCGCCAAAGCGCTGCACCGGCAAACAGCATGGGTGCCGACCAGCCACTGGGCGCCGCGTTCAACCAAGTGCGCACCGACCTGATCGATTCGCACAAGCTTGCCATCGATTACATCACTCGCAGCGAACAACTGTCCCGCGACCGCGCTTTACTGGTCAGTGGTGTACTCGGCCTGACGGGCTTGGTGGTGCTGATGCTCGGCTTCTTTACCGCTCACAACATCGCCCGCCGCTTCGGGCAACCCATCGAAGCCCTGGCCAAGGCCGCAGATCAACTCGGCCAAGGTAACTTCGATGTCACGTTGCCCGTCAGCCAAGCCATAGAAGTCAACCAGCTGACCCGCCGCTTCGGGCTGATGGCCGAGGCGCTGCGCAAGCACCAGGAGACCAACGTCGATGAACTGCTGGCCGGCCAACAACGCCTGCAGGCTGTGCTCGACAGCATCGACGATGGCCTGCTGATCATCGACCGCCAAGGCAATCTGGAGCATCTCAACCCGGTCGCCCAGCGCCAGCTCGGCTGGAGCAACAACCGCCTGGGCAGCCCCTTGGCAGAGGCACTGCAGCGCCCAGAACTGGAGCAACAGCTGCGCCAGGTGCTGCGCGGCGGTAGCCTGGACCGCCCACCTGAGGACCTGAGTATCGAGGTTGATGAAGAGTCACGCCTGCTGTCCTACAGCCTGACCCCGGTCAGCCACCCGCAAGGACCGATTCTCGGTGCCGTGATGGTGCTGCACGATGTGACCGAGCAGCGCGCTTTCGAGCGTGTGCGTAGCGAGTTCGTACTGCGCGCCTCCCACGAACTGCGTACGCCGGTCACCGGCATGCACATGGCCTTCGGCCTGCTGCGAGAGCGCGTGAAGTTTCCACCTGAGGCGCGTGAGAATGACCTGTTGGAGACCATCGGCGAGGAAATGCAGCGCCTGACCCAACTGATCAACGACCTATTGAATTTTTCACGCTATCAGAGCGGGCTGCAAAAACTCGAACTCGCCCCCTGTGCCATCGACGAACTGCTCGAACGTGCCCAGGTACGGTTCAGCGAGCAGGCATCAGTCAAGCAGATCGAGCTGATCAAGGCGCTGGAGCCGCCGCTGCCTCGGATCCAGGCCGACATCGCCCAACTGGATCGTGTGCTCGACAACCTGCTGCACAACGCCATTCGGCATACCGGCAGCGGGGGGCGAATCCGCCTGCATGCGCGACGCCATGCGGAGCGCGTCATCATCAGCGTCGAGGACAATGGCGAAGGCATTGCCTACGGACAGCAGGGGCGCATTTTCGAACCCTTTGTACAGGTAGGGCGCAAGAAGGGCGGGGCCGGGCTGGGGCTGGCATTGTGCAAGGAAATCGTGCAATTGCACGGCGGCCGCATGGGCGTCTTCTCCCGGCCCGGGCAAGGGACACAGTTCTACATGGCTCTTCCGGTGTGATTTCTTGACCTGCAGAGGTCGTTGAGGCAACGCCTTGCCGGCCACTGCAAGTACGCTCACGGTTCATCATCTATCCGTGGCCTGCGGACTTGCCGGCCTCGCGTCACCAACTCGACGAACTGCCGGGCATTGAGCGGATGGGCGAAGAGCCAGCCTTGGCCATAATTGACACCCTCGCTGTTGAGCAGCACTGCCTGGGCCTCGCACTCTATGCCTTCGGCTATCACCCGTAGATGAAGGTCATGGGCCATGCGAATGATATGAGGCGCCACGCCACTGCTGGCGGCATCGTGCCCGAGCGCGTCGATGAAGGCCTTGTCGATCTTCAGGCAGTCCACCGGCAAGGTCTGCAGATAAGCCAGGCTGCAGTAGCCAGTGCCGAAGTCATCGATCAACACCTGATGCCCCACCGAACGAAGCGCCTGCAGGTTGTCACGGGCCACCACCACATCGATCAGCCCCCGCTCGGTAACCTCGAAGGCAATCTGGCTGGCAGCCACCCTGTGCAGTGCCAGCAACCGTGCAGCCACCCGGCCGATGCGCGGGACCATCACATCACAGGCCGCCAGGTTCACCGAGATGTAAAGGTTGCGGTGCGAACGCAGCAACTGGCCAAGTTGCTCAAGCACCCGTTGCAGGACGAAATCGGTGATCTGGCGAATCTGCCCGGTATTTTCAGCCAGCGGAATGAACAGGTCCGGGCTGGTCAGGGTCCCGTCAGGGCGCCGCCAGCGTACCAGCGCCTCAGCGCCCACACAGCGCCGGCTGTCGAGTTCGATGATCGGCTGATAGAGCACCTGCAGTTCACCGCGGCGCAAAGCGTTCTGCAATTCTGAACTCATGGAACGCCGCTGCAGGATCAGCTGCAGTACCAGCCAACCGATACAACAGGCCGCCAGAACGCTGCCTGGGAACAATAGCCAGAGCATGCCGTTCATCCGCAGTGGCAGGCTGGCTCGTGGGGCGATCAGCACGAGCTGGTAATCGGGCGATTTGGTCAGCATGCGATAGACAAGGCGGTCATGCAGTTCGAACAACGAATTGCCGCTGGGTGGCGGCCAATTGTCAGCTGGCGGCCAGACTTGTGGCGGGCCCAGTACCGGTATGGCTCTGGTGCCATTGTCCAGCACCACCAACAGGCTACCTCCGGGCGGCAGGTCAACCACGTCGGTCAAGTGCCCACGCGACGTAGAAACCAGGAAGTTGCCACGTGCAAGCATCAACGCGGCAAGGTTCTCGTTGGGTTCGGTGGTGGTATTGAGCCAATAGCTGTAAGTCGGGCCCTGGATGTCCGGAGCCCGCGTGGGCACGAAAGCCCGTGCCCCCCCGCGGTTGGAGCAGGCGACATTGACGTCTACGTATGCCGCCTCATAAATGAAACGCGAGCCCAGCCCAACTTGCTGCAACAACGCCAGCATCGCCGGGTTGCAGCCGCGCAAAGGTTGCGCCTGCAGGTCGTCGACACCCTCGCGCAACTGGCCGAAAACCTGTTCGAGGCGGTCAAGAAAACGCTCGCCCTGCGCATTCATCTGCGCACTCTCGCTCTGCTTCATCTGCTGCAGCGCAATACCGATACTGGCAGTCAGCAACACCGCAGCGCTGGCCAACGCTGCCAGAGAGGCCAGCATCCAGGGACGGTAAAAAAATTGGCGCAACGCGGTAATCAGAGCCGACATGGGCAGCATCCAGTTGATATACAGGGTATAGCAACTGAATGGCGTATTGGCTTGGCCGTTTGGCGGAGCCCAAGGGCGCGCGGAGGATCAGCGCATCCGGTTTAGCACTTGAAGCATGGCAGCCGTCTGCGCATCGGGCATGCCGTCGAAGCGCTGTGGCCGGAAACGCATCTGGAACGCCGCAATGACATGGCGGGTAGCGACATCGAGCTGCCCGGTCTGTTCGATGGCGTAGCCGAAGCGTGCCAGCTCTTGCTGGTACCAACCCATGCTCGGTGGATTGGCGTTGAAATACGCCTGCTGGCGCGCCACGGCATTGGGCTCTGGCCATACCCCAAGCCCCGCATCGGCAAGACGCTTCCATGGGAACAACGGCCCCGGATCCAGTTTGCGCAAGGGTGCGATATCACTGTGGCCAATGATATGGCGAGGGTCGATGTTGTTACGTTTGACGATATCCTTTAGCAGCGCGATCAAAGACTGAATCTGCGCTTCGCTGTACGGATACCAGACTCGCCCATTGGGCGTGGTGTCAAAGCCTGGGTTGACGATCTCGATACCGATTGAGCTCGAGTTCAACCAGGTTCGCCCCTGCCATTGGCTGTCACCGGCATGCCAGGCACGACGGCTTTCATCGACCAGTTGATAAACCTTGGCCGGGCCATCGCCGATCAGATAGTGGCTGCTGACCTCGCCATGGGTTAGCAGCGCCAGCGAGCGCTCCAGCGAAGCATTGGTGTAATGCAGCACGACGAACTGGATGCGGTTGTCCTGGTTGGCCGAGGGATGGCTGCGGTCGATACGCAGGCCGGTCGAACAACCGGCCAGTACGATCAGCAAAAATGCAGTGAACAACGCTTTCATGGAAGAAGCCAGGGTAATTAGCAGTGACGCATTAGCATAACGTATGCGCACCCGGCTCACCCGCTCAGCTTTGTTCCACCCGATTACGGCCCAGGTCCTTGGCCCGGTACAGCGCTGCATCAGCACGCTTGAGCACCTGATCACCGCGCTCACCCGAGCGGAATGCGCTCAAACCGATGGAGGCGGTGATAACCACCCGTTCGCCCTTGAAATGGAACGGACACGCTTCGATCGCGGCACGCAGCACCTCGGCCACTTGCGCAGCTACGGTGGGTGACGTCTGCGCCAGCAACAGTACGAACTCCTCGCCACCGAAACGGGCGATGAAATCGCGCGGCCGCAAGCGCTTGCGCAACTGGTCAGCGACGATCTTCAGTACCTTGTCACCCGCCAGATGGCCATAGCTGTCATTGATGCGCTTGAAATGGTCCAGGTCGAGAATCGCCATCGCCAAGTGGCCGCCGTTCTCCTGCCAGGCCTGCATTTCGCGCTCTACCTGCTCGCTCCAGGCCGCGCGATTGGGCAGCCCGGTCAGCGGGTCGATCAATGCCTTCTGCCGCTGTTCCTCCAGGTGTTCGCGGTAGCCGAGGGCCTCCTGCTCCATGTTAGCGACGCGCTCGGCCAAGCCCTGAAGGCGCCCGGCGAGTTCCTGTTCGCGGCGGTCACGCTCATGCTGATGCTCATCCATGGTGCCCAGCAGCCCTTCCAGGCGGTTCTCGAGAATGTGCTTGAGGCTGTCCACATCGGCCGCCCCCTGCACGCTGCTTTGCAGGCCATCGACCTGCTCACGCAGCTGGCTGTCCAGCTCGCGCGCAGCAGAACTGTTGTCGGCATGACCGGCACTGGCTTCATGAAGGTGGCTCTGGAAGCTTTCCAGACGCTCATTGAGCTGCTGCAGGTAAGTCTCGAATTCGTGCTGCCCGCTGTCGGTGATGGCCAGCATGAGCACGGCCAGGTCATCGAGCACCGGGATCAGCTCGTACCAGTTCAGCCCCCGCGCCACGCGCTCGCGCATTTCCAGGGCTTGGGCCTTGTGGCGTTCCGGCAGGCTGAGGTCATCGAGCAGGCCGATCAGGGTTTGCTCGATATGCGCGGCAACCTGACTGTAGGGCGGCTCGACTGCGTCAGGGAGTGAATAGGGTCCGTCTTCGCCGAAGGTTTCTTCCAGGGGCTTGAGCGCTTGTGGCTCATCGACCTGTATTGGCAGCTCGGTTCGAGCGCCCTCGAGGCGCTGCGGTTGCTCAGCGCAGACGGGTGCAACCTCGACCGGCTCCTGTGCGTGCGGCTCAGGCTCGCCTGGAGCGGGCGGTGCGGCAACAGGCGTTTCAGGCACCACAGGCACCACAGGCACAGGGTCATGAACCTCAGGTGCTACCAACGGCTGCAGCTCGTCGATATCCCGGGGTGGTAGATCCACCAGCACCGGCCCGTCCGGCAATGGCTGCAGTTCAGGCGCAGCGATTACAGAAGGGGCCGCCGGTTCTACAGCGTTTACACCCTGTGGTTCGCTCTCACGGTTGCCGAACAAGCGCTGCAAAAAGCCCGGCCTGGCATCCTCATCCGGCCTGTTCAACGATGACAGCGCCCGCCCCTGCAACCCGCTCAGCTCTCCGAGCAGCGGCGGCAACTCGCGCGACTGGCTGACGCCGCCGTCGAGTTTCTTCGCCAGTTTCTTGAGCGACCGCGATACGTCACCGGACAACGGCAGGCCTTGCAGTTGCGTCACGAGCGCGGTCAGCGCATCGCTGACCTGGTTCATGCGGGTTTCGCGGCGCTGCTCGGAGTCGAGCACGGCCTTTTCAAGACGCGGGATCAACCCTGCAAGGCCGGCATCCATGTTGTCGCTGCGAATGACCTCACGCATTTCCTTCATGCATTGGTCCACCGCCTTGTCGCTGCCTTCTGCGGCCAAGGTACTGCGCACCAGGCCCCGACGCAGCAGGTCAAGCCGCGCTGCCCATCGGCGCTCCAGCTTTTCCTGCTGTTCGATGCTTTTAAGGTATTTTTCTTTCCAGCGCTCGGCTTCTTCGGTCATGCCTGGATCCGCAACGGGTGATGCATCGGTGGGCTATGGTTACACGCTGTCGGCGCACGGCTGGAACTCTTGAGTGCTCCAATGGCCTTTTGCTGATCTAGCTCAGGGCCGGAAGCGTATCCACAGTCAATGCATCAGGCAATCGGATCTCTACGGCGACCGGGAGATGGTCGGAAATAGGTTGGGCCAGCACCTCGACCCGCTCCAGGGTCAGGCTCGGGCTGAGCAGGATGTGGTCCAGGCAACGCTGCGGGCGCCAGCTGGGGAAGGTGGCTTCGACCTGAGGTGCAATCAGGCCCAGATCACGCAATGGAGAATGGTCGAGCAGGTCGTTGGCATGGGTGTTCATGTCGCCCATCAGGACCTGATGGCGGTATCCACCGATCAGTTCCCGGATGTAGGCGAGCTGGCGAGCGCGGGTCCTTGCACCAAGCGCAAGATGCATCATGACCACGATCAGCGCGTCCTCGCCTTCGCCGAAGCGCACCAGGATCGCACCGCGGCCGGAGGGACCGGGCAGAGGATGATCTTCCAGCAGATGCGGCTTGAGGCGGCTGAGCACCCCATTGCTGTGCTGGGCGAAATGCCCAAGGTTGCGGTTGAGCTGTTGGTACCAGTAAGGGAAGCCCCCCAACTGGGCCAGGTGCTCCACCTGATTGACGTAACCAGAACGAAGGCTGCCGCCATCTACTTCCTGCAAGGCCACCAGGTCGAAATCATTGAGCAGGTCGCCGATTTTCTGCAGATTGCCGGCGCGCCCGGTGTGCGGCAGCAGATGCTGCCAGCTGCGGGTCAGGTAATGCCGATAGCGCTCGGTACTGATGCCGACCTGGATATTGAAGCTGAGCAGCCGCAGGCGACCATCTTCCGGCAGGCCATTGGCCTGCAGATGATGCTCGTTGACCTGCGGCTGATGCAGGCCAATACCACGCGCGGCTCTGAAGCGGGGCATGGGTTCGCCGCTTACTTAGCGGCGCGCTCCTTGTCGATCAGTTGGTCAGCGACGTTCAGCACGCCTTCCGGGCCCTGAGCGGTGCCGAGGTCAAAACGGTACTTGCCGTTGACCACCATGCTAGGTACGCCGGTGATTTCGTACTTCTTCGCCAGCTCTTTGGCCTGGTTGACCTGGCCCTTGATGGCGAACGAGTTGAAGGTGGCGAGGAACTTGTCCTTGTCGACGCCCTGGGTGGCGAGGAAGTCAGCCATGTCCTGGGGATCGGTCAGGCGCTTGCGCTGGTTCTGAATGGCATCGAACACTGCGGCGTGAACCTTGTGCTCGACGCCCATGGCTTCGAGGGTGAGGAACATTTGGCCGTGGGCGTCCCATGCACCGCCGAACATCGCCGGCACGCGTTTGAAGTTGACGTCCTTCGGCAGCTTTTCAACCCAAGGGTTGATCACCGGCTCGAAGTGATAGCAATGAGGGCAGCCGTACCAGAACAGCTCGACCACTTCGATCTTGCCGGGAACGGACACCGGAACAGGGTTGCTCAGCTCGAGGTACTCCTTGCCGGCCGTGGCAGGCTCCGCAGCCTGAACGGCGGACATACCGAATACGCTGGCGGCGACCAGCGCAGCGCTGAGAATCAGTTTACGCATGCTTTACTCCTGAGCAGTCTTTGGTCGCCTCGACACGACCTGTACTGAGACAGGTCGGGAAGGGCCCGAGTTCTGTAGTGTACCGGCTGCGGACTGAAAAAAGGGCGGTCCGCGCCGCCCTTTCATCTTTAGCGTTGCAGCATTAACCGAATGTTAATGCGCAGATAGCTCAGTGAAGGCCCTGGATATAACTGGCCAACGCTTCGATATCATGGTTGCTCAGCTTGCCGGCTATGGTCCGCATGGTCATGGCATCACCATCATTGGTGCGGTTGCCTTCACGGAAGTCGGTGAGCTGCTTGGTCACGTACTGCGAATGCTGACCACCCAGGTGCGGAAAGCCGGCCAGCGCGATGCCCGCGCCATTGGGCGAGTGGCACCCGGTGCAGGCAGGCATGCCTTTTTCCAGATCGCCGCCATTGAACAGCGCCCGGCCACGCTCGACCAACTTGGGGTCGGCGGCGCCGACGCTGCCTTTCTGGCTGGCGAAGTAGGCGGCGATGTCGGCCAGGTCCTGATCATTGAAGTTGGCCAGCATGCCGGTCATCTCCAGCACGGTACGCTTGCCGGACTTTATGTCATGCAACTGTTTTTCGAGATAGCGCTGGCCCTGACCGGCCAGTTTCGGAAAATTGGGCGCCAGGCTATTGCCGTCGGGGTTGTGGCAGGCACCACAGATGGCGGTCTTGGCCTGGCCGGCGGCGGCGTCGCCTTTGACAGGTTCTGCAGCATTGGCCGCACCTGCGACACCCATGGTCAACAGCAGACTCACGACTAGTTTGTTCATCAGCTAATCCAACACGGCTAAGGGTGAAATGTTATGTATCGGGACTGCCGCTCATCCAAAGGATGACCAAACGGTAGTCCTCGGCACTGCAGTCCCTGCACAATCCACGCGGCGGCATAGCCTTGAAACCCTGAGTCACATGTGCCATGAGTACCTCCATGCCTTGCGCCAGCCTTGGCTCCCAGGCTGCCCGGTCACCCTTCTTGGGCGCCTGTGGCAACTGCCCGGCGTGACAGGCCGCACACGTGCGGTTGTACAACGCCTCGGGATCCTGTGTAGCCTGTGCGCTGAAAAACGGCAGGAACATACCGACAGCTAGCAGCCATTTCGCCATGCGGAACGACCTGACAGGGTTGGGGGACGCGCTGCGTTCTGATGCGCGAGCTATTGTTCGACACCCCATGCCCGTTCTCCTTCGCTGGGAGAATGAGCACACAAATACTGGGGCATTATATACTTCCGCCATCCAAACGGAAACGACACCGCTTGCCGGCCTAGGCTTTGGCAACACCCACATCGGATATCCCATGCAAGTCAAGAACCCCATCCTCGGCCTCTGCCAGAAAGCCACATTCGCCCTCAGCGCTGCCAAGGTCGAACAATGCCCGGACGACCAGGGTTACGAGGTGGCTTTCGCCGGCCGTTCCAACGCCGGCAAATCCAGCGCCCTCAATACCCTGACTCATGCCAGCCTGGCGCGAACCTCGAAAACTCCAGGGCGCACCCAGCTGTTGAATTTCTTCAGTCTGGACGATGAACGGCGTTTGGTCGACCTGCCAGGTTACGGATATGCAAAAGTGCCGATCCCGCTCAAGCAGCATTGGCAGCGTCACCTTGAGGCCTACCTGGGCAGCCGCGAATGCCTGCGCGGCGTCATCCTGATGATGGATGTGCGCCACCCGATGACCGACTTCGACAAGATGATGCTCGACTGGGCCAGGGCAAGCGGCATGCCTATGCACATCCTGCTGACCAAGGCCGACAAGCTGACCCACGGCGCAGGCAAGAACACCCTGCTCAAGGTGCAGTCGGAAATCCGCAAAGGTTGGGGGGATGGCGTGACCATCCAGCTGTTCTCGGCTCCCAAGCGTCTGGGGCTGGAAGAGGCCTACAAGGTGCTGGCGGGCTGGATGGAGCTGGAAGACAAGCCGGTAGCCTGAAGCGACGTCATCGCCGGCAAGTCGGCTTCCCACCCTGTGGGGGCCGGCTTTTGGCGATAGTGCCGCCATCGTCACCCCCAAATTTCGGGCAAAAAAAACCCCGGACTTCGTATGGGGAGGGGGAAGTTCGGGGTCCAAGTCCGGACCGCTAGGGCGGGGTCCAGATATCTGCCAACACTTAACACAACATAGGAGCATCGAAGGGCTTCACCAGCCATTCAGTTACTCTGAGTTCCGCTTCACCGGTTTAGTTCCAGAGCCCTCAAAACTATTTGCGATAGTTTCATGAAACCGTAGTACTAATGGCATCGAGCCATGCCAGGATCCGCGTCGCTGCAACCCGGATCCTACACAGGTTTCCCTGCTCAATCAGTGAGCTTCGTCCCAATTCGAACCAACGCCGACTTCGACCAGCAGCGGTACATCCAGTTGCGCGGCCTTGCTCATGTGCCCGCGAATTTCATCTTTCACCTGCTCGACCAGGTCTTCGCGCACTTCAAGCACCAATTCGTCGTGTACCTGCAAGATCACACGAGCATCGAGGCCGCTTTCGCTCAGCCAGTTGTCCACGTTGACCATTGCCCGTTTGATGATATCGGCGGCGGTACCCTGCATCGGTGCGTTGATCGCCGTGCGCTCGGCGCCCTTGCGTAGGGCCGGATTCTTGGCGTTGATGTCCGGCAGGTAAAGCCTGCGGCCGAACAAGGTCTCGACGAAGCCTTGCTCGGCAGCCTGGACGCGGGTGCGTTCCATGTAGGCCAAGACGCCTGGGTAACGGGCGAAATAGCGGTCGATGTAATCCTGCGACTGCTTGCGGTCTACGCCGATCTGCTTGGCCAGGCCGAAGGCGCTCATGCCGTAGATGAGGCCAAAGTTGATGGCTTTGGCGCTACGACGCTGATCGGTGGTGACCGCTTCCAGGGCTACGCCAAAAACTTCCGCAGCGGTGGCACGGTGCACATCCAGGTCATTGCGGAAGGCGTGCAGCAGGCCTTCGTCCTTGGCCAGGTGGGCCATGATGCGCAGTTCGATCTGCGAATAGTCCGCCGCCAGCAACTTGTAGCCCGGGCTGGCGATGAACGCCTGGCGGATACGCCGGCCTTCGGCGGTACGGATAGGGATGTTCTGCAGGTTCGGGTCGCTGGACGACAGGCGCCCAGTGGCGGCCACGGCCTGCTGGTAAGACGTATGGATACGCCCGGTTCGCGGGTTGATCTGCCCCGGCAACTTGTCGGTGTACGTGCTCTTGAGCTTGCTCAGGCTGCGGTACTGCATCAGTACCTCCGGCAACGGGTAGCCTTGCACGGCCAACTCGTCCAGGACTGCCTCGGCCGTGGATGGCTGGCCCTTGGCGGTCTTGCTCAGCACCGGCATGCCGAGCTTGTCGTAGAGGATCGAGCCGAGCTGTTTGGGCGAGCCGAGGTTGAATTCCTCACCCGCCAGCTCGAAGGCCCGACGCTCGAGGTCGGCCATTTTCATACCCAGCTCACCACTCTGTATCTGTAACAGGGCAGCATCAACCAGCGCGCCCTGGCGCTCGATCTTGGCCAGCACCGGCACCAGCGGCATCTCGATATCCATCAGCACCGGCTGCACGCTCGGTGTCTGCGCAAGGCGGGCCTGCAGCGCCTGATGCAGGCGCAGGGTAATGTCGGCATCTTCGGCGGCGTAAGGGCCGGCCTTGTCCAGGTGGATCTGGTTGAAGGTCAGCTGTTTGGCGCCTTTGCCGGCGATGTCTTCGAACGCGATGGTGGCGTGGTCGAGATACTTCTGCGCCAGGCTGTCCATATCATGACGGGTCGCAGTGGAGTTGAGCACATACGATTCAAGCATGGTGTCATAGGCCACGCCCTGCATCTGGATCGCCGGCGAGCCATTGGCAAGGATGTTGATATCGTATTTGGCGTTCTGCCCTACCTTTGCCTTGGCCGGGTCTTGCAAGAGCGGCTTCAATGCCAGCAACACGGCTTCGCGATCCAGTTGCACCGGCGCGCCTTCATAGTCGTGTGCCAACGGTACGTAAGCCGCTTCATGGGGTTCGACAGCGAAGGACAGGCCGACCAGCTGTGCCTTTTGCGCATCAAGGCTGGTGGTCTCGGTATCGAAAGCGAACAGCGGCGCCTGACGCAGCTTTTCCAGCCAGGCATCGAAGCGAGCCTGATCGAGGATGGTTTCGTATTTCGGCTCGACCGTGGCCGCAGGCGCCTGCACAGGCGCAACTTCATCGCCGGCCCTGGCCGCGTCCCGCTGAACGTCGGCGATCCAGCTCTTGAATTCCATCTCGGTATAAAGCGCCAGCAGCGCTTCACGGTCCGGCTCGCCGCACACCAGGGCGTCCACTTCGATATCCAGCGGCACGTCGACTTTGATGGTCGCCAGTTCGTAGGACAAAAACGCCGCGTCACGGTGTTCTTCGAGCTTGGCCGGCAGGGTCTTGGCGCCACGAATCGCCAGTGCCGGCACCTTGTCCAGGTTGGCGTACAGGTCGCTGAGGCCGCCGCCGATACCGGTCAGCAGCCCTACTGCGGTTTTTTCACCGACCCCAGGTACGCCTGGGATGTTGTCGACCTTGTCGCCCATCAGGGCGAGGAAGTCGATGATGTGCTCCGGGCCGACGCCGAACTTCTCATGCACGCCAGCCACATCCAGCACACTGCCCGTCATGGTGTTGACCAGGGTAACGTGGCCGTCCACCAGCTGCGCCATATCCTTGTCACCGGTCGAGATGATCACTGGCCGCCCCTTTGCCGCACTGCTGCGCGCCAGCGTGCCGATCACGTCGTCGGCCTCGACCCCCTCGACGCACAGCAGCGGGTAACCCAGAGCCTTGACGCTGGCATGCAGCGGCTCCACCTGCACCCGCAGGTCGTCCGGCATGCTGGGGCGGTTGGCCTTGTACTCGGCGAACATGGCATCGCGGAAGGTACCGCCCTTGGCATCGAACACCACGGCGAACAGGCTGTCGGGGTATTGCTTGCGCAGGCTCTTGAGCATGTTCAACACACCCTTGACCGCGCCGGTGGGCATGCCCTTGGAAGTGGTCAGCGGGGGCAGCGCGTGGAAGGCGCGGTAAAGGTAGGAGGAACCGTCCACCAGGACGAGGGGCGCTTGGCTCATGAGCAGAATCAACCTTTTCGGCGGGTCCGGAGCTAGAATAGCCGGATCAATGACGACAAAGGGACAAGGTTATCATGCGTACACTCAATCGCCTGTTACTGCTCAGCCTGTTGGCAACCATGCCAGTCGTCACCCTGGCGGCGGACGACGCCCCCTCGGCAGATCCCGAGGTGACCATTCGCACGGAAGGCGATAAAACCATCCAGGAATACCGGCAGAACGGCTTCCTGTATGCGATCAAGATCACGCCGAAAAACGGCAAGCCTTATTTTCTGGTACGCGCCGATGGCTCTGATGGCAATTTCATTCGTTCCGACCAACCGGACATGCTGATACCGTCCTGGAAGATCTTCGAGTGGTAATCTGACGCGTACCGTTCACATCAACCTGGCACTTCCCGGCGGAAGTGCCCGTATGGGCATTCTTTCATCATGTCAGTCTTCACCCCCGTGACCCGGCCTGAGCTGGAAACCTTTCTGGCGCCGTATCAGCTGGGCCGTCTGCTCGATTTCCAGGGCATTGCCGCCGGCACCGAAAACAGCAACTTCTTCGTCAGCCTCGAACAGGGGGAGTTCGTCCTGACGCTGATCGAGCGCGGCCCCAGCGAGGACATGCCGTTCTTCATCGAACTGCTAGACACGCTGCACGCCGCCGATATGCCGGTGCCTTACGCCATACGTGACCGTGACGGCAATGGCCTGCGCGAGCTGTGCGGCAAGCCGGCACTGCTGCAACCAAGGCTGTCGGGCAAGCACATCAAGGCGCCGAACAACCAGCACTGCGCCCAGGTAGGTGAGCTGCTGGCGCATATCCACCTGGCCACCCGCGAGCACGTCATCGAGCGCAAGACCGATCGCGGCCTGGACTGGATGCTCGCCAGCGGTGCCAAGCTGATGCCACGCCTCACGGCAGAACAGGTTGCCCTGTTGCAGCCGGCGCTGGACGAAATCATCGCGCACAAGGCGCAGATCCTGGCATTGCCGCGGGCCAACCTGCATGCCGACCTGTTCCGCGACAACGTGATGTTCGAAGGCACCCACCTGACCGGCGTGATCGACTTCTACAATGCCTGCTCGGGGCCGATGCTGTACGACATCGCCATCACCGTGAATGACTGGTGCCTGGATGAAACCGGCGCGATCGATATGCCTCGTGCCCAGGCCCTGCTGGCGGCCTATGCAGCGCTACGGCCGTTCACGGCAGCCGAGGCCGAGCTCTGGCCACAGATGTTGCGGGTCGGGTGCGTGCGCTTCTGGCTGTCGCGTTTGATCGCGGCCGAGTCGTTTGCCGGGATGGATGTGATGATCCATGACCCGAGCGAGTTCGAGGTGCGTCTGGCGCAGCGCCAGCAAGTGGCTTTGCACCTGCCGTTCGCGCTCTGACCGAAGCGCCACCGCTCTCGGTAGGAGCGGCCTTGTGTCGCGAAAGGGCCGCAAAGCGGCCCCGGATATCGCGCTGCCGCAGACATGTCTGGGGCTGCTGCGCAGCCCATTCGCGACACAAGGCCGCTCCAGCGCCTATGCAAATGGCTTAAAGCTGCTCCAGGCACCCTGCCAGCTCACCGCTCAGCTTTTCCAGCAAACGCTCGTAGCCCTTGGCATCCACTGGGTCATTCCCGCCCAACGCATCCAGCTCAGCCAAGCGCACCGGCAGCCCGGCCGTCAGCGTCTCAGCCAAGCGCGGTCGCAGCGGCGGCTCACTGAACACACAGGTCTTGCCCACTTCCTGCAGACGCTTGCGCATGGCAGCGACATGCTGCGCCCCCGGCTGCACTTCGGCCGCCACGCTGAACACACCCGCGTGCTTGAGCCCATAAGCAGACTCGAAGTAGTCAAACGCTTCGTGGAACACGAAGTAAGGTTTGTCGGCAATACCCGCCACCCGGGCCTTGATGCGTGCATCCAGGCTATCGAGGCGTGCAGTGAAGGCCTTCAGGTTGCTCTGGTAGCGCGCGGCATTGGCAGGGTCCGCCGACGCCAGGTCCGCCGCCATCTTCGCCGCAATCACCCGGGCGTTAACTGACGACAACCATAAATGCGCGTCCAGGCTGCCCGGACGATGATCGTGGTCATGCTCATCGTGGTCTTCTTCATCGTGTGAATGGCTGTCCTCGCCAAAGTGGCGCAACTGCATGCCCGGCAGCGACTGAACAGCCACGACAGGTTTGCTGCGGCTGCCCAACACCCGCGGCAGGAAACCTTCCATGTCGGGGCCGATCCAGTACAGCAGGTCGGCATCGCCGACGCGGCGCACGTCGGACGGGCGCAGGGCATAGTGGTGCGGCGAGGCGCCAGGAGGCAGCAACACCTCGGGGCTGCCAACCCCATCCTGCACAGCGGCGGCAATCTGCTGCAACGGTTTGATACTGGTCAGCACACGCACGTCGGCTTGCGCCGAGCAGGCGATAAAAGCGACAAAAAGCACAAGCAATCGGGACACGGTGAATACTCGACTCGTCAGAAACAGGTAACATAATAACGTCTCCATCCAGAACCGTCGCTGCTCATGTCCATCACGCCGCTGGCCCACCGTCCCCACGATCACTCTCATTGCGTGCACAGCGCCCTGACCGAGGCCGAGGTGCTGTGCACCCGCCAGGGCCTGCGCCTGACCGCATTGCGCCGGCGTGTGCTGGAGCTGGTATGGCAAAGCCACAAGCCGCTGGGCGCCTACGACATCCTCGCCGTGCTCAGCGAACAGGATGGCCGGCGTGCTGCGCCACCGACCGTTTATCGGGCGCTGGATTTCCTGCTGGAAAACGGCCTGGTACACCGCATCGCTTCACTCAACGCCTTCATCGGTTGCAGCCACCCCGAGCACGCGCACCAGGGCCAGTTCCTGATCTGCCGCGAATGCCACGTCGCCATCGAACTGGAGCAGGACAGCATCAGCGATGCGATCATCGCCAGCGCCAAAGGCGTGGGTTTCAGCGTGGAAACGCAGACGGTGGAAATCGTCGGCCTGTGCGGCAATTGCCGGGGCGCCGCATGAGCGATGCACTGATCCGTCTGGAGCAGGTCGGCGTCACGTTCGGCGGCGAGGCCGTGCTCGACAGCATCGACCTGTCGGTGGCACCCGGCCAGATCGTCACCCTGATCGGGCCCAACGGCGCAGGCAAGACTACCTTGGTCCGTGCTGTGCTCGGGCTGCTCAAGCCGCACCGCGGCACAGTGTGGCGCAAGCCGAAACTGCGTATCGGCTACATGCCGCAAAAAATCCAGGTGGACGCCACGCTGCCGTTGTCGGTGCTGCGCTTTCTGCGCCTGGTACCCGGTGTAGACCGGCAGGCAGCGTTGTCGGCACTGCAGGAAGTGGGCGCCGAACAGGTCATCGACAGCCCGATCCAGACCATTTCCGGCGGCGAGATGCAGCGCGTGCTGCTGGCCAGGGCGCTGCTGCGCGAGCCCCAGCTGCTGGTACTGGATGAGCCGGTACAAGGCGTCGACGTGGTCGGCCAGACCGAGCTGTACAACCTCATCACTCGCCTGCGCGACCGCCATGGTTGCGGGGTATTGATGGTCTCGCACGATCTGCACCTGGTGATGAGCGCCACCGACCAGGTGGTCTGCCTCAACCGGCATGTGTGCTGCTCCGGCCACCCCGAGCAGGTCAGCAACGACCCCGCCTTCGTCGAACTGTTCGGCCAGAACGCACCGAGCCTGGCCGTCTACCACCACCACCACGATCACAGCCACGACCTGCATGGCTCGGTGGTCGCCCCTGGCACCCATGTTCACGGAGACCACTGCAAGCATGGCTGATTTTCTTCTTTACGCCCTGCTCGCGGGTCTTTCCCTGGCGCTGGTGGCTGGCCCGCTGGGCTCCTTCGTGGTGTGGCGGCGCATGGCCTATTTCGGCGATACCTTGTCCCACGCAGCGCTGCTGGGCGTGGCCATGGGCTTCGTGCTGGACGTCAGCCCGGCGCTGGCGGTAACCGTGGGGTGCCTGTTGCTGGCGTTGCTGCTGGTAACCCTGCAGCAACGCCAGCCATTGGCGTCCGACACACTGCTCGGCATCCTCGCGCCCAGCACCTTGTCGCTGGGCCTGGTGGTGCTGAGCTTCATGCACGACGTACGCATCGACCTGATGGCCTACCTGTTCGGCGACTTGCTGGCCATCAGTACCACTGACCTGGCCTGGATCCTGGGCGGCAGTGCGCTGGTACTGCTGCTGCTTGCAGTCCTTTGGCGACCGTTGCTGGCGGTTACCGTCCACGAAGAGCTGGCCATGGTTGAAGGCCTGCCGGTCGCTGGCCTGCGCCTGGCGCTGATGCTGCTGATTGCCGTGGTCATCGCCGTCGCCATGAAGATCGTCGGCGTGCTGTTGATCACCTCCCTGCTGATCATTCCTGCCGCTGCGGCACAGCGCCACGCGCGCTCGCCGGAGCAGATGGCAGTGGGGGCCAGCCTGCTGGGCGTCACGGCCGTCTGCGGCGGCCTGGCCATGTCCTGGTTCAAGGACACCCCGGCCGGCCCATCGATCGTGGTCTGCGCGGCAGTGCTATTCTTGCTGAGCCTGGCCCTGCCCAAACGCTGAAAACCGGGGTGCGCCATGGCACACCCTGCAACCTTTTCGCGGGTAAAGGGTCTGTAAGACTTGTTTTCGAGCGTGCGCACCTGGGTGTAGACTTGCTCGCTTTTTGCGCAAATAGAGAGTCGCAGGAATGAAGCCGTTCGCATCCCGTTATCTGCTTGTTGCCGCGTTTTCCCTGTTCCTGGCCGCTTGTTCAAGTGCGCCGGTCGAGCAGCCCGGTGCACCTGCCCAAGCCGATGCCTGGCAGCAGCTGCAGCAAAGTATCAACAGCAATGAACTGGCCACAGCCGAAGATCAGCTTGCCTCGCTGCAGGCTCAATCGCCCGACGATGGCCGCCTGGAACAGTACCAGCGGCAGTTGGCTGAGGCTTACCTCAAACGCAGCCAGATCGTCCTTCAGAAGGGTGACGTCAACGCTGCCGCAACCGCGCTGGCACGTGCCCGCGCACTGATGCCGCAGGCACCTGCCGTGACTGGCGGTGACGCGGTCTCACAGGCACGCAAGGCTGAGCTGGAAAAAGCCGAGGCCGCCCTGAAGGCTGCCGAGGCCAAGCCCAAGGCGCGGGTGATCGACCCGACCGCGCCTAGCACGGTCATTGCACTGAAGACCACGGACATCCGGGCCATGCGCCGGCAGCTCGATGAAATTGCCACTGATGTGGTGAATTATCAGTGCGACGTGGTGTTCCAGGTACCTCGCACCGAAGATGCGCCTTGGTTGAAGACCTTGCTGGAAAAGCGGGTTCGCAAGATCGACAGCGGCTTCGCACTTGAGCAAAAACACGAGATTCAGCGCAAGTTGCCCGCTCAGGTGGTATTGGTACCGCATCAGCGTTGACACTTCTGGGGGCCCATCGCCGGCAGCCGGCGATGGGTACCAACGCAGCGTCTTACGCAGGGATCGCCTCTGCAGCCGCCTCCCGCTCCCAGACCCGATGCCCTTCCACGGCTTTGACGAAGGCATCCACTGCCTTCTGATCATCCCCAAGCAACAAGCCTTTGTCCTCCTTCAGGCCCAAGCTGCCCAGCAACGCTTTGGCCTCTTTGGCCAACACGATCGCCTTCAAATGCTTGTAACCCTCGAGCAGGAAGTGCTTGGCCACACCACTGCCGCTCAAGGCATCGATTGAAGCCTTGCCACCCGGCACCACTATCCCGTCGAACATGATCGACGGCATACCCTCGATCGAAGCATCCACCGGCAATTGCTTGCCATCGGCGCTCTTCACCGGCGCCGAGGATGGCCCCAGCAGCATGGGCCGCGCGCTTTGTGCTTCGAGCGCCTTGACCAGCCTGTCGACGCTCGCGGCGTCCACGCCATCGGCGACCACAACGGCAATCTTGCGTCCCTTGATGCCCACATCTCCAGGGTGGTTCATCTGGCTCAAAGCCTTGGACTGCGCAAGCTTGCTACCTTTGACCTGAACCGTGCCCTGCTTGGGCGCCGGCAAGCCGAGGTTGGCCGCCACAGCCGCTGCCAGCTTCAGGTCGATATTGGCCAGGATCTCATTGACCTCACGCGCGCGGATTGCTTCGCGCTCCACCTTGCCCAATTCAAAGCTGTAGGCCTTGATGATGTGCTGCTGCTCGGTCGGGCTCATGCTCTGGAAGAACAGCCGCGCCTGCGAGAAATGATCGCCGAACGACTCGCTGCGCTGGCGGATCTTGTGTGCTTCGATGCGCTCCTGATAGCTCTCGAAGCCACCATCCTGCGCCGCCGGCGGCGTTTCCCGCGGCCAGCCGCCATCGATCGAATTGGGCTCGTAGGAAGCACGGCCCTTGTCGATGGTCATGCGGTGCATGGCGTCGCGCTGGCTGCTGTGGTTCGGCGCTACCGGCCGGTTGATCGGGATCTCGTGGAAGTTCGGGCCGCCAAGGCGGCTGATCTGTGTGTCGGTATAGGAGAAGAGCCGGCCCTGTAGCAGCGGGTCGTTGCTGAAGTCGATGCCCGGCACGATATGGCCAGGGCAGAAAGCGACCTGCTCGGTCTCGGCGAAGAAGTTGTCCGGGTTGCGGTTGAGCACCATCTTGCCGAGCGGCGTCACTGGTACCAGTTCCTCGGGGATCAGTTTGGTCGGGTCGAGCAGGTCGAAATCAAACTTGTGCTCATCGGCCTCTGGGACGATCTGCACGCCCAGTTCCCACTCGGGGTAATCACCCGTCTCGATCGCGTCCCACAGATCGCGGCGATGGTAGTCGGTGTCCTTGCCTGCCAGCTTCTGGGCTTCGTCCCACAGTACCGAATGCACACCCTGGCGTGGCTTCCAGTGGAACTTGACGAAGCTGGCCACGCCTTGGGCATTGATCAGGCGGAAAGTATGCACGCCAAAGCCTTCCATCATCCGCAGGCTCCGCGGGATGGCTCGGTCGGACATCGCCCAGATGACCATGTGCGCCGACTCAGGCACCAGCGAGACAAAATCCCAGAACGTGTCGTGGGCTGAGCCGCCCGTGGGCATTTCATTGTGCGGTTCAGGTTTGACCGCATGCACGAAGTCGGGAAACTTGATGGCATCCTGAATGAAAAATACCGGCATGTTGTTGCCAACGAGGTCAAAATTGCCCTCATCGGTGTAGAACTTCACAGCAAAGCCACGCACGTCGCGCACCGTGTCACCCGACCCGCGCGGGCCTTGCACGGTGGAGAAGCGCACGAAGACCGGGGTTATCTTTTCGGGGTCCTGGAGGAAACCGGCCTTGGTCAGTTCGCTATGGTTGCCGTAGCTCTGGAAGTAGCCGTGGGCACCGGTACCTCGGGCGTGGACGATACGCTCGGGAATGCGCTCGTGGTCGAAGTGGGTGATCTTCTCGCGCATGATGAAGTCTTCAAGCAGCGATGGCCCACGAGCACCAGCCTTCAGGCTGTTCTGGTTGTCGGCTACCTTCACACCCTGGTTGGTACGCAAGGCCTGGCCAGTAGCATCGCTGCGAAACGCCTCCAGGCTCTGCAGCTTGGCGTTGGTGTTGGCGCGGTCGGGGGTCTGCGTGCCGGCGGCCTCACTGTGCTTGGGCGCGTCCGTTTTCTTGCTGGTCATGGTCGGCTCTCCTCATCAGTCTTCAGGCTTGCCCTCTGCGGGCTCGTTCCAGTAGTGACTAGAGGGCTTTGGCGAGCGTTCAATCGGGATTACCAGTTGTCGCGTTATGCCTGATGGATTGGTCCATTACGAAATAAATGCTAAGAACAACTATTGGAAAAGGCTAAAATGCGCCACCCCAGCCAACCGCTGACCCAAATTCCATGCGCCCCACAAGGTTCGCTACGTGATCGAGTTCCAACATGTACACAAGACCTACCGCGTCGCCGGTAGGGAAATCCCCGCTCTGAACCCAACCAGCCTGACCATCGAAGACGGCCAGGTGTTCGGCCTGATCGGCCATTCCGGCGCAGGCAAAAGCACCATGCTGCGCCTGATCAACCGGCTGGAAGAGCCCTCTGGCGGGAAGATCATCGTCGACGGCGAAGACGTTACCGCCTTCAACGCCAACCAGCTGCGCGGCTTCCGCCAGCAAGTCGGGATGATCTTCCAGCACTTCAACCTGCTGGCCTCCAAGACCGTCGCCGACAATGTCGCCCTGCCGCTGACGCTGGCGGGCGGGCTGTCGCGGGCCGAAATCGACAAGCGCGTCACCGGGCTGCTGGCCCGCGTGGGCCTGTCGGACCACGCCAAAAAGTACCCGGCGCAGCTCTCTGGCGGCCAGAAGCAGCGCGTCGGCATCGCCCGCGCCCTGTCGACCAACCCGAAGATCCTGCTGTGCGACGAAGCCACCAGCGCCCTGGACCCGCAAACCACCGCATCGGTGCTGCAGTTGCTGGCCGAGATCAACCGTGAGCTGAAGCTGACCATCGTGCTGATCACCCACGAGATGGACGTGATCCGCCGTGTCTGCGACCGCGTCGCGGTGATGGACGCCGGCCATATCGTCGAGCAAGGCTCGGTGGCCGACGTGTTCCTGCACCCGCAGCACCCCACCACCAAGCGCTTTGTCCAGGAAGACGAGCAGGTCGATGAAGGCGAGCAGCGCGACGACTTTGCCCACGTGCCAGGCCGCATCGTGCGCCTGACCTTCCAGGGCGACGCCACCTACGCGCCGCTGCTGGGCACCGTGGCCCGCGAAACCGGGGTGGATTACAGCATCCTCGCCGGGCGTATCGACCGCATCAAGGATGTGCCCTATGGGCAGCTGACCCTGGCCGTCACCGGCGGCGACATGGAAGCGGCGTTCGACCGCTTCACGGCAGCTGACGTACATATGGAGGTACTGCGTTGATGGACGCCCTGAATTTCTTCGCCAATGTCGACTGGGCCGAAATCTGGCTGGCCACCATCGACACCATGATCATGCTGTTCGGCTCGCTGTTCTTCACCGTGCTGCTGGGCCTGCCACTGGGCGTGCTGCTGTTCCTCTGCGGGCCGAAGCAGATGTTCGAACAGCGGGGCGTGTATGCGCTGCTGTCGCTGGTGGTCAACATCCTGCGCTCGTTGCCGTTCATCATCCTGCTGATCGTGATGATCCCGATCACTGTGCTGATCACCGGTACCTCGCTGGGCGTTGCCGGCGCCATTCCGCCGCTGGTGGTGGGTGCCACGCCGTTCTTCGCCCGCCTGGTGGAAACCGCCCTGCGTGAAGTGGACCGCGGCATCATCGAGGCCACCCAGTCGATGGGCGCCACCACCCGCCAGATCATCACCAGTGCACTGTTGCCGGAGGCCCGCCCGGGCATCTTCGCGGCCATTACCGTCACCGCCATCACCTTGGTCTCGTACACCGCCATGGCCGGCGTTGTCGGCGCTGGCGGCCTGGGCGATCTGGCCATCCGCTTCGGCTACCAGCGTTTCCAGACCGATGTAATGGTGGTCACCGTGGTACTGCTGCTGGTTCTGGTTCAAGTACTGCAGAGCGTGGGCGACAAACTGGTCGTGCATTTTTCCCGTAAGTAACCCCAATGGGGTCGGCCCGGCCGACCCGTTCGGGGGCCGTCGCGGCCCTCACAAGGAGTGATTCATGAAGAAGCTGCTTGCTGTCGCTGCCGCTGTCGCGGCGTTCTCGGCCCACGCCGGTGACCTGACTGTCGCCGCCACCCCGGTGCCGCACGCCGAAATTCTCAACTTCGTCAAACCGCAGCTGGAAAAAGAGGGTGTGAACCTGAAGGTGAAAGAGTTCACCGACTATATCCAGCCGAACGTACAAGTCGCAGAGAAGCGCCTTGATGCCAACTTCTTCCAGCACCAGCCGTACCTGGATGAGTTCAACAAGGCCAAGGGCACCAACCTGGTCAGCGTTGCCGGCGTGCACATCGAGCCGCTGGGCGTCTACTCGGCCAAGATCAAGAAGCTCGACGAACTGCCTTCCGGTGCCACCGTGGTCATCCCCAACGACGCCACCAACGGCGGCCGTGCCTTGCTGCTGCTGGACAAGGCCGGCGTGATCAAGCTCAAGGACAACAGCAATATCCTGTCGACCGTGAAGGACGTTGTCGCGAACCCGAAGAACGTGAAGTTCCGTGAGCTCGAAGCGGCCACCATCCCGCGTGTACTGACCCAGGTCGATGCTGCCCTGATCAACACCAACTACGCGCTGGAAGCCAAACTGAACCCGGAAAAAGACGCGCTGGCCATTGAAGGCAGCGACTCACCGTACGTGAACATCCTTGTTGCCCGCCCGGACAACAAGGACTCGCAAGACATGAAGAAACTGGCGGCTGCGCTGCATTCGCCTGAGGTGAAGCAGTTCATCACCGAGAAGTACAAAGGCGCTGTAGTGCCGGCGTTCTGATCAGAAATCCCCGGGCCGCTTTGCGGCCCCAGGATTTCATCGGCATGCAAAAACCGTCGGCCTGCTTTGCAGGCCTTTGGCGACACCAGGCCCCTCCTACCTCCAGGCCTTGCGCAAGCGCATCAACGCCTCAGCAATCTCTCCCTCTGGCACCGCCGCAAACCCAAGCACCAACCCCGCGCGTTTATCCACAGGCACCTCGCTGTCCTCAAGCCAGTAACTGCTGAGCGGATTCACTTCCACTCCCACCGCCTCGGCCTTGGCCACCAGTTCCTGCTCGCGTGTAAAGTTATCCACATCGACTTTCACATGCAGCCCCGCTGCCACATCCGGCATCCCCGCAAGCCCTGGCACGCCCACAGGCCACCCTGCCTTCAGCACATTGCGCCGGCTCAACGCCGCACGACGCATGCGGCGTATATGCCGCTGAAAGTGCCCCTGGGCCATGAATTCGGCCATCACGCACTGGGTTCCCACCTCGGAATGCCGCACTGCCAGCGCCCTGCCCTGGCTGAAAGCCTGCACCAACCGCGCCGGCAATACCAAATAGCCAAGGCGCAGCGCTGGGAAAGCGATCTTGCCAAAGGTACCGACGTACAGCACCCGCCCTTGCCGGTCCAAAGCCGCCAACGGCGCCAGCGGTGCTCCGTTGTAACGGTACTCGCCGTCATAGTCATCTTCGATGATCCAGCCATCCTGGCGCTCGGCCCAGGCCAGCAACGCCAAGCGCCGGGCCAGGCTCATGGTCACCCCCGTCGGGTACTGGTGCGCCGGGGTGACGTAAACCAAGCGACAGTCGCCAGCGAGGGCAAGCCTGGCGCAGTCGAGGCCCTCTTCATCTACCGGCACACCCCTCACCCGCCCGCCCGCTACTGCAAACGCATGCCCGGCTGCACGATACCCGGGGTTTTCCACAGCCACCTCATCCCCGGGCTGCAACAACAACTGTGCACAAAGACTTATTGCCTCCTGCGCACCACTGGTGATCACAATTTGTCCAGCCGTGCACGACATCCCCCTCGACCGACGTAGATACGCAGCGATCAATTCACGCAGTAACGGCTCGCCCGCCGGGTCGCCATAGCCAAGCTGCGCTGGATCGGGATTTCGCCAGAAGCCCGCTTGCAGCTTGGCCCAGACCTCAAAGGGGAACAGATCGAAGGCCGGAACACCTACCCGAAAAGCCCGTGGCGGGCCAACTTTTGGGAATGGCAGATGGTTACTTTTCAGACGCTCCAAACGCTCACTGGAACGCCCACATCTGGATAAATCATCAGTGCTTTCTAAGCATTTTGTGGATAACCCTGTTGATAAGCCATGGGATAACCCTGTGGACAGTTGTGTGGATAGTTTCGGCAGATGGCAAACATAGGTGCCATCTCCAACCCGGCTTTCTATGTAGCCTTCGGCATACAGTTGGTCATAGGCACGCACCACGCTGTTGCGCGAGAGCGCGAGCATGCCCGCCAGGTCTCGTGTCGACGGCAGGCGCGTGCCGCTGCTCAAGCGCCCATCCAGCACGCGAGCGCGCAGCGCTTGATAGAGCTGCTGACTCAACCCTCGGCGCTGATCGAGGACGATCCCGGCGGGATCGAATGGCAATACCAAAGGGCGCTCGCTCATCGCATTGGACCTATCAAAATCATCATCAATGGCTCTTAACCTGAACCAATAGCCTGCCTACGATGAAGCCAATCGACAAGGATCCGCCCATGTACAACAGCAAACCGCACCAGGAACACAACCTTGAGCGCCTGCATCAACAGATGCGGGAAACCCGCCTGGCCCTGCTTGTCACCCACGGCGAGCAAGGTCTGCTGGCCAGTCACATACCCGTGTTGATCGATACCAGCGAAGGTGACTTGGGCACCGTTTACGGGCATCTGGCCCGTGCCAACCATCAGTGGCAGGCCTTGGAGCAAGGTGTAGAAGCCTTGTTGGTTTTCGCCGGCCCTGACGCTTATGTCAGCCCCGGCTACTACCCGAGCAAGCTCGACAACCCCAAGGTTGTGCCCACCTGGAACTACTTGGCGGTGCATGCCTACGGCGTCGCTGAAGTGGTGCAGGGCGGCCCCGACCTGCTGGATATCGTCAGCCGCCTGACCGACCTGCACGAGCAAGGACGCAGCACCCCATGGAAGGTCACCGATGCACCCAGCGATTACATCGAAGGCATGCTCCGCGCCATCGTCGGCTTCCGCCTGCCCATCGCACGCCTGCAGGGGGCACGCAAACTCAGCCAGAACCGCTCAACGCAGGACATCGAAGGCGTACGCCAAGGGTTGGCCAGCAGTACCGATCAGCTAAACAATCAACTGGCGGCGCAGATGCGCACGCCCTGAAGGAACAGCCCCATGCCCAACGTCATCCTGCGCCCCGTCAGCGCCAACGACCACGCCGCGTGGCTGCCCCTGTGGCAGGCCTACCTGCGCTTTTATCAAACCGAACTGGCCGATGAAGTCAGCGCCGTGACATGGCAACGCATCCTCGACTCGCAGGAGCCAACCCACTCGGCGCTGGCCTGGATCGATGGCAAGGCGGTAGGCATGGTCAACTGGATCTATCATCGAACCAACTGGAGCATTGCCAACGCCTGCTACCTGCAGGACCTGTACGTTGACGGTAAGCAGCGCGGCCTGGGCGTTGGCCGGCAACTGATCGAACTGGTCAACGCCAGTGCCAAAGCGGCCGGCTGTTGCAAGGTGCACTGGCTGACACATGAAACCAACGCTACCGCCATCGGCTTGTACGAGCAGGTCGCCGAGCGACCCGGCTTCATCCAATTTCGCCAAACGCTGTGAGACGGGAGCAACGCATGAGTCAACCCAATAACTGGCAACCTGCGGCCCTGCCCCAGGCCGAGCCCCTTGAAGGGCGTTTCATCCGCCTGGAGAAGCTCGATCCGGCGGGTCATGCGGACGATCTCTGGGAGGTGCTGCAAGGTCCGCACTGCGACCCAGCACTGTGGGACTACCTGCCCTATGGACCGTTTGCCGAGCGCGGTACGTTCGATCAATGGCTTGCAGACAATGCCGCCAGCCGCGATCCGCTGTTTTACAGCGTCATCGACCGCAGCAGCGGCCAGGTACAAGGCATTCTGAGCCTGATGTCGATGGTGCCTGCCCACGGTCGCATCGAGATCGGCCATATTGCCTTTGGCGCAGCCATGCAACGCACCCCCAAGGGCACCGAAGCGGTATACCTGCTGGGCAAGCTCGGTTTTGAACTGGGTAATCGCCGACTGGAATGGAAGTGCAACAACGCCAATGCCCGCTCCAAGCGCGCAGCGGAGCGCTTTGGCTTCATCTACGAGGGTGTGTTCCGCAATCACATGGTGATCAAGGGCCAGAACCGCGACACGGCCTGGTACTCGATTACCGATCACGAGTGGCCTGCAGTGGCGGCCGCTTTCGAGCGCTGGCTGAGTGCCGACAACCAGCGCCACGAGGGTCAGTCGAAAACGCTGGAAGCCTGCCGGGAGCAGGGCTGAGGCTCAGCTCAGGTTACGCTTGAGCTCAGCGATGTGCTCTGGCCCGATGCCACAGCATCCGCCGAGCAAGCTGGCGCCGCGCTGGCGCCAATCCTGGGCCCAGCTCAGGTAACCCGGCGGGTCGAGGTCTTCGCGCAGCTCATCCAGGCCATCGTTAGCGGTGGCGTCCTTGGGTTGCGGCGGGAAGGCGTTAGCGTAGGCTCCGATGGCGATATCCACACCCAGGCGCTCAAACACTTCGCGCGCAGCGTCGATGGCAGCACCGATCACTTCCGGCTGGCTGCAGTTGAACAGCATGGCTTTGACGCCCAGCGTTGCTACTGCTTCGGCAGCTGCGGTCACACTTTCACCAGAACGCAGCTGCGGTACGTCGCCGACCTCTTCATCCTGCAAGGTGAACGATACCCACAACGGCTTGCCATCTGCTGGCAACTGGCCGGCAATTGCCTGCACTTCTGCGATCGCACTCTGGGTTTCGGCCAGCCAAAGATCGACATACGGTGCCAGCCCCACCACCAGTGGGAGCAATACCTCGGACACGCGCTGTGGCTCGAACAGGTCAGGGCGGTAGGAGCCGAACAGCGGAGGCAATGAGCCAGCGACTCGCACTGGCCGTGGGCTGGCATCCGCCGCAGTACGTGCCAGCTGACCAGCGGTGGCGGCCAAGGCGAAGCCTTCATCAGCGAAGCGGTCTTCACCAATATGGAACGGCACCACTGCATAACTGTTGCTGGTGATCACCCCAGCACCGGCTTCGATATAGGCCGCATGCACCGCCACTACGGCTTCCGGCGCTTCGCTCAGTGCAAGTGCCGACCACTCCGGCTGGCGGAACGGCGCGCCTCGGCGCTGCAGCTCCCGACCCATACCGCCATCAAGAATTTCCAACGTCCGATCGCCCATATAACTTCCGCTTATATTGATATGAATAATATTCACTGGTGGCTTTAAACTTATAACTATTAAATATCGAAATCTGATTTTTTAACAACTTTTTCCAGGTGTCTTCATGCGTTTGCCTTCCTTGATTTGCGCAGGCCTTCTGGCCCTGAGCGCCACCTCTGCAGCCTTTGCCGGTGCCACACTGGACCGCGTCGAGTCGCGCAAGGAAGTCGTCAACGTACTGATGGAGAGCTACCCGCCGTTCTCCTTCCTCAATGAACAGAACCAGCTCGATGGTTTTGACGTCGATGTGGCCAAGGCGGTCGCGGCCAAGCTCGGCGTAAAGCTGCGACTGGAAACACCCTCCTGGGATGTCATTGCTGCGGGCCGCTGGAGTGGTCGCTACGACCTGTGCATCTGTTCGATGACGCCAAGCAAGGCCCGCGCCGAGGTGTTCGACTTCCCGGTGGAATACTACGCCTCGCCTGCGGTGATCGTGGTCAACGCCAAGGATGAGCGGATTCACACGGCCAAGGACCTCGACGGCCTCAAGGTCGGCCTGACCAGCGCCTCCAGCTATGAGAGCTACCTGAACAAGAACCTGGTTATCGAAGGCGCGGAAGACAAGAAGATCGAGTACCCCTTCGACTTCGTCCAGATTGCCCCCTATGACACCGACAACGTCGCCTTCCAGGACCTCGGCCTGGGTGCAGGCGTGCGCCTGGATGCGATCCTGACCAACTTGGTGACCGCGCAGCCACGCCTGGCCCAGGACAAGCGCTTCAAACTGGCAGGCGCGCCGCTTTACGAAGAGCCCAACTCAGTCGCCATCGAGAAAGGCGATCCAGAGTGGGACGCCAAGCTGCGGCAAGTGTTCGCCGAGCTGAAGGCCGATGGCACGCTGGCCAAGCTGTCGCAGAAGTGGATCGGCGCCGACATCAGTAAATGAGCGCCCATCAACCTGCACCCAAGCCCGTCGCCTCCGCGACGGGTTCACGCCTGTTCGGCTTTCGCACCCGTCTGTACCTGACGTGGCTGGTACTGCTGTTGCTGTTCGTGGGTTTCTTTCTCAGCTTTGATCTGAAATTCTCGATCATCGTCGAGAAGTTCCCCAACCTGGCAGGCTTCAAGCTGGGCCCCAATGGCTTCCTGCAGGGCGCTGCGCTGACCCTGTTCCTGTGCTTGTGCTCTATGGTGGTGTCGGTGCTGTTGGGCTTTGCCGCCGCCCTGGCACGGTTGTCGAAGAGTGCGCTGCTGTTCGGCGTGGCCAGCTTCTACACCTCGTTCTTCCGCGGCACGCCGCTGCTGATCCAGATCCTGTTGATCTACCTCGGCTTGCCCCAAGTAGGCCTGGTGCCAGGTGCAATCGCAGCGGGCATCATCGCCCTGTCGCTAAACTATGGCGCTTACCTGAGCGAAATCTTCCGAGCCGGCATCATTGGCGTTGCCTTGGGCCAGCGCCAGGCAGCGCTCGCCCTGGGCATGCGCCCGGTGGCGATCTTCTGGCACATCACCCTGCCCCAGGCAATGCGCACCATCATCCCGCCGAGCGCCAACCAGTTCATCTCGATGCTCAAGGACTCGTCGCTGATTTCGGTGATGGGTGTCTGGGAAGTGATGTTCCTGGCCCAGTCGTATGGGCGCTCAAGCTATCGCTACCTGGAGATGCTGACGACAGCTGCAGTGATCTACTGGGTGCTGTCGATCCTGCTCGAACTGGCCCAGGCCAGGCTGGAGCGGCATTTTGGCAAGGGCTATCAGCGCTAGGTCCAGCGCAACCGAGGGGGTATTTGAGCTAGCGCCGCCCGCATCGCAAGGGGCCTGACAACCACCCAAAAAAAGGGGAGCATCCGCTCCCCAGAGGTTAACCGCTTGTAGATGAGGGCTTATGTCAGCCCTCGATCTCGATCAGGATCTCACCCGGCGTCACGCGATCGCCCTTGGCCACGTGGATGGCAACGACCTTGCCGGCGATGGCCGCCTGCACTTCGGTTTCCATCTTCATCGCTTCGGTGATCAGCACTGCCTGGCCGGCCTTGACTGTGTCGCCTTCCTTGACCAGCACATCGACGATGTTGCCCGGCATGGTAGTGCTGACGTGGCCTGGCGCGCTGGCCTGCTTGCGCTTGCTGCTGCCGCCGCCGACAAACTCGTTGAGGGGCTCGAACACCACTTCTTCCGGCATGCCGTCGATCGACAGGTAGAAGTGGCGCTTGCCTTCGGCCTTGACGCCAACGCCGGTGATGTCGACGCGGTAGGTTTCACCGTGCACGTCGATGACGAACTCGGTCGGCACACCTTCACCCCCCGGGGCGGCGACCGCACCGGCTTCCGGGATCGGCAGCAGCGCTTCGGGGGTCAGGGTGCCAGCTTCACGCTCTTCGAGGAACTTACGGCCAATGTCCGGGAACATGGCGAAGGTAAGCACATCTTCCTCGCTGTGCGCCAAGGCGCCGATGTCGGCACGCAGTTTGGCCATTTCCGGCTTGAGAAGATCGGCCGGGCGCACATCGATCACGTCTTCGCTGCCGATCGCCTGGCGGCGCAGTTGCTCGTTGACCACGCCCGGTGCCTTGCCGTAACCGCCTTGCAGGTACAGCTTCACTTCGTTGGTGATGGTCTTGTAGCGTTCGCCGGCCAGTACGTTGAAGAACGCCTGGGTACCGACGATCTGCGAGGTCGGGGTCACCAGAGGTGGGAAGCCAAGGTCTTCTCGCACCCGCGGAATCTCGGCCAGCACTTCGTTCATGCGGTTGAGCGCGCCCTGCTCCTTGAGCTGGTTGGCAAGGTTGGAAATCATCCCGCCTGGCACCTGGTTGACCTGCACGCGGGTGTCCACCGCAGTGAACTCGCTTTCGAACTGGTGGTACTTCTTGCGCACGGCATAGAAGTACAGGCCGATTTCCTGCAGCAGTTCCAGGTCCAGACCGGTGTCGAACTCGCTGCCCTTTAGCGCGGCGACCATCGATTCGGTACCCGGATGGCTGGTCCCCCAGGCAAAGCTGGAGATGGCGGTGTCGATATGGTCAGCACCGTTTTCCACAGCCTTGAGCTGGCACATGGCGGCCAGGCCGGCGGTGTCATGGGAGTGGATGAACACCGGCAGCGACTGCTCGGCCTTCAGCGCCTTGACCAGCTCGCCGGTGGCATACGGGGTCAAAAGGCCAGCCATGTCCTTGATCGCCACCGAGTCGCAACCCATGGCTTCCATCTGTTTGGCCTGGTTCACGAAGGCTTCGATGGTATGCACCGGGCTGGTGGTGTAAGCGATGGTGCCTTGGGCGTGCTTACCGGCAGCCTTCACCGCCTCGATGGCCACGCGCAGGTTACGCACGTCGTTCATTGCGTCGAAGATGCGGAACACGTCGATACCGTTGACCGCCGCCTTGGCGACGAACGCCTTGACCACATCATCGCTGTAGTGGCGGTAGCCCAGCAGGTTCTGCCCGCGCAGAAGCATCTGCAGGCGGGTATTGGGCAGCGCATTGCGCAGTTTGCGCAGGCGCTCCCACGGGTCTTCCTTGAGGAAGCGCACGCAGGCATCGAAAGTGGCGCCGCCCCACACTTCCAGCGACCAGTAGCCGACCTTGTCGAGCTTGTCGCAGATCGGCAGCATGTCTTCGGTCCGCATACGGGTAGCCAGCAGGGACTGGTGGGCGTCACGCAGGATTGTGTCGGTAACAAAGATCTTCTTGGACATTCTTATCTCCTCATGGCGACAAGCTTGAAGCTACGAGCCGCAAGAAAAAGCCGATTCGCTTCAACTTGCAGCGGGTCGCTCACAGCTTGCAGCTGCATTCATAGGCCTGCGTGGGCGGCGATGGCGGCGGCGATGGCCAGGGCCAGCTCTTCGGGTTTGCGCTTGATCGAGTAGTTGGTCAGTTCAGGGTGGCTTTCGACGAAGCTGGTGTTGAACTGGCCGCTACGGAATTCCGGATTGCGCAGGATTTCCTGGTAGTACGCGGCGGTGGTCTTCACTCCTTGCACGCGCATGTCGTCCAGGGCCCGCAGGCCACGGTCCATGGCTTCTTCCCAGGTCAACGCCCACACCACCAGTTTCAGGCACATGGAGTCATAGAACGGTGGGATGGTGTAACCGGTGTAGATCGCTGTATCGGTGCGCACACCCGGGCCGCCAGGGGCGTAGTAACGGGTGATCTTGCCGAAACTGGGCAGGAAGTTGTTCTTCGGGTCTTCAGCGTTGATGCGGAACTGCAACGCGTAGCCGCGGTGCTGAATATCTTCCTGCTTGACCGACAGCGGCAGGCCCGAGGCGATGCGGATCTGCTCGCGGACCACGTCGATACCGGTGATTTCTTCGGTGATGGTGTGCTCGACCTGCACACGGGTGTTCATTTCCATGAAGTACACCTCGCCATCGGCGAGCAGGAACTCCACAGTACCGGCGTTCTCGTAGTTCACAGCCTTGGCTGCCCGGACCGCCAGGTCACCGATGTAGGCACGCTGTTCGGGGGTGAGCTGGGGGCTTGGGGCAATTTCGATGAGCTTCTGGTTGCGGCGCTGGATCGAGCAATCACGCTCGAACAGGTGCACCACATTGCCGAAGCTGTCGCCCAGGATCTGCGCCTCGATGTGCTTGGGGTTGACGATGCACTTTTCCAGGAACACTTCCGCTGAACCGAAGGCCTTGGTAGCTTCGGAGATGACGCGAGGGAAGTTCTGCTCCAGCTCTTCACGGCTGTTGCACCGGCGAATGCCCCGGCCGCCACCGCCGGAGGTGGCCTTGAGCATCACCGGGTAACCGATACGCTCGCCTTCGCTCAGGGCTTCATGGATGTCGGCAACGTTGCCTTCGGTGCCTGGGGTAACGGGCACGCCTGCCTGAATCATGGTGCGGCGCGCTTCGGTCTTGTCGCCCATGCGGCGAATGACGTCGGCGGCCGGGCCGATGAACTTGATACCGCGCTCGGCGCAGATCTCTGCCAGCTCCGCGTTTTCCGACAGGAAACCGTAGCCCGGGTGCAGGGCATCACAGCCGGTTTCCACAGCAAGATTCACCAGCTTGCGCGGGTTCAGGTAACCAGCCAGCGGCTCGGCACCAATGCTGTAGGCCTCGTCAGCGCGCTTGACGTGCAAGGCGTGACGGTCGGCGTCGGAATAGATCGCGACAGAGCGAATACCCATCTCGGCGCAGGCACGCACGATGCGGACTGCGATTTCACCCCGGTTGGCGATCAGGATTTTTTTTATCACTGGAGTCTTCCCAAAGCCGTAGGAACAGTCGAGCCGGTTCTACCGGTCGGCGCGTGACCAAGCGTCGCTGGCCAGTCGCACATTCACCCTAGCGCTGTAGGTCGATAAACAAAAATCAATATTTGTTAGAGGCTGTATTAGCAAAAGCTTATAGTTAGGTAACAAGGTTTTACCGGAGCCTAGAATAAAAATGCGTAAGTCCTTGATGCGTATGACTTTGCGTCAGTTGCAGGTCTTCAATGAGGTGTGCGATTTGCGCTCATACAGCCGCGCCGCCGAGGAGATGGCGCTGACGCAACCCGCCGTTAGTCTACAAATTCGTCAGCTGGAAGAGCTGGTAGGGCAGCCGCTGTTCGAATACGTCGGCAAGAAGCTTTACCTGACCGAAGCCGCCGAGGCGCTGCAGCGCGCCAGCCGGGACATCTTCGGGCGCCTGGAAAGCCTCGACATGCAGCTTTCCGACATGCAGGGCTCACTGCAAGGGCAACTGAAACTGGCGATCGAATCCAGCGCCAAATACTTCGTCCCACACCTGTTCGCCGCCTTCAAGCAACGTCACCCGGAGGTCAACCTGACCCTTACCGTGGTCAACCGCGCCCAGGCGATTCGGCGCCTTTCCGACAACCGCGACGACCTGATCATCATGTCCATGGTGCCGCAGGACATGGGCCTGGAGTTCCTGCCGTTTCTCAACAACCCGATCATCGCCGTGGCGCCGCCGGACCATGCGTTGTGCAAACTGGAGCAGTTGCGCCTGCAGGACCTGGAGCCTCATACACTGCTGGTCCGTGAACAGGGCTCAGGGACGCGCAAAGCCTGCGAGGAGTACTTCAAGGACAAGCGTGTGCACTTCACCCAGACGCTGGAGGTAGCGTCGGCCGATGCCCAGCGCGAATGCGTCATCGCCGGCCTTGGTATCGCCCTGCTGACCCGCCATGCAGTGAACATGGAGCTGGCCATGGGCGTGCTCAAGGAATTGCCAGTGGAGGAACTGCCGCTGTACCGCAGCTGGTGTGTGGTGCAGGCCAAGGCCAAGCGGCAGTCACCGGTAGCCTTGGCCTTTCTGGCTTTCATTCGCAGCGAACGTGCGCTGATCAGCGCGCTTGTTGAGCGCTTTTCGGGGAAGCTGCCGCTGAAGTCTGCCACACCGTGAGGGCTTGCAGCTCCGGGTAGTCTGCAAGGTCGCGCAGCAGTTGACGTTGGTCGCAGTAGCTTTCGATCGCACGGCGGTACTCCATGCGGCGCTGATCTTTTTCCTGCTGTTTGCGAGCCTTGGCGCTAGGTAGGTAAGAGCCATCGAAATCACGAGCCATGCCTGTCTCCCTGATCGAGTGCGGGGAGTTTCAGACTGGCTCGAGCGCTTTACCGTTTTGCTGAGGATTGGTGACAAATCGATGAAATTTGCAGATTCTTCCGCAATTGCCGATCAGTCATCCATCGCCTTGATCGACTTGGGCGACAACCGCAGGCTGCGCAAGCTGCGCTTCACACTCTTGAGGTGATTGACCAGGCTCGGCCCGCGGGCCATGGCCACGCCCATGGCCAGCACATCGATCACTACCAGGTGGGCGATACGCGAGGTCAGCGGGGTGTAGATTTCAGTGTCTTCGTGCACATCGATCGCCAGGTTGACGGTCGAAAGCTCGGCCAGTGGGGTCTGGCTGGGGCACAGGGTGATCAGGTTGGCGCCGCTCTCACGCACCAGGTTGGCGGTGATCAAAAGGTCCTTGGAGCGCCCGGACTGGGAAATGCATACCGCCACGTCGCCTGGCTTGAGGGTGACCGCCGACATGGCCTGCATGTGCGGGTCGGAGTACGCGGCGGCACTGAGCAACAAGCGGAAAAACTTGTGCTGCGCGTCTGCAGCAACCGCGCCGGATGCACCAAAGCCATAGAACTCCACACGTTGCGCCTGCGCCATGGCACTCACCGCCTGTTGCAACGCGTGCGGGTCAAGGTGCTCGCGCACTTCCATCAGGGTGTGCAAGGTAGTGTCGAAAATCTTCAGGCTGTAATCGGCAACCGAGTCGTCCTCATGGATGGCGAACTGCCCGAAGCTGGCGCCGGCAGCCAGGCTCTGCGCCAGCTTGAGCTTGAGGTCCTGAAAACCTGAACAGCCGATCGCCCGGCAGAACCGCACGATGGTCGGCTCGCTGATACCCACGCTGTGTGCAAGGTCCGCCATCGAGCTGTGCATGACGGCAGCCGGGTCCAGCAGCACGTGGTCGGCCACTTTCAGTTCCGATTTGCGCAGCAGGTGGCGCGATTGGGCGATATGTTGCAACAGATTCACGGGCTGGACTCGGTTATGATCGGCTGGCCGGGATGTAGCTTTCTTGTAGTTATACTACATGGACGCCAACCCGCCCAGTTAAACGAACGTGGAGAGTGGTGGTTTGACTATTCCTTGCGACATTCTGGTGTTCGGCGGCACTGGCGATCTGGCCCTGCACAAACTGCTGCCGGCGCTCTATCACCTGTATCGCGAGGCACGCCTGAACATTGCCGTGCGCATCATTGCCCTGGCCCGGCGCAACCTGTCGCGCAACGAGTACCTGAAGCTCGCCGAACGCCATTGCCGAGTGCAGATCGCCCGGAGTGATTTCGACGAAGAAGTGTGGCAACGCTTTTGCGCACGCCTGGACTACTTTCCCATGGACGCCGCGCAAAGTGCCGACTTCGGGCGCCTGGCGCGCTACCTCGGCGAGCCTGGCGGGCTGACCCGCATCTATTACCTGGCCACCGCGCCCAATCTGTTCGTGCCGATTGCCAACCACCTACGGGTGGCGGGCCTGGCCGACCATGAGGCGCGCATCGTGCTGGAAAAGCCGATTGGCCATTCGCTGGAGTCGGCCACCGCCATCAACGAAGCGATCGGCGCGGTGTTCGAGGAATCTCAGGTGTTTCGCATCGACCACTACCTGGGCAAGGAGACCGTGCAGAACCTCATGGCTCTGCGTTTCGCCAATGCGCTGCTTGAACCGGTGTGGCGCAACGGGCAGGTCGATCATGTGCAGATCAGCGTCTGTGAAACCCTCGGTGTAGAAAACCGAGGCGGCTACTACGATCGGTCCGGGGCCACCCGCGACATGCTGCAGAACCACCTGCTGCAGCTGCTGTGCCTGGTAGCCATGGAGCCGCCTGCGCAGTTCGAGGCCGAGGCGGTACGCGACGAGAAGGTCAAGATTCTGCGCGCCCTCAAGCCAATCACCGGCCAGGACGTTCAGGACAAGACCGTGCGCGGTCAGTACGGTGCCGGGCACATCGGCGGCCAGGAAGTGCCCGCCTACTACTTCGAGAAGGACGTGGACAATGACAGCGACACCGAAACCTTCGTCGCCGTCCACGCCCACATCGACAATTGGCGCTGGGCTGGCGTGCCTTTCTATCTGCGCACCGGCAAACGCATGGCACGACGCTCGTCGCAGATCGTCATCCAGTTCAAGCCCGTCCCCCACGAGCTGTTCAACGGTGGCCAGGTCAACCAGCTGTTGATCCGGCTACAGCCCGACGAGCGCATCAGCTTGCGCATGATGACCAAAAGCCCCGGCAAAGGCATGCGCCTGGAGCCGGTGGACCTTGACCTCAACCTGGCGCAGGTGTTCGGCCAGACGCGTCGCTGGGAAGCCTATGAACGCCTGCTGCTGGACGTGCTGGAAGGTGATTCGACGCTGTTCATGCGGCGTGACGAGGTGGAAGCCGCCTGGGCTTGGGTCGACCCGATCATCAAGGGTTGGGAGGAGCATTTTCAGGCCCCCCGCCATTATGCGGCCGGCAGCAATGGCCCAGACCAGGCCAACAGCCTGTTGGCCAGGCACGGCAGGCACTGGCATGGCTGAAGAGGTACGCCACGCAACGATGGGCGGCGGCGCGGCAGGGTGAATATTTATACAGTAGGCGTTTGCCCCGTAACCGGCCTGCCCCTAGAATGGGCGGATGCACACAGATGACCTCTCCCTCCTGCTGAACTCCCTCAACGATGCCCAACGCCAGGCCGTCGCGGCCACGCTCGGGCGTCAGCTGGTGCTTGCTGGCGCCGGTTCCGGTAAAACCCGCGTGCTGGTGCACCGCATCGCCTGGCTGATCCAGGTCGAACAGGCCTCGCCGCACTCGATCCTGTCGGTGACCTTCACCAACAAGGCCGCCGCCGAGATGCGCCAGCGCATCGAGCAATTGCTGGGCATCAACCCGGCCGGCATGTGGGTGGGCACCTTCCACGGCCTGGCGCATCGGTTGTTGCGCGCTCACTGGCAGGAAGCCCGTCTGGTCCAGAACTTCCAGATCCTCGACAGTGATGATCAGCAGCGCCTGGTCAAGCGGGTGATCCGTGAGCTTGGCCTCGATGAGCAGCGCTGGCCAGCGCGCCAGGCCCAGTGGTTCATCAATGGGCAGAAGGACGAAGGCCTGCGCCCACAGCATATCCAGCCCGGTGGCGACCTGTTCCTGGGGACCATGCGCAGCATCTACGTGGCCTACGAGCAGGCCTGCGAACGCGCCGGGGTGATCGACTTCTCCGAGCTCCTGCTGCGGGCCCTGGACCTGTGGCGCGACCACCCGGGCCTGCTCGAACACTACCAGCGGCGCTTCCGTCACCTGCTGGTGGACGAGTTCCAGGACACCAACGCCGTGCAGTACGCCTGGCTGCGCCTGCTGGCTGGCAAGGGCGGCGGCAGCCTGATGGCCGTGGGCGACGACGACCAGTCGATTTACGGCTGGCGCGGCGCCAAGATTGAAAACATTCACCAGTACACGGCTGACTTCCCTGATGCCGAGATGATCCGCCTGGAGCAGAACTACCGCTCCACCGGCGGCATCCTCAAAGCCGCCAACGCGCTGATCGCAAACAACAGCGGGCGCCTGGGCAAAGAGCTGTGGACCGACCTGGGCGAAGGCGAGCCTCTGACCCTTTATGCGGCTTACAACGAGCATGACGAAGCGCGGTACGTGGTCGAGACCATCGAGAGCCTGATCAAGCAAGGCAATTCGCGCAGCGACATCGCCATTCTTTATCGCTCCAACGCCCAGTCGCGCGTGCTGGAAGAAGCGCTGCTGCGCGAGCGCATCCCCTACCGCATCTATGGTGGGCAGCGCTTCTTCGAGCGCGCCGAGATCAAGAACGCCATGGCTTACCTGCGCTTGATGGAAGGCCGTGGCAACGACGCCGCGCTCGAACGGGTAATCAATGTGCCACCGCGTGGCATCGGTGAAAAAACCGTCGAGGCCATCCGCGAACATGCGCGCCACGGTCAGTTGTCGATGTGGGGCGCCATGTGCCAGTTGCTGGCAGCCAAGGCACTCAAAGGCCGGGCCGCCAGTGCATTGGGCGCTTTCATCGAGCTGATCGAGAGCCTGGCTGGCAAAGTCGCGGACATGCCCCTGCATACCATGACGCAGACGGTCATCGAGCAGTCTGGCCTGATCATCTATCACCAGGAAGAAAAGGGTGAAAAGGGCCAGGCACGGGTAGAAAACCTTGAGGAACTGGTCAGCGCCGCTCGCAACTTCGAAACCACTGACGATGACGCCGACCTTTCGCCGCTGTCGGCCTTCCTCGGCCATGCTTCGCTTGAGGCCGGCGATGCCCAGGCTGACGAGCACGAAGACAGCATTCAGCTGATGACGTTGCACAGCGCCAAGGGCCTGGAATTCCCCTACGTCTTCCTGGTGGGCATGGAAGAAGGCCTGTTCCCGCACAAGATGAGCCTGGAAGAGCCAGGCCGCCTGGAAGAAGAGCGCCGCCTGGCGTACGTGGGCATTACCCGCGCCATGCGCCAGCTATTCATGACCTATGCCGAAACGCGTCGCCTGTATGGCAGTGAGACCTACAACAAGGTGTCACGATTCGTACGTGAAATTCCGCCTGGCCTGGTTCAGGAAGTGCGTCTTTCGAACAGCGTCAGCCGCCCGTTCGGCGGCGCCAAGAACACCAGCGCCAGCAGCCTGTTCGCCAATGCCAACATTCCGCAGACCGCTTTCAATCTGGGCCAGCGGGTACAGCATTCGGTATTCGGTGAAGGCGTGATCCTCAACTTCGAGGGTTCCGGCGCACAGGCGCGTGTGCAGGTGAACTTTGCCGAAGGCAGCAAGTGGCTGATGCTTGGCTATGCCAAGCTCGAAGCGATCTGAAGCCTGTGGGGCGCGCTGAAATATTTAGGCAAAAGCTGGAAACATTATGTCGCTGGTCATGTGCACAGGAACCTGTGCAACATGACGCGCGTGCAATCCACAACAGGGGAAATCCCATTTATGCAACGTTTTCTTAGCATCGCACTGGCGCTTTGCGTCGGCCTGACGCTGAGCCTGGACGCCAACGCCAAGCGCTTCGGCGGCGGCAAGAGCTCGGGCTCCGCGCCTATCCACCAGACCCGCCAGGCTACGCCAACCACGCCTGCCGCTGCACCGACCGCTCCTGGCCGTGCACCGGCCGCCGCCAGCGGTGCTTCGCGCTGGCTGGGCCCACTGGCCGGCCTCGCCGCCGGTGGCCTGCTGGCGTCCATGTTCATGGGTGACGGCTTCGAGGGCCTACAGATCATGGACTTCCTGATCGTCGCCCTGATCGCGTTTCTGGTGTTCCGCTTCATCGCCGCACGGCGCCGCCAGCAGCAGCCGCAGATGGCCGCTCCGGGCCACGCACCGTTCCAGCGTGAAGCCCACGGCCAGCCTGCCCAGCCGTCGATCTTCGGTGGTTCGGCTGCACCTGCAGCGCCAGCCGCGCCGGTCATCAACGCCCCGGCCTGGTTCAACGAGCAGAGCTTCCTGGCCGCAGCCCGTAGCCACTTCCAGTCGCTGCAGCAGCACTGGGATGCCAACGAGATGGACAAGATCGCCGAGTTCGTCACCCCGCAGATGCTCGAGTTCCTCAAGCGTGAGCGTGCTGACCTGGGTGATGGTTTCCAGGCTACCTACATCGATAACCTCGATGTGCAACTGGACGGTGTCGACGATCGTGCCGACCGCACCGACGCCACCCTGACCTTCCGTGGCGTGTCGAAGACCTCGCGCTTCGACCAGGGCGAACCTTTCAGCGAAAGCTGGCACATGGTTCGTGCCCCGGGCGAGAACCAGCCTTGGCTGGTCGCCGGTATCCGCCAAAACGGTTAACCGTCGCACGTTGCACAAAAAACCCCGGGCTAGCCCCGGGGTTTTTGCTTTTGCCAGACCGCCCTACTAGGGTATAACGCGCAGCGATGTCATCAAGGTTGGAGGAAATGAACCGTGGAAGAAGTGATCGAACAACTCCGTGAAGCCAATGAACCGGTACCGGTGCCCCTAGAGCTTCCCGACGAGGACCAACTGGTCGAGATCGAGGAACAACTGTTCATCAACATTCCGTTCGTATTCAAAGAATTCCTCTTGACCGTCAGCGACGTGGTGTACGGCTCCCTGGAACCGGTCACCGTCACCGATCCCCAGTCACATACCTACCTGCCCGACGTGGCCGCCAATGCCTGGGATGCTGGAGTACCGCGTGACCTGATCCCGCTGTGCCAGGACGGCGACAATTTCTACTGCGTCGAGGAAGACGGCACGGTGGTGTTGTGGGATGCCGACGAGGAAGGGGTTGGTGAAGACAGCTGGGAATCGGTCTGGCACTGGGCACGGGACGTCTGGCTGGAAAGCTGATGACTTGCACGGTCGCCAGGCTTTAAGCGCCTGGCGACATCGTTACCGCTCCGTCCACTCCGACAATGGTGGAATCCAGCGCAGATACCCTCCCGCTCAGTGCGTGTTTTCCCGGCTGTTTTCCAGCGTCTCCAGCAGGGCGATCTGCATCCGCGAATGCACACGGATGAACCAGCGCCACAGCACCGCCACCACTATTGCGGCCACCACGGCAATGATCAGCAGCAATTCGTTGGTCGGCAGGATGCTTGCCGACAACGCCGACAGCAGCAGGAAGATGACCAGCAGTGACAGCAGCGGGATCACTTCGGCCACTACACGGCGAACGCGCTGGGTATGGCGCCCAGCCATTTCCGGTTTGACACCCATCTCCGCCAACAGCATCGACAACGCTTTGAGCTTGCGATAGGCAGCGATAAGGAAGGGCAGCGACAACAACAGCGCCGCGCCCCAGATTATCGCCTTTTGCTGGCTGACATCGCTCACCCATTCACTGAGCCAAGTACCGATACGTACAGCGAAATAGCCGCCGCTGAAGAAAATCGCGATCACCAGCGCCAGGTTGACACCCACCTGCAGCAGGATGCGCCGGATCATCGCGGCCAGCATCGCGCTTTCACCCTGCGGCTGGATACTGCGCAGCCATTCGCCATACAGCGACAGCACGCGCGACAGCCGGCTCGGCATCACCTTGCCCAGCTTCAGCGACAGCGGGTCCGCAGCGCGGATGAGATAGGGCGTGAGCAACGTGGTGATGGCCGAAACAGCCACCGCAACCGGGTAGAGGAAGTCACTGGTAACCTGCAGCGTCATGCCCAAGGCCGCAATGATGAAAGAGAACTCGCCGATCTGTGACAGCCCCATGCCCACGCGCAGCGAGGTACGGCCGTCGTTGCCGGCAATGAATGCACCCATGCCGCAGGACAGCATTTTGCCCAGCACCACCGCTACGGTGATCACCACAATCGGCCAGGCGTAGTCGAGCAGCACGTTCGGGTCGATCATCAAGCCAATGGCAACGAAGAATATGGCGCTGAACAAGTCACGTACCGGCTCGATCAGCCGTTCGATCTTCAGCAACTGGCGGGATTCGGCCATGATCGCACCGATCAGGAAAGCCCCCAGCACCATGCTGTACTCGAGTTTGACCACCAGCAGGCAGAAGCCGAAGCACAGGCCCAGGACGGTGATCAGCAGCATCTCGTTGCTTTCGAATTTCGCCACGTAGGCCAGCAGTCGCGGCACCAGCAAAATGCCGATGACCAGCGCCACGATCATGAACAATGACAGCTTGCCGACCGTGGAAAAGACCTCACCGGAACTGACCGTACCGCTGACCGCAATCCCCGACAGCAGCGCGATAATGCCGATGCCCAGAATATCCTCGACGATCAGCACGCCGAAGATCAGCTGCGCAAAACGCTCGTTTTTCATCTTCAGGTCGTTGAGTGCCTTGACGATGATGGTGGTCGAGGAAATCGCCAGGATCGCACCGAGGAACAGCGAGTCCATGGTGCTCCAGCCAAACCAGCGGCCGATCTCGAAACCGATCCAGATCATCAGGACGATTTCCAGAAACGCTGCAATGAACGCCGTGGCCCCCACCTTGAACAGCTTGCGCAGGCTGAATTCAAGCCCCAGGCAGAACATCAGGAAGATCACCCCCAGCTCGGCCAGTGTCTTGATGGTGTCTTCATCGTGAATCAGGCCGAACGGCGGGGTGTGCGGGCCGATGATGAAACCGGCAACGATGTAGCCCAGCACTACTGGCTGCTTGAAGCGATGAAAGATGATGGTCACTACCCCGGCGACCAGCATGATCACTGCCAGATCCTGGATGAAGCTGATGGCATGCATGGCGCGATACTCCTTTTCGTTGCCCGGGCAAACCGCTCCTCTGCCAAGGCAAACCCGAGCGAGCAGCAAATACATACTGTATTGAGTGCAGGAAGGCCCATGTTGCATGGGCTTACTCAGGTTAACATCGCACCCAACCGCATAATGCCGATGCAATATGTGGAAACAGATCGGCCGTTCAACGGCCCCTGATGGCATGATCGGCGTGACGACGGCGCTTCTGTCGACGTCCCGTATCAGGAAGGCAACTTCAAGAGGGGAAACAGAAAGTGTCAGCAGATACCCGCCCCGATTCAGCGCAACCTCACCGTGAGCACACTATGGAACCTGGAAACGCCCAGCTGAGCATGACCGTCCTGATGACCCCGGACATGGCCAACTTTTCTGGCAACGTACATGGCGGCACCCTGCTCAAGTATCTCGATGAAGTGGCCTATGCCTGCGCTAGCCGCTATGCCGGCAGCTATGTGGTAACCCTGTCGGTCGATCAGGTGATTTTCCGCGAGCCGGTGCACGTGGGCGAACTGGTGACGTTCCTGGCCTCGGTCAACTACACCGGCAATACCTCCATGGAGGTGGGCATCAAGGTGGTGACCGAGAACATTCGCGAACGCTCGGTGCGGCATTCCAACAGCTGCTTTTTCACCATGGTGGCGGTCGACGACAACCGCCGCCCGGTCCCGGTCCCTGCGCGTCAGCCGCAGTCCAGTGAAGAAAAGCGCCGTTTCCTGCAGGGCCAGCAACGCCGGCAGATCCGTCAGGAACTGGAAAAGCGTTACCAGGACCTGAAGACCGACGCCCTTTAAAACGCCAGGCGCTGCGCCTCGAAGCGTACACGCGGGTGAGCGATGCGGTCCTGAGCGCGCACCAACTGCAGTTCGTAGCTGGCGCAGGCCTGGGTTTCCAGCAGCACCTCATGGACAGCTGCCGCGGTGTATTCGAAGGCTTGCACCCAGCTGTCGCCCAACAGCACCCGGGCCAGGAACAGCCCTGAGGTCAAGTCCCCTACCCCGACCGGCTGGCGAGGGAATGCCAGCAGCGGGCGGCGCAAGTGCCAGCTGTGGTCATGGGTGACCAGCAACATTTCAAACATGTCTTCGCAACGCCCCGGGTAGGCCAGGTGCTTGACCAGCACAACCTGCGGGCCACGCTCGAGCAGGCCGCGAGCCATGTCCACGCAATCTTCCAGGCTTTGCGCGCGCCGGCCACAAAAACTGTCCAGCTCCAGCTGGTTGGGGCACAGGATGTCAGCCTGGGCAACCGCATCGTCCAGCAGGAACTCGCTCACCTCCTGGGGCACGATGCAGCCCTTCTCCGCATGCCCCATGACCGGGTCGCACAGGTACAGCGCCTTCGGGTTGACCGCCTTGATCCGCTCTACACCTGCCAATATCGCCCGCCCCTGCTCGGCGCTACCCAGATAGCCCGAGAGCACGGCATCGCAATGCCCCAGTTCGCCAATGTTGGAAATGCCTTCCACCAACGCAGGAATTTGCGCTGGAGCAAGCACTTCGCCCGCCCACTGGCCATACTGAGTGTGGTTGGAGAACTGCACGGTATTGAGCGGCCAGACATTGACCCCAATACGCTGCATGGGGAACACCGCGGCGCTGTTGCCGGCGTGGCCGAACACCACGTGGGACTGAATGGCGAGCAGGTGCGGAGTGCGTTTCATGCGGGCGTTTTCCAAAGCTGTTTCAAGGATTTGCGTCGCGCAGTATGAACTCGATTGCCACCTGTACGACAGACCAGGGACGCAGTTAAGCTGGATCGACCTGTTTGGAGCATACGCAAATGTTGACCCTGGAGAATCTCTTCGTCCTGATGCTGGTGGCCACGGCAGGCGCTTGGTTATGGCACAACCACGGGCTGCGCGAGAAAGCCTTGGAACGGGTCAAACAGCATTGTGCCAAGCTGGATCTGGAGCTGCTCGACGATGCCGTCGCGCTCAAGCGCATCGCATTCTTGCGCGATGCCAACGGCAGAAAGCGCCTGGCCCGCGTGTATGCCTTCGAGTTCACTGTCACCGGCGAACAACGCCACCCGGGCACGGTGACTCAGTTTGGCGCTCATAGCGTGCAGATCGAGCTGGCGCCCTACCCGTTCGAGATCAATACGCCGCCACGGGCCGACAACGTGATCGAGATGAAGCAATGGCGCCAGGAACACAATCGCTGGCACAACTGATCACACCACCCGGCAAGCCTCCAGCGCAGCCTGCAGCGCTTGAAGGGGTTGGGGCTGGTCGAAAATAAGCTCAATGCGCGTGTCCTTGCGCCAGTCACTCGGCTGCCAAGCCGGCAAGTTGCCGGCAAGGCCGTTGAAAGACTGCCACCCCTGCGGGCTGTGGATAACACCTTTGGCCCGACGCCATGAGTGAGAGTCAAGCAAGCCACGCAGAGCCTGTGGATCGAATTGCTGGCTTGGGTGCCAGCGCCAGCCGACACTCCAGCCGCCCTCACCTTGCTGTGCATGACAGATTGGCTGACGTGGGTCTATCCACAGGGCGCCTGCGGCCGCTTGGTGATTGTCCACAACCCTTTTATCCACAGCAGCATCGGTCACGGCGGCTGTGGATGAATAAGGAAGTCTGGAAACTGCTAACAGCCCCTGCTCTGTCCAAACGCCCTGTTCCGCTGCAAATTCCTTATTTATCAACAACCTACTATTTTCATCAACAGCCTCGCTCTTATTGAAAACGACCAGCGCCGCGACTGCCAGAGCCTGCTGTTGCGCATCAGGTAACGGCTCACCTCGCGCCAGCGCTTGAGCATCCACAACCATCACCATCGGCTGCAGCGTCAGCACTCCAACCCAGGGGGCCTGATTCAGTTGAGCCAGTAACTGCAAGGGGTGACCAAGACCCGAAGGTTCAATGAACAGCCGGTCGGGCCGCGCCTTGCGCAACAGGCGCCCCAGCCCGACCTGAAACGGAGTGCCATTGACGCAGCACAGGCATCCACCCGCCACTTCGGCAATGGCAACCCCATCTTCATCACGGCTGAGCAGGGCCGCATCCAGGCCGATCTGGCCAAACTCATTGACCAGTACGGCCCAACGCTCGCCGGCCGGGCGCTGAGCCATAAGCTGACGGATGAGGCTGGTCTTGCCTGCACCCAAGGGGCCAGCGATGACGTGGGTAGGAATGTTCTGCAGCATGCGTTTACTTCAGGCCGAAATTCACTCCACTATGCCCCGTCACGCCAACCAGTCAAGGCTGAGCAACAGGCGAGGGTCATGGCCAGCCGGCGAGCGATGGATCAGGCCTGCCCCTTCGTTGCCTACCCATTTTTCGCCCTTCAGCAGCGCAACATCACCCGCTTGCAGTCGTTGGATGTTATCCACAGGTGCCGGTGCGAGCTGCAATCCGGCTCGTTCGATGGCTCCTTCGCACAGCCATTCGCTGCCGCAGCCCACATAAGTCGTGAGCAAGCGCACAGGCACGTTATCCACATGAAAGCGCGGGCACATGGCATTGTGCAGTACCCGCACGCGCAGACCGACCCGACGTGCACCCAACAGGCACGTATAGGCTGAAACCAGCCAGCACACATCTGCGACGAAACTCTCATAGCCCTGCAGATCAGCCGCTTCCCCCAAAAAGCCCGGCAGTAACGGCGGCTCATGCTCATCCACCTCGAGCACCCGCTGGTCCGCCAACGGTTGGCCGAGGCTGACCACCAATCCCGCGAAGTCTTCAACCTGGGCAGGCAAGCGTCGCTGCCAGACTGCCAGGTTCACGCCCTCTTGAAATATGTCGGTCAGTACCCGAGGCGATTCGCCGTGTACTTGGCGGATATCCACAGGCTGAGCCGCTGGCGTCATGCTGCCTCCTCGGTGTGCCAGGGACCGAAGGGATCCGGCAGGCGCAGCCAGCCCGCATGGCCCATTTCCATCTCGTCATCGGTCAACAAGCAGGCATCCAGGTCTGTGGATAACTGGGCAAAGTCGATGTTCTGCCCAATGAACACCAGCTCCTGACGGCAGTCACCACTCTCAGGCACCCAGTGTTCAAGAATTTCTGCAGCGCTCTGTTCGTCCTGCGGCCAGTGTTCCTTTGGCACAAAACGCCACCAGCGACCGGCCAGTCCATAGCGCATCATGCCGCCAGCCTGCGACCAGCTGCCAGCCTCCTGAAACTTGCTGGCCAGCCAAAAGAAGCCTTTGGAGCGCAGTAACCGGCCATTGCTCCATTGCTTGTGGATAAAATCAAAGAAGCGTTGTGGGTGCAGCGGCCTGCGAGCTTGCCAGGTAGTAGCGGCAATGCCGTATTCCTCGGTTTCCGGCACATGCTCACCGCGCAGTTCCTGAAGCCATCCAGGTGCCTGTGCAGCCTGCTCGAAATCGAAAAGGCCGGTATCCAGGATCTGTGCCAGCGGCACCTGGCCCATGACCATCGGCAAAATCTGCGCTCGGGCATTGAGGCTGCGCAAAATGGCGATGAGCTCCTCGCGCTCATGCTGGCTGATCAGGTCGATCTTGCTCAGCAGCAGTACATCAGCAAACTCCACCTGTTCGATCAGCAGGTCGCTGATCGATCGCTCATCGTCGTCCCCCAAGGTTTCGCCACGGCTCGCCAGGCTGTCCGCCGCCTGATAATCGCGCAGGAAGTTCAGGCCATCGACCACCGTCACCATGGTGTCCAGCCGTGCCATGTCGCTCAGGCTACGGCCCTGCTCATCGCGGAAAGTGAACGTCTCAGCTACCGGCAACGGCTCGGAGATGCCGGTCGACTCGATCAGCAGATAATCGAACCTGCCTTCCTCAGCCAGCCGTGCGACTTCCTCCAGCAGGTCCTCACGCAGGGTGCAGCAGATGCAGCCGTTGCTCATCTCAACCAGCTTTTCTTCAGCCCGATTCAGGCTGACATTACGCTGGACCTCACTGGCATCAATGTTGATTTCGCTCATGTCATTGACGATGACTGCGACACGCAGGTTGTCGCGATTACGCAGGACATGGTTGAGCAAGGTGCTTTTACCGGCACCCAGGAAGCCGGAAAGCACAGTAACGGGAAGACGATTGGGCATGGCGAAACCTCTACAGGCAGACGCATTCGAAACGATGCATTGCACAATGTTATAAAGTAACAATACAATTTCGCCAAGCCGTACTCGTCGGATGAGTACCCGGAGATGGAAATGAACCTGTCACCTGCCGCCCTGTTGCTGCTGCTCGCTGCGCCTACATCCTTGCTTGCGATGCCTCAGCAAAACACGCTGGCGGTATGTACACGCAGCGCGACGCTGTTGGCCTGCAAGGACGCCAATGGCAGTTACTACAGCGTGCGTACGGAGGGCAGCCACTTCTACCTGCGCGGTTTCGACAGTGCGACGCGCCGCTTATGGGCGCAAACCAACAGCCGCTATGGAGCGCTGACATTCTTCACCGGCCTGGCCAGCGATGGTGAAGCCTGGGTTGGCTACAGCCGCCGAGTTGGCTGGACCTCTCTTAACCGCGTTTCCAGCTCCAACGGCCAACGGTTCAATCTGCATTGCAGCCTGGTCGGTGGCTGCCGCTGACATTTCTTTTATCTGGTATTGCCAATGACTAGCCTGACGCTCCCCGATATCGCCGCACAGACACATCAGCATGCTACGCCACTGGCCTGGGTGGGCATGTGCGGGATCGCCCAGCTCGTGCACTTCGACGGGCGTAGCGTAGCGGCCATGGCCGATGCAGGTGTAAGCCTGGAGGATGGCGCCTCGCGCGGTATTCATATGTCCCGGCTGTACCTGTCACTGGAGCGTCTCGAACGTCAATCGCTGACTCCGTTGGCAATCCGCCAAATACTGGCAGATTTTCTGGCTAGTCATGAGGGCCTATCCCATGCCGCCTACCTGCGTTTGACCTTCGATCATTTGTTGAAAAGGCCGGCCCTTGTCAGCCCATTGGCAGGATGGAAAAGCTACTCGATCACCGTGAATGCCAAGGTTGAAAATGGAATGTTCCACGTGGAACTATCGGTTCGCGTGCCTTATTCGTCGACCTGCCCATGCTCTGCGGCACTTGCACGGCAATTGATTCAGCAACAATTCCAGGCAGACTTTTCCGGGCAGGCAATGAACCGAGAGGCGGTCGTGGAGTGGTTGGGCAGCAGCCAGGGCATCGTTGCTACCCCCCACAGCCAACGGAGCCTGGCTGAGGTTCACGTACGGTTGGGCGAAAGCCTGGAAGTACTACCGGTCACGAAGCTGATCGACCAGATTGAGGCAAGCTTGGGCACCGCCGTTCAAACAGCCGTGAAACGCGCAGACGAACAGGCGTTCGCCTTGGCCAACGGACAGAACCTGATGTTCTGCGAAGATGCCGCCCGCCGCCTGCATGAAGCGTTGCGACAGATGGAATGGACCACCGCCTTCAAGCTGCGTGTGGTACATGCAGAAAGCCTGCATGCCCACGACGCAGTAGCCGCCAGCCATTGGCAATGGTGAGCTCTTCAGGTACGCGGCTTTACTGTTCCACAGTCATTTCCCAGCCATACCGCACGGGTATTCATACTGCCCCGTTGTTGGACACCCGAAGCATTGAATGTCCCGTTGACCTGGGTAGTGAACTCCTTATCACTGAGGAAAGTAGCCTGGCCGGTACCCTGAGCTTTTGGGCAACTGAACTGAAACTTCCAGACATTGCCGGTCCGGTCGGTAATCTTTTGCGTGCAGCCTGACTGAGGGTCCTGCAAGGGAATATCGTTTGTTTTCACCTGCTCCGGCGTCAGGCAGGAACGCACGCCATTACCTGCTACCGCGATGCCCTGCTTGGCCAGCGCCCCTTCCATCATAGCCCTCTGCTCGGGCGGCAGGTTCTTCAGTTGGCCAAGCATGAACTGCATGTCCGGCAACTGCTTACCGTCGACCTGCATGTTGCTGGTGGTGAGCTCCCACAGACCAGGCTGCAACATCTGCGCATGCACCAGTGGGCTGGCCAGGCCAAAAGCAAGGGCCAGCAGTGGCAGACGAATCTTCATGGACGAACGCTCCTCAAAATAACCGGCTCATGGCCGGGCAAAGGCTTAGACGGCAAATCCGCTTTCAGGTTGCAAGGCGGCCCTGGAAGTGTTCTGTTATCTGCTGTGTATTTGCCAAGCAGGATGCGTATGGATTACCACAGCCCCTACTTCTTCGGCTATGTGCTCGGGCTCGTTCACTTGCTTGGCATCATCGCCGCGCTGCATGCGGTGTTTACCGTGCGTACTGCCCAAGGGGCCATCGCCTGGGCCATGTCGCTGTTCTTCATTCCCTACTTCACCCTCATCCCCTACCTGGTATTCGGTGCCCGCTCCTTCAATGCCTACATCAAGGCTCGGCGCCAGGCCAACCAGGAAATGCACGTGGCCATGGCCAACCTCAACTGGCGGCCATGGGTGGAGGAAGCCCTCACCGCTCGGGAGTCACAGAGCTACGCCGCCCTGCGTGCCATGCCGAAACTTGGGCGAATGCCATGCCTGGCCAATAACCAAGTGAAGCTGTTGATCGATGGCAAGGCCACCTTCGACGCCATCTTCACTGCTATCGAACAAGCGCGAGAAGTGGTGCTGGTACAGTTCTTCATCATCCACAACGACACCCTCGGCAAAGCACTGCAGCAACTGTTGCTGCGCAAAGCGGCCGATGGCGTGAAGGTGTTCGTGCTGTATGACAGGGTTGGCAGCCATGCCTTGCCCGCCAGCTATAGCCAGAGCCTCAGAGACGCAGGTGTACAGATTCATGCCTTCGCCACCCGCCGCGGCTGGTTCAATCGCTTCCAGGTGAACTTCCGTAACCACCGCAAGATTGTCGTGGTCGATGGGGTCACCGGTTTCATCGGCGGGCACAACGTCGGTGATGAATACCTTGGCGGCAACCCCCAGCTCTCGCCCTGGCGTGATACCCACGTGCAGATCGGCGGCCCGGTGCTGGCCTGCCTGCAGGAGTCTTTCGCCGAAGACTGGTACTGGGCAACGCGTCAGCTACCGCCACTGATCCTGCCGGACACCTATCCTGACAATGGTGTGCTGTGCCAGGCCCTGGCCAGCGGGCCGGCAGATTCCCAGGAAACCTGCTCACTGTTTTTCATCGAAGCCATCCACTCCGCGACTCGCCGCGTATGGATCACCAGCCCCTACTTCATTCCCGACGAGGCCGTGTTCGCCGCACTGCGCCTGGCCGTGCTGCGCGGTGTGGATGTGCGCATCCTGATTCCAGCGCGGCCTGACCATCGGATCGTTTACGCAGCCTCCAGCCTGTTCGCCTTCGAGGCCGTACGGGCGGGGGTACGCATGTTCCGCTATCAGCCAGGTTTCCTTCATCAGAAGGTGGTGTTGGTGGACGACGAGGTCAGTGCTATCGGTAGTGCCAACCTGGACAACCGCTCGTTCCGGCTCAACTTCGAAATTACCCTGCTGACCGTGGATCGGGATTTCGCGGATCAGGTCGAAACGATGTTGACCACTGATTTCGAGAAGGCCAGGGAAATTACGCCTGAGGACAGCAGTAAAACCCACCGCATTCAACAGCTAGGGATGCGTATTGCGCGGTTGATTTCGCCGATACTCTGATAGGTAACCGGGGCCACTGAAGCGCCCCGGGGGAATCAGCGATACAGGTCTTCACGCGTCCAGGGCAGGTCATGATGCCCATCGGCGTAGGGTTTGACGGCAAGGATCTGATGCAGGTTGATCCAGCCCTTCTGGAATGCGTAGGCGCAGCCGGCCAGGTACAGACGCCAGATGCGCAGGGTCTTTTCCGGCACCAGCGCGGCAGCCTTGTGCAACTGGTTCTCCAGGTTTTCGCTCCAGTGGTGCAAGGTCTTGGCGTAATGCAGGCGCAGGCTCTCGACGTCGACGACCTCCAGCCCGGCCGCACAGATACTTGCACTGATCATCGACAAGTGCGGCAGCTCACCGTTGGGGAATACGTAACGGTCAATGAACTCACCCGCCCCTCGCCCCACCGGACGGCCATCGACATGCTTGGCGGTGATGCCATGGTTCATCACCAGGCCGCCCTCTCGCACAGCGCCAAACAACTTCTGGCTATACAGCGCCAGGTTGGCATGCCCGACATGCTCGAACATGCCAACGCTGACCACCTTGTCGAAGCGGCCATCCTGAGGAAGGTCGCGATAATCGAGGATCTGCAGGTCGACCCTGTCGGCCAGGCCTTCTGCCTTGACCCGTTGCCGCGCCAGCTTGAGCTGCTCTTTGCTCAAGGTGATGCCGAACACTTTCGCCCCGTACTCGCGTGCGGCAAAGCGTGAAAGCCCACCCCAACCGCAGCCGACGTCCAATAGGTAGTCATCGGTTTGCAGGCGCAGCTTGCGGCACAAGTGGTCAAACTTGTCCTGCTGTGCCTGATCGAGGGTGTTGTCCTGCTCACGGAAGTAGGCGCAGGAATACGCCATGTCCTGATCGAGCCAGAGTTGATAGAACGCGTTGGAGACGTCGTAGTGGTAGGAGATGGACTTGGCGTCTGTGCGCTTGTCGTGAGCCACACGCTGTGGCGGTGCATCATCTTCCCCCGTCAGCAAGGCTTCGCTCAGCTCATCGCACACCCGAATGGCTTCACCGATATCGCCCTCCAGCTCCAGCTTGCCTTCCACGAACGCGGCGCCCAGCTGGTCCATGGTTGGATGGGTCAGCTGAGCGATCAGCTGAGGCTCCTTGACGAGGATGGTGACCTGCGGACTGGGCCCCAGATCGAACTGGTTACCGTCCCACAATTTCAGACGAAGTGGCAGATGCAGGCTCTGCAGCGCCGGCGGAAGTTGCGCAAGCATGAACGACCCTCCTTCTGGGCTCGATACATGAAATTTCGAACACCACCGAAACAGGGTAGTTCATTCGTGCGAAGTTTCCGCTGAACGAGACCAAGGTCTAGAACCAACTGATCTTATGAATACCTCAGATTGTATACAATTTAGCGCTCTCAGCTTAACCTTGTGTCCATCTCGCGCTTCTTCATCTGGAGTAGAAAACCCATGAAATCCTATGACGTGGTGATCATCGGCGGTGGCCCCGGCGGCTACAACGCGGCGATTCGTGCCGGGCAACTGGGCCTGAGTGTCGCCTGTGTGGAAGGCCGCTCGACCCTTGGCGGTACCTGCCTGAATGTCGGCTGCATGCCGTCCAAGGCATTGCTGCATGCCTCGGAGTTGTATGAGGCTGCCAGCGGTGACGAGTTTGCCCACCTCGGCATCGAAGTGAAGCCAACCCTGAACCTCGCCCAGATGATGAAACAGAAGGACGAGAGCGTGACTGGCCTGACCAAGGGCATCGAGTACCTGTTTCGCAAGAACAAGGTCGACTGGATCAAAGGCTGGGGCCGCCTCGATGGCGTCGGCAAGGTCATTGTCAAAGCCGAGGACGGCAGCGAGACGCCGTTGCAAGCCAAGGACATCGTCATCGCTACCGGCTCCGAGCCCACTCCCCTGCCAGGCGTGACTATCGATAACCAGCGCATCATCGATTCCACGGGCGCCTTGGCCCTCCCCGAGGTGCCCAAGCACCTGATCGTGATCGGCGCTGGCGTCATTGGCCTGGAGCTGGGTTCGGTGTGGCGTCGCCTGGGCAGCCAGGTCACCGTCATTGAATACCTCGACCGCATCTGCCCCGGCACAGATGAGGAAACCGCAAAGACCCTGCAAAAGGCCCTGGCCAAGCAAGGCATGGCCTTCAAGCTCGGCAGCAAGGTGACCCAGGCGACGGCCTCGCCCGACGGGGTCAGCCTGACGCTGGAACCGGCCGCCGGCGGCGCTGCAGAAACACTTCAAGCCGACTACGTACTGGTTGCCATCGGCCGTCGTCCTTATACCCAAGGTCTGAATCTGGAAAGCGTCGGGCTGCAGACCGATAAACGCGGCATGCTCACCAACGAGCATCATCGCACCTCGGTGCCCGGTGTCTGGGTCATTGGCGACGTCACCTCCGGCCCGATGCTGGCGCACAAGGCCGAAGACGAAGCGGTCGCCTGCATCGAGCGCATCGCCGGCAAACCCCACGAGGTCAATTACAACCTGATCCCCGGCGTGATCTATACCCGCCCCGAGCTGGCCAGCGTCGGCAAGACCGAAGAGCAACTCAAGGCAGAGGGCCGCGCCTACAAAGTGGGCAAGTTCCCCTTCACCGCCAACAGCCGCGCGAAGATCAACCATGAGACCGAAGGCTTCGCCAAGGTCCTCGCTGATGCCAACACCGATGAGGTACTGGGCGTGCATCTGGTCGGCCCAAGCGTCAGCGAGATGATTGGCGAGTTCTGCGTGGCGATGGAATTCTCGGCCTCGGCTGAAGACATCGCCCTCACCTGCCACCCGCACCCGACCCGCTCCGAGGCCTTGCGCCAGGCGGCGATGAATGTGGATGGGATGGCGATGCAGATCTGAGGTTCGAAACCCCGGAACGACGCCCCTCTCACTGAGGGTTGTTACAGTGAGTTCGAAGAACTGAAGCTGTTGCGGCAGGCCCCAAATCATGGGGCCTGTGGTCTGGTCCAGTCTTCAAAATATTTCTCCCGACTGCCCCCTGGAGACTGAACGGATCATTAATATAGAGCGGCTGATAATAATAATGAGTGGAACCCCAAGCCGTGAAAATCCAGCCTCTTCCGCCGCTCAACAGCCTGCATGCGTTTGAGTCTGCAGCCCGCCATTTGAGCGTTACCCTTGCTGCCAAAGAACTGAACGTCACCCAGGGTGCCATCAGCCGTCAGGTTCGCCTGTTGGAAGACTACCTGGGCAAGGCACTGTTCACCCGCACCACCCGCACCATGACCCTCACCCATACCGGCACGCAGTACTACGAAACGGTGCGCGAGTGCATGTTGCACCTGGCCCGTACCACGGGCGAGATTCGCCAGTGGCATGGCAACCAGCAAGTGACGGTGGCCACCAGTACCGCCATGGCCTCACTCTGGTTACTGCCCAAGGTGTCGGAGTTCCAGAGTGCCCATGAAGACATCGATCTGCGGATCATCGCCCACGATCATGTGAAGGATTACGCCAGGCTCGAGAGCGACCTCGCGCTGTACTACTGCAACCCACCGCCCAAGGACATGACTGTCACGCCGCTGTTCTCGGAAAAGATCTTTCTGGTATGCAGCCCGGCCTATCTGGCCAGGCATCCGCAACTGAGCAGCATCGAAGGCTTGTCGACGTGCACCTGGCTGTGGCTTGAAGACTCCCAGCGCGACTGGGTAGGTTGGCCGGAGTGGTTCAAGCGCCTGGGGTATCAGCCGATGACGCCCAAGCACCGCGTGAACATCAACAGCTACAGCATGTTGATCCAGTCGGCGATCAGTGGCCAGGGCGTGGCTCTGGCCTGGGGCAACCTGGTGGACGATGCGTTGAGCAGTGGCGCGCTGGTCATGCCCAATGATGTGGTGCTGCAGACCGATGCCAAGTTCTGCCTGCTGGAGTCGACCAACGAGCGGGGCCCCCGTGAAAGCGTGCGGCTGTTCCGGGACTGGTTGATGGCCCAGCCATCCGTGCAGAAATAGGCTGCCAGAAAAGCCCAAGACCGACAGCGGATGACTGCCGGTCTTGGGTATTGCATACCGGGTTGGGCTCAGCTGGCTTTCTTCGCCGTCAGCCCTCCATCAAGGCCCCCGCCCGTCAGTGTGCCCGTCACCGGGATGATGCCCTGAGGGATGATCTGCGGGATTGGCATGCGCCCGCCCGGCGGTGTATCGAGCACGCCATCAGCCATTTCCTGGCGCAAGCTGCGCATCAGGGTGTAACTGATAAGCAGGATGAACCCCGCAATGGGCAAGCCCGCTGCGATGCTTGCCATCTGGATCGCCTTGAGCCCTCCCGCCATCAGCAGGGCCGTAGCAATGGCACCCTCCAGAATGCACCAGAGCAGGCGGATACTCTGCGGCGGGTTGGCACTGCCCATGGAGTTCAACGTACACAGCACCTGGGTGCCGGAGTCAGCCGAAGTGATGAAGTACGTCGCAAGCAGGATACAGACCAGCACGCTCAGCACCTTGCCCAACGTACCTGCTTCGATCTTGTGCAGCAGGGTGAACATGGCGGCGGTGGTTTCCTGCTTGGTCGCCAGCAACACCGTGCCACCTTCGAACTTGGCCTTGTCGCCCTGCAGTTCGCCGCTGGCTACCTGCTGCTCGTGGTGCTGGCGGTCGACCTGTTCGGTCTTGAGGGCTGCGCCCCCGAACACCGACATCCAGACAATGGTCACCAAGGTTGGCACCAACAGCGCGCCGGCAATCAGTTCACGAATGGTGCGGCCCTTGGAGATCCGGGCGATGAACAGACCTACAAACGGCCCCCAGGTCATCCACCACGGCCAGTAGAAGGCCGTCCACCAGTTCTGCCAGCCACTGTCCTTCTGGGCATCGCTCCAGAAGCTCAAGCCGACGATGTGCTGGGCATAGTCGCCGGTGCTTTCAAGCATCAGGTTGAGAATGTAGCGCGTCGGCCCAAGCAGCAGGATCAACACCACCAGTATCACCGACAGCAGCATGTTCCATTCCGACAGGCGCTTCATGCCACGCGAAACACCGGCCATCACCGATACGGTGGTCACCAGGGTAATGAGCACGATCAAGGTGACTTGCACCCCCAGGCTGATGGGCAGGTCGAACACCTGGCTCAAGCCGGTGTTCATCTGCACCACACCCAGCCCCAACGACTGGGAGACACCGAATGCAGTGATCACCACTGCAAGGATATCGACCACGTGACCGATAGGCCCATAGATGCGCTCACCGATCAGTGGGTAGAGGATCGAGCGCATGCTCAGCGGCAAGCCCTTACGATAGGCAAAGTACGCAAGACCAAGGCCCACGATGGTAAAGATTGCCCACGGATGCAGGCCCCAGTGGAACAAGGTGATGCGCATGGCGGTGGTCGCCGCTTCGTCGGTCAGGCCCGTGGCAAAGGGGTTGCCCGCGTAATGCCACATGGGCTCTGCAACCGACCAGAAGATCAGGCCGATGCCCATGCCACCACTGAACAACATGGCGATCCAGGAGCCGAAGCTGAACTCAGGCTTGTCGTCGTCACGCCCTAACTTGATGTGCCCGAACTGGCTGCACATGAGATAAAACAGTAACCCCAACACACCAGTGACCGAGATCAGGTAGAACCATTTGAAGTTCTGCAAGATAAAGTCGGAGGCACGTTGAAAGGCAGCAGCCGCGTGTTCTGCGAACAGGGCGCAAAACAGCACGAAAAGTACAACGGCCAGCAACGACCATATCGTCACGGTGGGATTGAGGCCTTTGAGCAGGCCAGATTCGGCACGCATGGGTTATCCCCTATTGTTTTTGTTCAAGGGTTTTTTGTCACGGCTGGATAGCGCCGCTGCCACAGGCAGGTGCCAGATCCCTGGCGGCGGTCCTCCCGTAGGCCCAAGGCACGGCACGCTCCCTTGGGCCCTGACAAAATGGGAGAATCACCCACACTTCGACAAACTATTTCTTGTCATCAATTGATTACAAAAAATCATAAACGTGGGCAATCCAGAAGATGACCGTTCATCAACTATTCCTTTGCGAAGACCCTAACCTGCGCGCAAATCATTAATGATTAAAAATGATAAATAACGCTGAAATAAATCGTTTGTCGAGCCCTCCTTCTCTTGCTGAAACTGGCGCCAGGCATCAAGGCACTGCCTGCCGTGCATCTGACAAGAGAAAACAAAAATGACCGTATCGACTGATTCCCGCCTTATTCCCGTCCACGCCCTGGAAACCGTTCTGGCACCGATCCATGAAGCCCATGGCCTGACCAATGAGTTCTACACCGACCAGCGCTATTTCGAGCTTGAGCGCGATGAAGTGTTGGGGCGCAACTGGGCCTGTATCGGTTTTGCCAGCGACCTGCCGACCACCAGCTACGTCAAGCCTGTGGACTTCATGGGCCTGCCGCTGTTGATGATGCGCAACCGCGAAGGCCTGGTGCAGGTGTTCCATAACGTCTGCAGCCACCGCGGCGTGAAACTGGTGCAGCAGGCGGGTGAAGTGCAGGGCGTGATCCGCTGCCCCTACCACTCCTGGACCTACGACCTCAATGGCGGCCTCAAAGGCACACCGCACGTCGGCGGGATCAATCAGCACAAGGACGAGCGTTTCGCCTGCGAAAAGCATGGCCTGAAGGCACTGCGCACCACGATCTGGATGGACATGGTGTTCATCAACCTGTCCGGCGATGCACCGGCCCTTGAAGATCAACTCAAGCCACTGACCGAGCGCTGGACCCAGTTCCTGGGCAGCGACGGCATGAACCTGCTGCGCCGTGAAGCGAACAGCGGCGCCATGAGCATCGAGGTCAACTGCAACTGGAAGCTCGCGGTCGAGAACTACTGCGAGGCCTACCACTTGCCGTGGGTACACCCGAGCCTGAACAGCTACTCGCGCCTGGAAGACCACTACAACATCATGTTCGAGGAGTTCGCCGGCCAGGGCAGCCACGCCTACAACCTCTCGGCCGTTGCCGGCACCCATTTGCCGATTTTCCCATCCTGGCCACAGGAGCGCCTGCGCACCGCCGAGTACGTGGCGTTCTTCCCCAACGTGCTGCTCGGCATCCAGGCCGACCACGCCTTCGCCATGATGCTGGAGCCCGTGGCCCCAGGCAAAACCATCGAACACCTGCGCCTGTTCTATGTCGGCGATCAGGCCCTGGACAGCCACTACGACGCCTCGCGCAAAGCCGTGATGGAGTCCTGGCGCGTGGTGTTCGCCGAAGATATCGCTTCGGTCGAAGGTATGCAGAAGGGCCGCCTCTCCCCTGGCTATAGCGGTGGCGCATTCTCGCCGGAAATGGACCTGCCGACTCACTACTTCCACAAGTGGGCTGCCCGCCAATTGCTCGACTGCGCGCAGCGCGCCTGAGGTGATCACCATGCATTCGATAGCCCCGCACTGGCTGAACTTCATCGACGGCCAGTGGACCGACAGTGAGCAGCACCTGACCATCCACAACCCCGGCACCAGCGCACCTGTGGCGACCGTCGCCCAGGCCAGCGTGGCCGACGCCGAACGCGCCCTGCAGGCCGCCCGACGCTGTGCCGACAGCAATGTGTTGAGCCGCGTGCGGCCGGCGCAGCGTGTGACCTGGCTGCTTGAGATTGCGGCGCAGATTCGCGCAATCACCGATGAAGGCGCCTGGGTGCTGTGCCAGGAAAACGGCAAGAGCCTGCGTGATGCGCGTGACGAATTCGTCGAAGCTGCGCGCTACTTCGAGTATTACGCCGGCATGGCCGACAAGATCGAAGGCAAGTCGATTCCGCTGGGCGACGGCTACATGGACTTCACCGTCTACGACCCGATGGGCGTGTCGCTGCAAATCGTGCCGTGGAATTTCCCGGTGTCGATCTGCGCGCGCTCCCTGGCCCCGGCCCTGGCGGCGGGCAACGCTGTGGTGATCAAGTCGCCGGAGCTGTCGCCGCTCGGCCTGTGCGTGCTGATGCAGGCCATCGAGCGTGCTGGCCTGCCACAGGGTGCGGTCAACCTGATCTGCGGCCGGGGCCGTGAAGTGGGGGCCTATTTGGCCGGCCATCGCGACGTCGACCAGATCGTCTTCACCGGCTCTGTTGCTACCGGCCAGAGCATTTTGCGTTCCGCCGCCGACCACGCAACCCCCAGCGTCATGGAGCTGGGCGGCAAGTCGGCTGCCCTGGTGTTCCCCGATGCCGATCGCGAGCAAGTGATCAACAGCGTGAAAAGCGGCATTTTCTTCAACGCAGGCCAAGTATGTTCGGCCATGTCACGCCTGTTGGTGCATCGCTCGGTCTACGACGATGTCGTCGCTGATGTCGTGGCAATGGCAGAGGGGTTGAGCGTCGGCCTGGGCCAGGACAACCCGGACCACACACCGGTGATCTCTGCAGGCCAGCTCGAGGGTATCGAAGCCCTGTGCCAGCGGGCCCAACAGCAAGGCGCCGTCGTCGCAACCGGCGGCGAGGCCATCTCTGGCCTGCGTGGGCACTACATGGCGCCGACGGTACTGCGCGATGTAACCCCGGACATGGAGATCGCCCAGGCCGAAGTGTTCGGCCCGGTGTTGGCAGTGATGCCCTTCGACAGCGAAGAGCAGGCCATCGCCATTGCCAACGGCACCGTCTTCGGGCTGGTGGCAGGCGTGTTCACCCAGGACCTCAACCGCGCTCTGCGCTGCGCACGGCGCCTGTGCGCCGGCCAGGTGTTCGTCAACGAGTGGTATGCCGGCGGCATCGAAACCCCGTTTGGCGGGGTCGGGCTCTCGGGCTTCGGACGCGAAAAAGGCCAGGAGGCGCTCTACAGCTACGTCAGGACCAAAAACCTGGCCGTACGTATCAAGGGCGAGTGAGGAGGTAACGCGATGAAAACCTGGCTCTGCATCATCTGTGGCCTGATCTACGACGAAGCCAAAGGCTGGCCCGACGACGGCATCGCCCCCGGCACCCGCTGGGAAGATGTGCCCGAGGACTGGCTGTGCCCTGAGTGCAAGGTCGGCAAGGCCGACTTTGAAATGATCGAACTGAGCACTCCGATTGCTGCTGTGGCGGCGGCGCCGGTCATCCAGGCGCAACCTGTGGTCGTCGCCCGCCCGGCGCAACCGGTGGTCATAATCGGTAGCGGCCATGCCGGCTATGGCCTGGCACAAGCCCTGCGCAAGGCCGACCCGCAGCTGGAGATTCGCGTACTGACCCAAGAGTCGGGGCATATCTACTCCAAACCTGCCTTGTCGATCGCCCTGGCCCAAGGGCGCACTGCTACAACCCTTGCAACTGAAAGCCCGCTGGCGATCGAGCAGCGATTGGGCATTCGAATCTATGCCGGATGCAAGGTCGAGCGTATTGATACCCAGGCGCGACGGCTGCATACCAGCCTAGGCGAAATGGACTACGGCCAACTGGTACTGGCCAGCGGTGCTTCTGCGGTGCGGTTGCCTATCGAGGGGTGCGCCGAGGCGCTGCTCAGCGTCAACAACCTGCACGATTACCAGGCGTTCCGCCAACGTCTCAAAGATGTAAAGAGCGTGGCAATTCTGGGTGACGGGTTGATTGGCTGCGAGTTCGCCAACGATATGGCGAGCAATGGCTACAAGGTGCGGGTGATCGGCCTGGGCGCCTGGCCCATGGAGCGCCTGCTGCCCGAGGCGGCAGGCCAGCACTTGCAGCAGGCGCTTTCGGGCCTTGGCGTGCAATGGAATCTGCGCACCACCTTGCAGCGCATCGAGCGCAACAGCGACGGCTACCAACTGACTCTGGCCGACGGTCAAGTGGTCGAGGCAGACCTGGTGCTCAGCGCAGTGGGCTTGCGCCCCAACCTTGAACTGGCGCTAGAGGCCGGCCTGGACTGCGGCCGGGGGATCAAGGTCGATGCACAACTGCAGACCTCGCACCCGGGCATATACACCTTGGGTGACTGCGTCGAGATCAATGGCCAGTTGCTGCCCTACCTGGCGCCGATCAACGAGGGTATTCGTGCCCTGGCCAAGACGTTGCTGGGTCAACCGACCGCTGCCCAATACCCACTGGCGCCTGTGACCGTGAAAACCCCGGTTGCCCCACTGTGCCTGCTGACGCCACCCGGTGACTGTCAGGGGCAATGGCGTTGCGATCCGACCAGCGATGGATTGAGCGCGGCGTTCCACGACCACGCCGGTGCCCTGCGCGGGTTCGTGCTGCTCGGGCGCCAGGCGCAACTGCAACGTAATACCTGGCTGCAAAGCTGCCAGGACACCCAGCAACATGTGGCCTGAGGCCGAACCATGAACAGTATTGTCAATCTGCCTCACGACGACCGCAGCTGCGGTTGGTACGCCGCGCTGCCTGAGCCGGCACCGAGCAAGCGCCTGAGCGGCGAACAGAATGCCGACCATGTAGTGATCGGTGCAGGCTTCGCCGGGCTTGCGGCCGCACGGCGGCTGGCCGAGCACCGGCCACAGGCGCGCATTATCCTGGTGGATGCCCAGCGCATCGCCTATGGCGCCTCGGGTCGCAACTCGGGCTTTGTCATCGACCTGCCGCACAAGTTCGCTCTGGAGCATCCCGACCCGCAACACAAGCAGCGCCTGCTGGGGCTGAACCGGGCCGCCATCGACCAACTGCAGACCTTGATCGACCGTCATGGCATCGAGTGCCAGTGGTCTCATGCGGGCAAGTACCAGGGCGCGGTGGGCGAGCGTGGCCAGGGCTACCTGGACCATTTCGAAAAACTCATGGCCGACCTGGGTGAGCCCTATCGCGTGGTGGAGCGTGACGAACTGGCCGGCGTACTCGGTAGCCGCTACTACAGCCGTGCTATCTATACCCCGGGTTGTTACTTGATGCAGCCTGCCGCCCTGGTCCGTGGCCTGGGTGGTGCGCTGCCGGCCAACGTCGAAGTGCTTGAAGAGTCGCCCATCCGCTCACTCGAGAAAGACCCCAGCGGCAAGTGGCTGCTGCGCGGCGATAACGGACTGATCCGTACCCCGCAGGTATTGCTGGGCACGAGCATTTTCACCCAGGAGTTCGGTTATCTGCGCAACCGCCTGCTGCCGGTGATGACCTTCGCCAGCTGGACACGGCCGCTGAGCGATGCCGAGATGGCAGCAATCGGCGCCCAGGCCGACTGGGGGCTTACCCCTGCCGACCACGCCGGTACCACGGTGCGCATGACCCAGGACCGACGCCTGATCATTCGCAATACCTACAAGCACGTTCCTCGCTACGGCCGTAGCATCACCGATACCGCCCGCAACAATATTCGCGATGATCATCGCAAGGCGTTCGAGGCGCGCTATCCACAACTCAAACAGGTGCCGTTCACGCATACCTGGGGCGGTGCCTATGCGATCTCGCGCAACTTCACCAATTACTTCGGTCAACTCGATGACGGCGTCTACGCAACCGCCTGCGACAACGGCGTTGGTGCCGCCTGGGGCACCATTTCCGGCACGCTGCTGGCCGACATGGCAGTGGGCGCGGACTCGCGGCAATTGAGCGACATCCGCGCCGTGACCGGGATGCCCTCACGCAACCCGCCTGAGCCGTTCCTGGGCCTGGGCGTGCGCACTCGGATTCGCTGGGCAGCGTTCAACAGCAGGCGCGAAGTATGAGCCGCGTGCCGAGCGGCAAAGGCCCGGTACGACTGGTCGATCATCGCGACCTGGATTTTGCCCAGCGTGGCGGCCCGCCGGGTGACGCATGGGTCGCACGCGCCATCAGCAACGAAGTGTCGCCCAACCTGGGCATCGGCTTTGCCCGCTGGGCAGGTGCCGAAGTGGCCTGGACGGTGCTTTACGACGAAGTGATTTTCGTCATCGAGGGCTGCTTTGAGCTCCAGGCCAACGGCGAGCTGTATCGGGTATCGCCTGGCCAGGTGTTGTGGATTCCCGAAGGCACGCAACTGGTTTATGCAGGCCACGCGCTGTTCGGCTATGTGGTGTACCCGGGCGACTGGAAACAGCGTCACGGCCTTGCCTGACTACCGACCCTCTCCCTGGGGAAGCCAATTGTTCGCACTAAGTAAAAGGTTCGGCACGATTTATGTCGCTGCCTTGTTGATGCAACTGGGCTCCAGCCTGCTGATGACCTACCTGGCCCTGCGCCTGGATGCAGCCGGAGTGGCACAGTTGTGGGGCGGCGCGCTGATGGCCGCAAACGCGTTGGGGATGGAGTTCGGAGCCCGCTCCGGCTACTGGCTGATTGGCCTGGCCGGCCATGCGCGGGCCTTTGTGGTGAGCGCCGGGGTGATAGTGACTGCGGTGCTCACGCACCAGCTCAGTGATGGCTTGCCGCTGTGGCTTGCCCTACGGTTTATCGTGGGGGCAGCGATGATGTGCCAGTTGATGGTCATCGAGAGCTGGCTCAACGACTGTGCTCCGGTTAACCGGCGAGGCGGCGCCATGTCGCTGTACATGGTGGCCAGCTATGTCGGCATGATGCTTGGCCAGCTGATGCTGAGCCTCGGAGATGGGTTGCATACACTGGCGCTGACAGGCGTGGCCATTGCCTTTGCTATTGGCTTGATCCCAGTGGCCCTGCACAGCGGTGCCCAGCCGAGCGGTATCAGCCAGGCTCGGATCAAACCGATGTTGTACCTGCGCAGGCTTCCTCAATCGTTGTTCACGATCCTAGCTTCGGGGTTACTGAACGGTTGCCTGTATGGGCTGACCCCGATCTTCGCCGCGCAACTGGGCTTTACCCCGGCGCAGGTTGGGCAGTTCATGGCCATCAGCATCGCCGCCGGGCTGCTGGCGCAGCTGCCGCTGGGTAAACTGTCTGATCATTTTTCGCGCATCACGCTGATCCGGGCTACGGCCTTATTGCTGTGCATCGCTTACCTGCCGCTGGCTCTGGGCCTGGCATCAGGACAGCTGTGGATAATTTTGGCGGGCGCCACCATCGGTTTCTTGCAGTTCTGCCTGTATCCACTGGGTGTGGCGCATGCCAACCACAATCTGGAGCCTGAGCTGCGTGTAGCGGTGGCTGGGGTATTGCTAATGACGTTTGGCATTGGCGCCACCATCGGGCCCTTGATTGCCAGTGCGATGATGGAGCAATCCGGGCCGCAGGCGCTTTATATCTTCAGCATTGGCGTGGCGGCGATGGTGACGTGTTTTATAAGAGAGAAGCGCAGCGTGGGTGGGTCACTGGCAGGGGCAGCATAGCCTTAGGTGTGCATGTTGCGTTTTCCGCTGGGCGAACAACTGCAGGCTGTCGCAGTAGCTACGCCAGTTCCCGCCTGGGGGTGTCTGCTCATCCAAGATGAGTACACCCATCATCGAAGGGTTGCGATATATTCGGAAAAGCGTATATTCGAAAAAACATATAGGCGCGGATTGGCAAGATCCGCGTCCTGTTTGTTTGTACCGCAAACGCAGCTCGCTCGCCGCTCGCCAAGCTTTGCTCCGGCACACGAACCCTGTGCATTTCACGCTTTCAGCGCAGCGACCAGTGACAAACACGATGCCTTCCGACACACCCTTCACGAGATCCATGAGCGCATCAAGATGTTCGTCCTTGTGAAGACCAAATACTGAGTAACCCATGACTGACTCGCTGACCCCTACCAAGGTCTTCAAATGCCTCGCCGACGAAAACCGCATTCGGATGATGCTGCTGATCGCACGCGAGGAAGAACTCTGCGTCTGTGAACTGACCTGCGCGCTGGAAGAAAGCCAGCCAAAGGTTTCCCGCCACTTGGCGCAGCTTCGCACCTGTGACCTGCTGGAAGACCGCCGCCAGGGCCAGTGGGTTTATTACCGGCTGCATCCATCGCTTCCCGCCTGGGTACGTGAGGTCCTGGCAACGACGCTGGAGGCCAACCGTGAATGGCTGAGTACCAGCACCAAACGACTGGACTCCATGGGTGACCGCCCACAACGCGTCGCCTCGTGCTGCTGATCCTTGCCGAGAAGAACCGATGAAAGTTCTGTTCCTCTGCACAGCCAATAGCCGCCGCAACACCCTCTGCGAGACCGCTTTCAGCCACCTGGCGCCTTGTCTCAGGAGTAAATCATGACCGAACACCACATCCCCAACATCGACAACGACCTGGTCGACCTGCTGACCGCAGACAAACTGGCAGTCGAGCAAAAGTCCACCCATAAGCCTCGCATCCTGCTGCTGTACGGATCGACCCGAGAACGCTCGTTCAGCCGCCTGCTGACGGAAGAAGCAGCACGCCTGCTGGAGCACTTCGGTGCCGAAACGCGAATTTTCAATCCGTCCGGCCTGCCATTGGCGGACGACGCCCCCGATGACCACCCCATGGTCAAGCAGCTGCGCGATCTGGTGCTGTGGTCCGAAGGCATGGTCTGGTGCTCGCCAGAACGCCACGGTGCAATGACCGGCGTGTTCAAGTCGCAGATCGACTGGATTCCACTGAGCATGGGCGCCGTGCGCCCGACCCAAGGCAAAACCCTTGCGGTGATGCAGGTCTGCGGTGGCTCGCAGTCGTTCAACGTGGTCAACCAGCTGCGTGTCCTCGGCCGCTGGATGCGCATGTTCACCATCCCTAACCAGTCGTCCGTGCCGAAGGCCTATCTGGAATTCGACGAGGCGGGCCGCATGAAACCCTCTTCGTACTACGACCGTGTCGTCGACGTTATGGAGGAGCTGGTGAAGTTCACCCTGCTGCTTCGTGACCGCTCCGACTACCTGGTCGATCGCTACTCCGAGCGCAAGGAGTCGGCAGAGGAACTATCCAAGCGTGTCAATCAACGATCCATTTGAGGCTTTCTGAGCAGGCAACTGCACCCGTATTCCGTGCTGGCAACGCTGCGCACGTTGGATACATCAACCAGTTCAGCGTCACCCTCTGACCATTCGTTAATCGCGATTCCGAGAACAAGAACATGGCTATCAAAGTAGGTATCAATGGGTTTGGCCGTATTGGTCGCTTGGCGCTTCGCGCGTCCTGGGACTGGCCGGAATTCGAGTTTGTGCAGATCAATGACCCGGCCGGTGACGCCGAGACCCATGCCCATCTGATCAACTTCGATTCGATCCACGGACGCTGGCACCGTGAAGCTCGCGCAGAAGGTGACGCGGTAGTGATCGAAGGCAAGCGCATCAAGGTCACCGCGAACAAGACCATCACAGACACCGACTGGTCGGGCTGCGACCTGGTCATCGAGGCCAGCGGCAAGATGAAGTCGGTAGCCGTGCTCCAGGCCTACCTGGGTCAGGGCGTCAAACGTGTGGTGGTCTGCGCTCCAGTGAAGGAGAAAGGCGCACTGAACGTGGTGATGGGCGTCAACCAGCACCTGTTCGACCCGGCGCAGCACCGTATCGTCACCGCCGCTTCTTGCACCACCAACTGCCTGGCCCCGGTGGTCAAGGTAATTCACGAGAACCTGGGCATCCGCCACGGCTCGATCACCACCATTCACGACCTCACCAATACCCAGAGCATCCTCGATACACCGCACAAGGACCTGCGGCGCGCGCGTGCCTCGGGCATGAGCCTGATACCGACCACCACAGGCTCGGCCACCGCAATCGCCGAGATCTTCCCCGAGCTGCGCGGCAAGCTGAATGGTCACGCCGTGCGTGTACCGCTGGCCAATGCCTCGCTGACCGACTGCGTGTTCGAAGTGGAACGACAGACGACGGCTGAAGAGGTCAACGCGCTGCTGAAAGCCGCTGCCGAAGGGCCGCTGAAGGACATCTTGGGCTACGAAGAGCGCCCCTTGGTGTCCATCGACTACCGCACCGATCCACGGTCCTCGATCATCGATGCGCTGTCCACCCTGGTGGTCAATGGTTCCCAGGTGAAGATCTACGCCTGGTACGACAACGAGTGGGGCTACGCCAACCGTGCAGCTGAGCTGGCACGCTTGGTCGGCGCAGCGGAGTAAACAGCGATCATGAAGGCGTTGTCAGCCCTGCCTGCACAAGTGCGTCAGTACCTGCTGGTTACCGGCAATTACTGGGCCTTCACCCTCACCGACGGCGCATTGCGCATGCTGGTGGTACTGCACTTCCATTCGCTGGGCTACACGCCGCTGCAGATCGCGGCGCTGTTCCTGTTCTACGAAGTGTTCGGCGTGATCACAAACCTGGTGGGCGGTTACCTCGGCGCCCGCCTGGGGCTCAACCGCACCATGAACATCGGCCTTGGCATGCAGGTTGTGGCCTTGCTGATGCTCACGGTACCGGCAACCGGGCTGACGGTGCCGTGGGTGATGGCCGCCCAGGCGCTATCCGGCATCGCCAAGGACCTGAACAAGATGAGCGCCAAAAGCTCCATCAAGCTCCTGGTGCCGGACAGCCAGCAAGGCACGCTCTACAAGTGGGTGGCCATCCTCACGGGCTCCAAGAACGCGCTCAAAGGCGTCGGCTTCTTCCTCGGGGGAGCACTGCTTGCGCTGCTTGGTTTCACCCTGGCGGTGCTGGCCATGGCAGCAGTACTGGCTCTGATCTGGATCGGCAGTTTGATGCTGCTGAAAAAGGACTTGGGCAAAGCCAAGGCCAAACCGAAGTTCCGCGACATGCTGTCCAAGAGCAGGGCGATCAACATCCTCTCGGCCGCACGGCTGTTTTTGTTCGGTGCCCGGGACGTCTGGTTCGTGGTGGCACTGCCGGTGTACCTGAGCTCTGCGTTTGGCTGGGACTTCTGGCTGGTCGGTGGTTTCTTGGCCACGTGGGTAATCGGCTACGGCATCGTCCAGTCGCTTGCTCCTCACATCACCGGCAAGAAGCGCGGTCATGTGCCCGATGGCAGAGCGGCCTTCATCTGGGCAATCGCCCTGGCCGGGCTCCCTGCGCTCATAGCCGTGGGCCTGTCGGCAGGCTGGTCGGCGCCGGTAGTGCTGCTCGGTGGGCTGATGCTGTTCGGCGTGCTGTTCGCGGTTAACTCATCGCTGCACAGCTACCTGATCGTCAGCTATGCCAAGGAAGACGGCGTCTCCTTGGATGTAGGCTTCTACTACATGTCCAACGCCCTCGGTCGCTTGGTCGGCACGTTGCTGTCAGGTTGGGTGTTCCAAGCTTATGGGTTAGAGGCTTGTTTGTGGGTCTCCAGCATCTTCGTATTGGCTGCCGCACTCATCTCGACCGGATTGCCTCTCGCACAGCCATCAAGCGGAAGTACGGGGAGTTCACACCCAAAGATCTAAAAGTAAGGGAGCCAGTAGCGGCTCCCTCTGATCAACACCAATTTTGACCGTCCTGCGACAGTTCTCTAAAACCAATTGGATTTAGAGAATTAAAACTGTCGCGGACGCATCACAGTTTTCGCAGCCTGCAGCCTCGTTAAGAGAAATCGCAAAACTGTCGCGATCACCTAAAATGCCAATCCAGACGGATACTTTAGAGAATTAAAACTGTCTCAGCCAGAAACGACGCGGCTTTCAAGCGCGCTCAAGAAGACCGGCGGCTGGTCGGCCGCCGGTCGTAGAGTCATCGACGAGGGATGAAATAGGCAACGTGACCGATGGTCATCAACCAGACGTGGGTTGAACTATCAATCGGGGTGTCACCTGGGAATAGCAACATGGTGAACATGGGCCGATTCTCCGGCCAGGGGCGAGGGTCAAAGCCGGGATTGACTTATGACTATCCTGACTACGTATTTACAGGTGTTGATTCCATGTTGACGAATCCAGACGAAAAATCGCCCCCGGCTTAGCCGGGGCTTACGCTTGCGCTCAGGTTTGGGATTGCGGGGAATTGTCTTCCTTATGGCCACGGATCAGAAGCAGCAAAACTGTGGCTACCTGCAGAGGTTGCTTTTGCAGGCAGCCAGTGACCAACGCTCAATCCCTCTGGAACTGCGTTACGCTTTCGGGTGACAAATGTAATTACCGCTTCGCAGGAAGGTTTCATGCTTGTTCGGCGAGTAGACGCTCAAGGTGCCTTGCTCGTTGGCGGCGATGTGTTTCCAGGTGCCTTCTTCGAGAACCAGTTCCGCAAAGATTTCCCCTGATTGACTTACATAGAGCGTTTCTCGGCCCCACTTCGTCGAGAACAGGCTCATATCCTGCAAATGCGCACAGTCACTGATGCGAATATCCTTGGACTGAAGCTTCCACTCGTAGCCATTTTTGTCGGACGTCATGACGCAGTCCGAGTAGAAGCACATAAACTTCTGGCCCACGCGCGTGATGAGCGGCACACCGTAATGGTCGTCCTCATTGGCCCAAGTGCAGTTTCTCCAGCCCTTCCCAGCAACGTAGTAGCTGACAAAAGAAGCTGCATTGTTCTTCTTCTTCGACGTGGTATAGAACCAGTCGTACTTGCAGAACGCTAGCAGCGTATTCCCACCTGGTAATGGCTGGAGGCTCTCCACCACAACACCTTCCGAGAAGCTCGGTGTGTCCTCCCAGCGTTGCCACTGATTGTCGAGGTTCGCCGTGCAGAAGACGGCTATCTTGTCGAAGTTGTTGGTCTTGGTCGAATCGAAGATCAGGCCTTTTTCAACGTAGGCGTATTCTCTGCGCTCCTTGAAGCGCCATAGCCAGAGACCATTGAAGTAAACGATTTCATCGGTGCAGGTAAATTCGTAGCCCGGCACATCAGGGAAATGACTCTGTTTCCAGTTCTGCGCATCCCGGGAGTAATAGAAGCCATCGCTGTAGCCCGCCACAGCGATCCACATGCCGCCCACATAATCCAGTTTGCTGATGTAAGGCGAGTCTTCGCCGGCGCTGAGGCGCACAGTGTGCCAGTGCTCACGGTCGAGGCTGCGATAAACCCGGTTGGCGTTATCGACGATCAGCCATGTGGCGCCATCGGTCTTGATAGACTGAATCTTCTCAGGGTCGCAGGGCGGGTGTTCTACCTGCCTCCATTCGATGCTGAACAGATGATCACGGCCGTCCTTGTCGAAGGTGACCGACTGTTTGGCCAGTTTTTCTTGCTGTTTTTGTGCGATCCGTTCGGCGCTTTGTTTTGCTTTGCTTTCGACCACCGACTCGTCGAATCGCCCTTCCATAAAGAGCCAAAGCTGTTTGGCAACATCCTCACAGGCTTCGGAAAAGGACGTAAGCGTGTTGCCCAATTGCTGGTCGAAGTGATTGAACTGATCGTACCAGTCTTCGTTGGTTGCGGAGTTGTCCAACTCGAAATCGGCGTAGCCGCACTCGTCCTTGAACGTAATCGAGGCCAAGCCCCAGCGCGACAGCACACGATTTCCCTGATTCAACGTACTCGAATGTGCAGAGATGAACGCACTGATTTTCTTGCGCATTTCGTTCAGTGTAGATAGGCAAGAGCTGCGACCGATCGTATAGGCGGCGCCGCCCACTTTTGTGCTGACCTTGCTCAGGAACGAGTCATCCCAAGCGTCCATGAAGTACGAATACTCCGACGCTTTCATGGTCGCCTTGCTAAGCTCGAGCGAAAGATGAACGGCGTCGAAACTGATGCTGCTCAACTGTGTTTTGATCTCGGAGAACGCTCTGTCGAAGCGCAACTCGCGGTAACGCACGATGTTCTTCCAGCCGCGCGTCTGTGCCTGCAGCTTCTCGGCGGCAGCGAGTATGTTCTGCTCATCCTGCTCGGTGAGCATCGCCAGCATGCGGGGGAATTGCTCTTTGAACTGGGTGGGCTTGAGCGCATTCAGGATCCGCAGTACCTGTGGGCCTTCGATCGCTTTCTGGCAAAGCGTCAACAAGTAGAACGCATCGATCAGCCAGGTATAAGTGTTGTCATCGCCCTTGAGCAAATTTTGCAGGACCGGCGAGTAGTCCTGAGCCTTGCGAGGATTGTCCGCCAGGGCTGCAATTTCCACTGGCACTTGCGGGCACCCGGCTTTGTGCGCCAGCAACTCGAGAAATTCTCGGCCCTGTCTGTTCAAGGACTGCGAGTTCTCGATGCAGAGCGCGAACAGCAACATGTAGCTGTGTCGGGCTTCATGATCGGCGTTGGTGTCGAAGAAGGTGTGAGCGCGGATATCCGGTAAGGACGACACCAGCGCAACCGGTTCCCCGTGAGCGTCTTCGACGATGTCGTCGGGCAAGGCGTTCAGACCGTGCTGATCCTTGTAGATATCCAGGGTCAACAGACTGCCGCCGATGATTTCCTCGATCAAGTCGCGCATCTGGTATTGGGTATAAAGACCGGAAAACGCCTTGCCGAAGAATCTGGAAATGATACGCTCGCGTTTTTCGTCGCTGTCACACACCTCACCGTCCGAGACCATGTCGATGATGCGATCGTACTCGTCGGAAAGGTAATACAGTGAGTTGAATGCCAGTCCCGAAATGTTCTTCTGGATGAAGTAGGAATCGGCCGTGTGGCCCTCGAACGAAAGCTCAATGATAGCGCGATAGCGCTCGATGCTGGTGGCTTCGATCTGGTCGATCAGGTCGATGATGAAGCTCAATAGTTCAACTTCTTCATCGCAGTCAACGTCCAGCTTTTCCAGGGTGACGATCAGGTGGTTGATGTCCTGTGTGGTCAGCATTACACCGGGGTGACTGCGCATGAAATCATAGGCGAGGTTCAGCACCAGCAACGCCTTGGGCATTGATTTGAAGCGACGCTTGTTCGCTTCAATGTTCAACGACCATTGGTGAAAGCTGGTGTTGTTCTCAACCCGGATCAACCGCCGGTTGATCTTGTCGACCGCCTGGAACAGGAATTCGCGGGTTTCGATGATGTATTCGTTCATCGTGCCCAGATTGTTGCGGATTACCGCGATGCTCTGGGCATTGATTAGATTCTGCTGCTGCAGTTGCTTGAGGTAGTGCCAGGCGAACTTCTGCATGTGCAGCGCATCAAGCTGATTCAGCAATTGGTTCTGACGATTCTTGCCGCTAAATGCACCCGCAAAGCGCTTGAAGAATCCGCTGTCGGCTTGTTGTTTCAAGCGCTCCTCGCTGCACGTGATCAGCCGTGATGCATCCACAGCCAACTGCTGGGTCAGTGCGGCATTGTTCCGGTGCTGAGCGACGAGCGCTTCTACCGCTTCTTGCTCTGAAGCATCCAGCTGCTGATTGAAGATTTCCTTGGGTGCTGCTTCGACCGTTTCGTTCATTGAGATGTGCCTTAAAGACTATCAATCAGGTTTTTCAGCTGCGTGCTTTGGGCTGCCATAGTCTTCACCTGGCCGGCAAAGTGGCGCTCGGCTAGATACAGCCCTTTGTGGAATTCGGCATAGAACGATTGCGACATCTGCAGGTATTCCAGCGATTCGTGCATGACCATCGCGTTGCTCGTCACGTGTTCGGTGGCTTCCAGTGTCAGACGGAAGCTTTTCTCAATGTGGTTATCGACCGCGATGCTCATGGCCATCGTGGTGATCAAGCCGCCGATGATGCCGCCGACCAACGCACCGATCGGCCCACCAAGGGCACCGACCGCAGCGCCCACCGAACTGCCGACCACAGCGGCGCCGGTTTGCAGCAAGTTGTGGCCTGTTCGGGTTTCGAGTTCTTCGCCAGTGATCTTGCCCGCCGCGAACAGCACCACGTTCTGCACCACATCCACTGCACACACCGCCGCCGCCGCTACGCCGTTGTTGGCAAACGCGCGCTTGAAGGCCGTGCCTGCGAACAACGTCGGCAGGTTGCGGGCTGTGATGCTGACCGTCGCCGTGGCGATACCCGCTTTCAGGGCGCTGTCACCCGCGGCGATTGCAGTGTTCTGCAAAATCTGAACAGTGGCTTGTTCTACGGTGATATCGCCGTCACGCACGCGTTTAATCGACTGGAACGTATTGATGCTGCCCGCGATGACGGTGGTGATCACCGCTGCCGAGCCTGCTGCGCGCAAGCTTTGCTGCACGGTGGCTTTGTTCAGGTAACCGTTCTGCATATTTTCATGCAGCTCTTTACCGGTTTTGCTGCCACTGCCCACCTGTTCGGCTTCCCGCTTGCTCAGCGGCGTCGATTGGACGCCCTCTACGTCAAGATTGGCCGTGGTCTTGTCACGCACTTTTTCAGCAGCATTAGCCACTTCCGGACGCGTGTGTTGGTTGCGCTGCATATCACGTTTGGCAGCGTCCTTGATCTGCTCGATCTGGTCCGCCGGGCCGATGAACGCATCGCTGTCCTGATACCGATGAACGCCATCTTTGGTAGACCTGAAAGCCTTTTGGGTGGCATCGCCATTCTTGAAGTACTTCAGTTGGGCACCGAGCAATTGCTCATCACCCTTCATCACGACGATGTCGTGAGTCGTATGGTTTTTGGCAAGCGGGGTGTTGCTGAAGTTATCGGTGAAGGCCCGGACGTCCTTGTCTTTGAGGATGGCGTCCAGGTTGAACGATTCGGCATGCCAGGTCTCGGCCGCGAAACCGCCCTTGATCGCGCTGTTTTGCGCGGTTCCGGCAATCTTGTCGATAATGGCGTTCGCGTGATTGATCTCGTTCAGCATGTGACCAATTTTCTCCGATGCCTGTGCAGGCCAGATCGGGCAGAGGCTGACCGAATTGCTCAATGCCCTTGTACGTTCGTTGCCCATGGAGCTTCCTTGGCCTCATCAAAATGTGGGGTTGATCGTGCCGCTGGTGGTCATCAAATGCCGGTTGAGCTGACATCGGCATAAAGGGTGCGCAGGTTATTCAGCTTCTGGTGAATTTCATCGACCCAGACCTGAGGCGCATAGACCCTGATGTTGTCGTTGAGCCCGAAGATCCACCACAAGGTATCCCGGTCCAGTGCCACTTGGGCATGCAAGCGTTTCCAGGTGTGGTCGGGGAGATCGCTGAGACGCTGCACATTACTCAGAGGTGTCTCGCTGAGCAGAGCGGCAATCTGCGGGTGAACATCGGCTATGAGCTCGACTTGGGCATCGGCTTGTCGATGGTTGAAAATCCCGGTATCGATGTAATCGTCAACGTCGAATGTGGCGTGCAGTTCTGCTGGTTCATCCAATACCCGCACGTCGCGGATGCGATGCAGAGCGAACTGACGAAGGTCGTCGTAGCCGTCCACCGATGCGACCAAGTAGCTGATGGCATGTCGTGACACAAGCCCAGCGGGGTGCAGTCGGAACTGCTTGAGTTCGCTTTTGCTGCGGCTCTGGTACGCCACTTCCAGTTTTCGGCGCTCCAGCAAGCCGGTTGAAACCTCGCTCCAGACTTGCGGAGCGATGCTGGCAGGCATCAAGGTTTTGCCGTTGGGTACCGTACGGACTCGCTTCGCCCAATCCGCTAGACCGTTGTTACCCAGATCGCCCAGAAAGTTTCGGGCGCGCCTGAACTGGGGGCCGAGTTGGTCCAGCACAGTTTGCGGGAGCAATGTGGTCAGATGCCGTTCGGAGAGATAGAGCGCCAACGCTGTCGGGGTGTCCATGTCTTCCAGCCTCAGCGGCGCGTCGCGGGTGAAACTCCAGCGGAAGGGAATTTCACTCTCGTCGCACTGCAGAGAGAAGGGAATGGACAACCGGTTCAGGTCGCGCTGAACAGAACGCAACGTCACTGCAAAGCCCTTGTCCCGGAGCTTTTCCAGCAGCGTTGGTGTGGCGATACGCTGCGGCTCGGTGGGGATCAAACGCAACAACGCGAACAGCCGGAGCAGCGTGTCCTTCGCTTGTGACATGGCAACTATCCTGTAGGCCGGAATCAACGAGTGGTCACCATTCTGGCGCCAAATTAACATTGATATTACGAAACTTGATGGCTCTGTGCCATCCCTGGTGTTGGCCCTGCCACTAAAGTTTCGGCAGGGCCTGCGCCTGGTCAACTGGGTGCGCGACGGTTATGGGCATTGCGTTTCAGATCGCTGTATTCGCGATAGAACGCGTAGCCTTTTTGCAGAACGACACATAGTCCGATCACTGCAAGCAGGTTTTTCATGAGTGGCTCCTTTATTTGCAGCCATTGTCTTCAATGGCGCGACAATCTGTGTCGCGCCCTCTCTCGTCTTCGAGTGCGAGAAACTCTTCAAGGCGCGCCTTGAACACCTCTTTTTGAGTTGCCTCGCGGCATCCGAGCGACAGCGCTTGGCAGGTCGGACAGTGCGTGGGAGGCGGAACGGTTGGCCGTGAGTCACACCCAGGCAAAATGGTCGCTTTCCACGAACACTCAGGACAAACAAGGGTGAAAGGGCGCGATATGAGCATGATGACTTCCGGCAATCTTCGGTGCTGCAAGATTGCTTTGCGGGGGCGACAGGCCATGTCGCCGGTAATCCGAGCTCTTTAGAAGGGAAGTAGGTGGCGCAGAGTGCAATCAAGGGGAGGAGAATCAAAGGGGCCGGTTGTGACTTGGCCTAATGATTTTTGAGACCTTCTTAGGGCGCTGTGAATCACTGTTTGAAAATATCTACATCAGATTTTCGGAGCTGTAGATAAAGATTTCGATCGACAAATGAACGGAGCGATTCATCAGGTTGGATTCGCAGCAGCATGGCTGGTCGGTGTCTACAGATTAGGGAGGATGGGAGCTCAGGCGAATGGCCGGTGGAACCGCAGGAAACGATGAGACAGACCTCACCGGCTCCTGCGACAGTTTTAATTCTCTAAAACCACAATAGTGTTGCCGATTAATAAACTTTGTCACAAAGTCTCTTGCATTTCGCGGCCTAGCGAGGAGGCTGCTTCTAGGGAAGCAAAAATAAAGGTTGTCACAAAGCATAATTTTTCAAAATTTCTCGGGCTTTTTCGTTTAATAAAGGTTGTCACAGCAAAGGTTCAGCCAGAAAAAATCACAGGAAGGACCCCGTGCTAAAACCCCAAAAAAATTATGATGGTATCTTTTTGGGGCGTGGTAACCGGTGCGAGCGCTCCTGGCTGGGAGCCCCCTACAAATCGTTGGGTTGGGCATGGATTTCTCTGAGATACATCTTGGAGGGGTTGCTGCTTTTCCGAGCGCAGACGCGCCAACCAGACTGACTGTTTTCCGCTACCAGGCAGGTTTAAAACCGTCCAAGGATACGCCTGTATCCTCACTCATGAAGTCGCTCAATCATGCCGGGCCCAGGGCTCGCCATCTTCAGGGCGCCGCAGGACTCAGTGAAATTCGTGGAGGCGAGTTCCCTGAGGTGACACCGAGTTCATGTCGCCAGATCCTTCACCATATAGACCGCAGAGGTCGGACAAAGGCTCTTGAACTCCTCCGAACTGGAAATTGCCTTTGGGGCTTGAGATCGGTCTCTGTGCTCATATCCCCGAGCCTCGAAGAAGTCGGGTGCTGTTGTGGTCAGCAGATGAAGGCTCTGGGCTCCGTCAGCTTCCGCTATTCGCTCAAGTGCTCTGAGCAGCAGGGTACCGATCCCTGACTTTCGCTGGGCCGGTACGACAACCAGTGAGCGAATCAGACGAGTCCGACCAGTTCCTTCAATGCCCCCGTATCCCAGCTCCGTTTCTCCCCGATGAAAGGAATAGAACATTCGGTCGGGCTGCAAAAGGTCTTGGGTCGGCAAGCCCGCTGCAGTCAGATGCGCAGCCAGGCCTTGGATTTGATCGGTACCAAGCAATCGGACAGAGATATCAGACTGGTTCATTGGGGACTCTGGGGATGGTATCGACGGCCAGTATAGGGCCCAAAGCGAGGGCTTTTTCCAGTTTTATGACGTCCCGTAAGGCGAGGCGAGTGTAAATATCTGCTTTACCGTATATTCGAATTGGCATATATTCGGATTTCCAGATATTGGCCGTACACGCATTCCCCAGGAGGTCACATGCGGGAAACACTGACTCCCCCCATCGTTTTCAAATGCCTGGCTGATGACACCCGGGCCCGGATGACCCTGCTGATCGCCCGTGAAGGCGAACTCTGTGTCTGCGAACTTACCCACGCGCTGGAGCTGAGCCAGCCGAAGATCTCCCGGCATCTTGCCCAGTTGCGCGAGGCTGGAATCCTGATGGATCGCCGCAAGGGTCAATGGGTGTACTACCGACTGCACCCCGAACTGCCGCAGTGGGTGGACGCGATGCTGAAGGGAGTGGTCGATGCCAACCAGGAATGGTTGAGCCCCGATGCATTGCGCCTTGCCGAAATGGGCGAGCGGCCGCAGAGCCCTGTTGCTTGTGCTTGAGAATTCCCTTCGCTGATTGAGTTGTAGTCATGCTGATCGCATTTTTGATTTTCCTGGTGACGATCGTTCTCGTCATCTGGCAGCCCAAAGGCCTGGGCGTGGGCTGGAGCGCCGCACTGGGGGCCGTCGTGGCGCTGCTGGCGGGCGTCGTGAGCCTGTCCGATATTCCCGTGGTCTGGCAGATCGTCTGGAACGCTACCGCCACTTTCATCGCCGTCATCATCATCAGCCTGCTGCTGGATGAGGCGGGGTTCTTCGAGTGGGCGGCATTGCACGTGGCCCGCTGGGGCAATGGCAGCAGCCGCAAGCTGTTCGCCTTCATCATCCTGCTGGGCGCCGCCGTCTCGGCGCTGTTCGCTAACGACGGTGCGGCACTGATCCTGACCCCGATCGTCATCGCCATGCTGCTGGCCCTGCGCTTCTCCCCGGCGGCGACGCTGGCATTCGTCATGGCGGCGGGCTTCATCGCCGATACCGCGAGCTTGCCGCTGGTGGTGTCCAACCTGGTGAACATCGTTTCCGCCGACTACTTTGGCATTGGCTTCAGCGAATACGCCTCGGTCATGGTGCCGGTGAACCTGGTCAGCATCGCCGCCACCCTGGGAATGCTGCTGTGGTTCTTCCGCAAGGACCTGCCGCGTACCTATGAACTCGACCAACTGAAGGCTCCCGAAGCCGCTATCCGCGACAAGGCGACGTTCGTTGCCGGCTGGTGGGTGCTTGCGCTGTTGCTGGTTGGCTTCTTCGCCATCGAGCCGCTGGGCGTTCCGATCAGCGCCATCGCTGCTGCCTGTGCGCTGATCCTCTACCTGATCGCCGCGCGTGGGCACGTGATTTCAACCCGCAAGGTGCTCAAGGACGCGCCTTGGCAGGTCGTGGTGTTCTCGCTTGGCATGTACCTCGTGGTGTATGGCCTGCGTAACGCCGGCCTCACCGACTACCTGACGCAGATCCTCAATGTCTTCGCTGGCTACGGAATCTGGGGCGCATCCCTCGGGACGGGGCTGCTCGCCGCTGGCCTGTCGTCGGTCATGAACAACATGCCCACTGTGTTGGTAGGGGCCTTGTCGATCCATTCCGCCGAGGCCACCGGCATCGTGCGCGAGGCCATGATCTACGCCAACGTCATCGGCTGTGACCTCGGTCCGAAAATCACCCCCATCGGCAGCCTGGCCACCTTGCTGTGGCTACACGTGCTGGCCCGCAAGAACATCGTCATCACCTGGGGTTACTACTTCCGCACCGGCATCGTCCTGACGCTGCCGATCCTGCTTGCCACCTTGGCCGCATTGGCCATCCGCCTGAGCTTTTGAACCGGAGATACCTGATGAAAGTCTTGTTCATGTGCACCCACAACAGCTGCCGCAGCATCCTGTCCGAGGCGCTGTTCAATCACCTGGCCCCAGAGGGTATGGAAGCTGTGAGCTCGGGCAGCTTCCCAAGCGGCAAGGTCAATGAGCGGGCACTGAATACCCTGGAAGCCGCCGGTATCCCCACCGCAGGTCTTTCAAGCAAGGCCTCGGATGCCTTCGAGAGCTCTCCTCCCGACATCGTTGTCACCGTGTGCGACCGCGCTGCCGGCGAAGCCTGCCCGATCTTCTTCGGTCCATCGCTCAAAGCCCACTGGGGCCTGGCCGACCCTTCGGCGGTCACCGGGAGTGAGGCAGAAATCGAAGAAGCCTTCCAGACAACACTTGCGAAGATTGATGAGCGCGTGCGCGCCTTCATTGCGCTGCCTTTCTCGCAACTGAGCCAGGACGAACTGAAAGCCGAACTTGCCCGCATCGGCGCGCTGTAGGCCCTGGATCAATGGAGACCGAAATGAACGACCACCTGCCCAATGTCCAACCAGAACTTATTGATCTGCCGTCGCTGGAGCGGCTGGCGCCGAAGGATCCTTCCACACACAAACCGCGCATCCTGCTGCTGTACGGATCGACCCGCGAACGCTCATTCAGCCGCTTGATGGTCCAGGAGGCTGCGCGCCTGCTGGAAGAGTTCGGCGCCGAAACCCGAATCTTTGATCCTTCCGGCCTACCGCTGCCGGATGACGCTCCGGACTCTCACGAGAAGGTGCTGGAACTCCGCGAGCTGATGCAATGGTCCGAGGGCCAGGTGTGGTGCTCGCCCGAGCGTCACGGCTCAATGAGTGCTGTCTTCAAGGCGCAGATCGATTGGGTACCGCTGGCCATGGGCGCGGTTCGCCCAACCCAGGGCAAGACCCTCGCGGTGATGCAGGTATGTGGAGGCTCGCAGTCCTTTAACGTGGTGAACCAACTGCGCGTGCTTGGCCGCTGGATGCGTATGTTTACCATCCCGAACCAGTCGTCGGTGCCGAAAGCCTTCCTGGAGTTCGATGAAGCCGGGCGCATGAAGCCGTCTTCTTTCTACGATCGACTGGTCGACGTGATGGAGGAACTGACCAAGTTCACGCTCCTGCTGCGTGATCGCCAGGATTATTTGGTAGACCGCTACTCCGAGCGCAAAGAGTCGGCGGAAGAACTATCCAAGCGAGTCAATATTCGGTCTATCTGAGGTCATGAGCATGTCGCATCCTTACTCATTGAAATCGTTGCCCCATGCTCCGGGTGTGCTGATTTTTACGCCTTGTCCGGGCACCCAGACCAGCGGTCTCGCTGAAAGCCTGGATACGCTCAAGAAGGCCGGTGCCGTGGCGCTGGTTACGCTGATGTCGGACGCAGAGCTTCAGGAAAACGGAGTTGCCCAGCTTGGCGTCGCGGCCAAGCAGCATGGGTTGGAGTGGTACCAACTGCCGATCAAGGATGATCATGCTCCGGATAAAAACTTCGAGGTCGGGCTGGGAGAGATCCGCCACCAGTTGAACGCTTTGCTCGCATCCAACAAGGCCCTGGCCATCCACTGCAAGGGCGGCTCCGGCCGCACCGGGCTGTTCGCTGCCCGTCTGCTGATCGAGTCCGGAATGCCGCGCCGCGAGGCGATTGCATGGGTGCAGGATCTTCGCCCACGGGCGATTCAGAAGCCTGCGCACATCAACTACATCAACCAGTTCGGCGAAGGCTGAGCGCTCCAGCCAGACAGGAGAAACCATGGCCACCGAAGGCGAGCTACTCGATGTCATCGTGATTGGCGGCGGGCAGTCCGCGCTGACGGTGGCCTATTTTCTCAAGCGGGCCAAGCTCTCGTTCCTGCTGCTTGACGCTGAAGAGGCTGCGGGCGGGGCGTGGCGCCATGGCTGGCACTCGCTGACGCTGTTCTCGCCCTCCGCTTGGAGCTCCATCGCGGGCTGGCCGATGCCGCCAGTCACCGAAGGTAATCCTGATAGGGATCACGTGGTCAGCTACCTGGAGCAGTACGAGGCGCGCTACGGGTTTCCTATCGTTCGCCCCGTCAGCATCACGGCGGTGGAGCGGACCGCACGTGGTCTTCGTGTGCGCTCGAAGGACCGCAACTGGGAAGCCCGTGCCGTCATCAGCGCAACGGGGACCTGGAGCAAGCCCAATGTTCCGGCCTATCCGGGGATAGAGCTGTTCCAGGGGCAGCAGATTCACTCCGCCCAGTACCAGTTACCAGAGGCTTTCCAAGGAAAACGCGTGCTGGTCGTTGGTGGTGGCAACTCGGGGGCGCAAATCTACGCGGAGCTGTCCGAGATCGCCGACGCAACGTGGGTAACCACGAAGGAACCGGCGTTTCTGCCTGATGACGTGGATGGCCGGGTGCTGTTCGAACGGGCTACCGAGCGCCTCAAGGCTCAACAGGAGGGCCGTGTTATCGACGCACAGGTCGGTGGGCTTGGTGATATCGTCATGGTGCCCTCAGTAGTCCGGGCTCGCGAGCGCGGGGCCCTTCGTGCTGTAAGGCCTTTCACCTCATTTACGTCGGATGGGGTCGTCTGGCCCAACGGTGAGAAAACCCAGGTCGATGTGGTGGTCTGGTGTACTGGATTCCGGCCGGCACTGGATCACCTTAAGGCACTGGACGTGCTGGATGACTACGGAAGGGTCGAGGTTGATGGGGGGCGTTCTATTCGCGAGCCGCGCCTCTGGCTGGTCGGATATGGCGACTGGACCGGCTTGGCCTCGGCGACGTTGATTGGCGTCACCCGTACCGCGCGCAGCACAGTTAACGAAGTAGTCGAACACCTGAACAGCTTGGAGCAGTCGGATGCATAGCGGAATCGAAATTCGTGTCGCCAGACCAGAGGATGCAGAAGAGATCCAGATCATCTACGCGCCCATCGTACTCAACACGGCCATCTCATTCGAAGAGGCAGTGCCGAGCGTGGAGCAAATGTGTGAGCGTATCTCCACGACGCTGCAAACCTATCCGTATCTGGTGGCTGTGCGAGAAGGACGGGTAGTCGGCTATGCCTACGCCAGTCAGCACCGGGCGCGTGCGGCGTACCGGTGGACGGTGGATGTGACGGTGTATGTCGCCGAGGGGCAGCGCCGCAGCGGAATTGCTCGGCAGCTCTATGACGTGCTGCTGCCGGTTCTGAAGCGTCTGGGATATCGCTCGGCGTATGCCGGTATCGCCTTGCCGAATGAAGGCAGTGTCGGGCTGCACGAACGACTCGGTTTTCAGCACATCGGTACGTTTCCGCAGGTCGGATTCAAGCTCGATGCTTGGCATGATGTGGGGTATTGGCGGTTTGAGTTCGGTGACGACGGCCTTCGACCCGAGGCTCCAATGAGCTTCGTATCCTAAACCCGAATGCCACGCTAGAGCGTCCCAGCCCGCGCCGTTGCTGGCTGCGACAGCACTAATCCTCCAACACATGTGAGTAAACCTGAATCGTCCCAGTTTTGTAGACACCTCCAAACCTAATAATGATGCCCAAAGATTGGTGAAATGGTGCTTGCACTACAGGGGGCTAGTTGAAAAGGGCCAAGAAACGGCTGAAATTGACAGCGGCAATGGCAAGGCCGCTCAGTACGATAACTGTCGTGTAGATCGGGTGGTCTTTGACGATTTCAATTAACACAACAGGATGCACCCCGTTCCGCTCGTACCATTTGGATTTTGTCTTCAAGGACTTTTCATGTGTACGCTCGAAGAAGTTCGCAAACATATCGAGCTTCCTTAGGGTCGATTGATGCATTTTTATGTACTCAGCGTTCACAAAGGCGGCAGCCTCATCAGCGCCGGGCAGTGCGTCTTGGTCGCTGGCATTATTGAGTTCAGCCAATGCCATGATCCTGCCTTTCCTTCCCCTACTATCGGCATGCGGGGCATAGTTTCTTCCATATAACGCAACCAGCTCACGCGCAAGGTCAACCTTCTTGTCATCCGGCAGCTCTACGGGTTTGCCCCCGAGCACCCGAAAGCGATGCTCAAGCGCAAAGAACCCGAAATTTTCGTCTCGCATGTTCCAATGCAGGAACCGACAATCCTTGTGCTTATCAAGCCATTGGAAAAAACCTTTCAGCATCGACTTTTCGAATTTATTGAGCTCTGCTTGCATGCTGGAGAGCTGTTTGCTGAGCTCTGCTTCTTTATGGATGGACCACGATTTGGTTTGGCCGGTTTTTAGGTTCCGTGTGGCGATGGATGTCACACGTTTCGACTCCCCCGTATCATTTTCATAAAACGATTCGCAGGAGTAGTGAATTACGTAAACTCGGTTCGCGTCCAGGTAGAGGTCTTCGATTAACGCTCTGCTCCTTTTGCGATCCTTTACCCGATCTAGCTCTGCTCCCACACCTTTCCCCTCAACCCAATGCACTGTAGGCGAAGCTGGTGATTTTGCCCTCAAATGTGGGTACCCGCTAGATTCACCCCTAGCTTTGCCTTTGACTCTTCCTGAGGGTATACCGCTTGGGGATAATCAGCCGGCTTTGTCTTGGTGGATTGCCCTACAAATCGACGTGGCCTTCACCAAGCCGCTCCCAATGCCGGCCGTCAGAACGTAGGACCATTCGCTTCCGCCGAAGCGGGCTGGTGGGCGTGAGCCAACAGGCGTATCCTACAAGTGCTTGCTCCGAGACTTGTTGGCCTACAGCCTCCCCTTGGAGACATCTGATAGCCCGCCGCTGAGGCGGGCTTCTTTGCTATCGGGTCGCAGCGCCTTTGGTTTGCTAGCTTCCCAAGCTAGGCTCTGCCAGGGCGCATGCCCATCAGCGGTCTACCCGCCTCCCTAAGCACGACGATTATCGACGTACCCAAATCCTTAATCAGGCGCATGGAAAGCAGGCGGAGGTTTGGCGAAATTCGCTTACGCAGCCATTGCTTCGCAGGATTCTGCGCAGGTCATGCAGGCCTGGGCGCATTGCTGACAGTGGTCTGCCTTATGCTTACCGCACTCCTCCCCGCAGGCCCGGCAAATTTTGGCGCATAGGGCACAAAGCTCTTTGGCCAGCATGCTTTCTCGTGCCATCAAGGTAGCCGCAAGGTTGCACATATCTGCGCAATCTCTGTCCAGCTTGATGCAGTCAGCCATCATTTTTACATCTTGTTCTTGTAGGCAGGCTGACGCACAGCCTTCACAGGCCAGCGCACAGCGCAGGCATTCCGAGATGCATTCTTCAAAGCGACTGTTCATGGTCATATCTCCGGTATCGGGTCGATTTGATGCCAGTGCACCGTCTCATGACGGTATGTAGCGTTCGACCTGACGGGGTCCTGAAGATTGATTACATTTCTGTAAGCTTGTCCGAATCCTCTCGGTGTGAAGGCGTGCCCGATCATTTAAGGCTGGAACATCACTGCTTATGAATGCTCACGATCTTCGCGACGCTTCCTTCCATACGGAACCCAAATTTCACCTTGTCTCCTACGTTCAAGCCCTTCAGCTGTGCAGGCTCAGCATGGAAACCCATGGTCATCGCCGGCCATTTGAGCTCTGCTACCGGGCCGTGGGCCAATGTGATTTTTCCGCTTTGAGGATCCAGCGCCTTTATTGCCCCTTCAGCATGCGCGGTGGGTGCCGCCTGGGTGCCTTGGCCTCCTTCGGCGGAAGCTGGCATGTTCTTCATGTCCATACCATCCATGTCCTGGGCATGCACACTGGCGGCGAAAGCTGTGACCAGGGCTGCGATGACGATTAGCTTTTTCATTGGTTTTCTCCTGAGGGGTTGGGGGTAGTGACAGTAAGTTCGCGGCGACGGATCAGCCAGTACGCCGCAGGTATTACAAACAGGGAGAGCAACGGAGCGGTTAGCATGCCGCCGACCATGGGCACCGCGATGCGACTCATGACCTCGCTGCCGGTACCGCTGCTCCAGAGGATGGGCAGCAGGCCTGCAACGATGACCGCCACGGTCATTGCCTTGGGTCTGATGCGCTGCACCGCACCCTCACGGATTGCGCCGAGCAGCGCTGCTCGTGTGGTTTCGCCACTGGCCTGACGCTCAGCCCAAGCGTTATTCAGGTAAATGAGCATAATCACGCCAAACTCCGCCGCTACGCCGGCCAAGGCAATGAAACCAACGCCTGTGGCCACCGACAGGTTGTAGCCCAGCAAGTACAGCAGCCAAACGCCTCCGGTTAGCGCGAACGGTAGCGTGCCCATGATGAGTAGCGCCTCACCGAGGCGCCCAAAAGTCAGGTAGAGCAGCACGAAGATGATGGCCAGCGTCGCCGGCACCACCCAGGCCAGGCGTGCGTTAGCGCGCTCCAAGTATTCGAACTGCCCGGAGTAACTCAAGCTCATGCCCGGATCTAGCTTTACCTCGGTGTCGATCACCTGCCGCAGGTCTGCCACAACAGACGATAGGTCTCTGCCGCGCACATCGACGTACACCCAGCCCGAGGGGCGAGCATTTTCGCTCTTGAGCATGGGCGGGCCATCGGCAATACGTATGCGGGCCACGGTGCCAAGCGTCAGCTGGCCCCCCTGCGACGTGTAGATCGGCAGCTGACGCAACGCCTCCACGGAATCACGCCATTCACGTGGATAGCGCACGCTAATGGGAAAGCGAGCTAACCCTTCAACCGTTTCCCCAATGGTTTCGCCACCTATGGCACCGGCTACAATAGCCTGTACGTCGGTAATGTTCAGGCCATAACGCGCAGCGGCATGGCGGTCGATGTCCAAATCAATGTAGCGACCGCCAGTCAAACGCTCTGCCAGGGCCGAAGTCACTCCAGGCACCTTTATCGCTGCCCGCTCTACAGCAAGGGTAGCCCGGTCTATCTGGTTCAGATCGCTGCCGGCAACCTTGACGCCGATCGGACTCTTGATGCCGGTGGCCAGCATGTCAATCCGATTGCGGATAGGCGGAATCCAGATATTGGTGAGCCCAGGCACACGCACGATACGGTCAAGCTCTTCGATTAGCTTCTCAGTGGTCATACCTGGACGCCATTCACTCTTGGGCTTGAGCCGCACGGTGGTCTCGAACATCTCCAGCGGTGCAGGGTCAGTGGCCGATTCGGCGCGGCCGGCCTTACCAAAGACGCTGGCTACCTCGGGGACTGTACGAATCAAGCGATCCGTTCGCTGCAACAGCTCTGAAGCTTTCTGCGCGGAGAGTCCAGGCAAGGCTGAAGGCATGTAGAGCAGATCACCTTCATCAAGTGGGGGAAGAAACTCGCCACCCAGATGGTTCAAGGGCCACAGACTGCTGAGCAGGATGAGCAATGCTCCAGCGAGGGTAAGCAAGGGCCGGCGCAGGACGACCTCCAATGCCGGACGGTACAGCCGGATGAGGCCCCGGTTGAGCGGGTTGCGCTGTTCCGCAGGCAGTGGCCCTCTGATCCAGTACCCCATCAGCACCGGTATCAGGGTCACCGATAGCGCAGCCGCCGCTGCCATCGCGTAGGTCTTGGTAAAGGCCAGGGGGGCAAAGAGGCGGCCCTCCTGGGCTTGCAGCGTGAACACCGGGATGAACGAGAGCGTGATGATCATGAGGCTGAAGAACAGCGCTGGTCCAACCTCGACGGCCGCCTCCGTCATTACGTTCCAATGCGCTTCGCCCCGCAAAGGTTGACCAGGATGCTGGGCATGCCAGGCCTCTACACGTTTGTGGGCGTTCTCGATCATGACCACGGCAGCGTCCACCATTGCACCGATGGCAATAGCGATTCCGCCAAGGGACATGATGTTGGCGTTGATGCCCTGATGACGCATGACGATCAGCGCAATCAGGATTCCCACGGGCAGCGACACGATGGCCACCAGCGACGAGCGCAGGTGCCAGAGAAACGCTGCGCATACCAACGCCACTACCACAAACTCCTCGACCAGTTTGTGACTGAGGTTCTCCACAGCACGGTCGATCAGCTGGCTGCGGTCGTAGACGGTGACAAGCTCCACCCCGGCAGGCAGGCCTTTCTTCAGGGTTTCGAGCTTGGCCTTGACGTGCGCGATGGCCTCACGAGCATTCTTGCCGCTGCGCAGGATAACCACTCCACCTACGGCTTCACCGAGGCCGTCCAGTTCACCTATGCCTCTGCGGGCTTCCGGACCTATCTGCACCGTAGCGACATCGCCTAAGTTCACCGGCACGCCCTTGGTAGCCAGTCGCAGAGGGATCGCTCTGAAATCGTCCAGCGATCCTAGGTAGCCGGCCGCACGAACCATGAATTCTGCTTCGCCTTGCTCCAGCACACCACCGCCGGTCTCCTGGTTGGCCTTACCTATAGCCTCTATCACCTCAGCTTGGGTGATACCGAGGCTGGCCATGCGAAGCGGATCGAGGAGGACTTGGTATTGCTTGACCATACCGCCGATGGTGGCCACCTCAGCGACATCCGGCAGGGTCTTGAGCTCATAGCGCAGGAACCAGTCCTGCAGGCTGCGCAGTTGCGACAGGTCATGGCCACCGTTGCGATCGACCAGCGCATACTGAAAAATCCACCCGACTCCGGTGGCGTCCGGTCCGAGTACCGGCTTGGCTGCCGCAGGTAATCGCGATTGTGCCTGGCTCAGGTACTCAAGAACCCGAGAGCGCGCCCAATACAGATCGGTGCCGTCCTCGAACAGCACGTAGACGAAGCTGTCACCGAAGGCGGAGAAGCCGCGTACCGTTTTGGCCTCCGGAACCGAGAGCATTGTGGTGGTCAGCGGATAGGTCACCTGATTCTCAACGATCTGAGGAGCCTGACCTGGGTGGGACGTGCGGATGATCACCTGTACATCCGACAGGTCGGGCAAGGCGTCGATTGGCAGACTGCGCACCGAGACGAAGCCCCATGCCACCAGAAACAGCGTAGCGAGCAGCACCAGTACACGGTTGCCTACCGACCAGCGGATCAGTTTGGCAATCATGGTTGGCCCTCCAACACTTTGATCTGCTCAACCACCATGCCCTCGTCGCGTTCGCGTATCCCAAAGCGAATCTGTGCACCGACCTTGAGGCCATCAAGGAGCGACTGATCAGCCACCGGGAAGGTCATGGTCATCCCAGGCATACCCAGGGTGAGGAAGGGACCATGGTCAACGGTGAGCTGGGCTCCGTCTATCTGCACGATACGGCCGTTCGCTTCATGTAAGGCGGGCCCCGCTTTTGGCTGAGCGTCTTGCGCCGTCGCCGCTTCGATGCCTTTCAAATTAGCTTCGGAGTCCAGTAGGAATTGCCCCGACGCTACGATGCGCTGACCTGCCTGAAGGCCCTGCAACACCGCAACTTGCCCCTTGCTCTCCTGACCCAACACGACTTCCACCGGTCGGAAGCGACCACCTTCTTCAGCCAGCATCACCAGATCCCGCTTGCCGGTACGTATGACCGCCTCGGCAGGCACCAAGAGGCTCTGCTCGGCAGACACGCCGGGATTGAGAGCCACTTGAGCGGTCATCCCAGGACGAAGCCGTCCATCCGGGTTGGGCAACTCGATACGCAGGCGCAACGTGCGGCTTTGCAAATCGGCATCAGCCAACAGCGCGGTCAACTTGCCCGGTACCGGATCGCCTGGGAAAGCTGGCAATTGCGCTTGCACAGGCTGGCCTTCGCGCAGGCCTTGAGCCTGGGCTTCTGGCACAGCGGCTTCCAGCCAGACGTTGGCCACTCCGTTGATCCTTGCCAAGGTAGTCCCCGGCGTCAGCGTCATGCCGGGTCGCAGATCGAGAACCTGGATGACACCGGCAGTGGGCGCGGAAAGTGTGACCGAGAGCTGTACCTTTCCAGTGCTCGCGACCCGGTTGATCAGGTAGACCGGCATGCCGGAGAGCAGGAGCCGCTGTCGTGCCGCCGCTGTCAGTTGAGCGTCGCCGGAATGCCGCAACGCCAGATATTCCTCCTGCAAACCAGCCCACTCCGGGGTCAGCACATCGGCTAGGGGAGCCCCTTTAGCAACTATATCCCCCGCCGCCCGGCCATATACGCGTTCGACGTAACCGCCAGTACGGGCCTGCAACACGCTGAAGTCGCGTTCGTCGAACGCCAGAACGCCGCTCACGCTCAGGGATCGTTCAAGCCTGCCAGCCATCACCGTTGCCAATCGCATCCCGAGATTTTGCTGGAGCCCAGCCGAGACCTGAACCGCAGGCTGCCCCTTGTCATCCGTCTCGCCTGAATACTTGGGCACGAGCGGCATGTCCATGAACGGCGACTTTCCGGGTGCCGGGAAATGCTGCTGGGGATACATCGGGTCGTACCAATACAGCGCTTTTTGCTCACCTACTGGCTGCGATGGGGTAACCGTGCCCCGTCCACCTAGCCAGAAGCCCGCGCCTGCTCCAATAGCAAGGGCAGCAGCCACAACCAACCCAATCGACCTATTCCTCATGCCCGCACCTCTCCATATACGAAATGCAGACGCGCTGCTGTTGCAGCCAACTGTCCTTGCAGATCCACATCCTGTAACAGCGCTTCCACGCGTTGCCGACGTGCCGACAGCACTTCACTCAACGGCGACTTACCGGCGCGGTAGTCCGCCAGAGCGAGGCGTACCCGGTCCTCGGCCAGAGGTAGAAGCGTCTCGCGACTGCGCCGCACCGCCCGCTGCAAACGTTGGTACTCGGCAAGGTCTGTTTCAAGCTGGGCTTGATGCTCGCGCAGGGCTGCATCCTGCTCATCCTCCAACTGACGAACTTGCGCGCGTCGTGCCGCAATCATCGGGTCTTGCCGGGAGCCGGTGAACAACGGCAGCTGGAAGCTGACTTGCAAGCTGACCATGTTGCTGAAGTCCGGGCCACGACGCTGATAATCCACCCCCCAAGACCAATCCGACTTCTTTTCTGCCTGGGCCTGGTGTACCTGGGCTTGCGCCTCGCGTGTCATGGCGTTGTAGGTATTGAGCTCCGGGTGGGCATGTACGGAGTGCAGGTATTCAGCTGCGTCTACAGGCCAGAGTGGGAACGTCGGCGCCCCTACTTCGGCGTCCTGCCCAATCCAGCGCTTCAGCGCGGATCGCGCTTGAGCTGCCTGACTCAATAAAACATCCTTCTGCTCGTCCAGCTGCGCCAATTCCTGTTTCGGAGCCAGCGTATCGGTCGTCGAGCCTGCGCCACCGGCCAGGCGCGCCCGCACCGTAGAAGCCAGCAGCTGGTTTTCTTTGTAGAAAGCGTCGAACTGTTCAAGTTTTCGCTGCACGGTGTACGCATTAACCCAAGCCTGCGCGGTTGCCGCTCGAATCTTCAGGCGCTCGAAGACCGCCTCAGCATCGGCTCGCTCGACCGTGGCCTGAGCTGTCTCTACGCGAGCTTTACGTTTGTCCCGGTTCGGTACGTCCTGGGACAGGCCAACCACCTGCATGGTCATGAAGTCTCTGTTCAAGCTCCAGCGATCAGCGCCTTCAATCGGCAGGTTTTGTACTCCAAGATTCAGGCGCGGATCGGGTAGTTCGCCCGCTGGAATGACCAAGTTGCGCGCAGCTGATGCCTGCTCTTGGCGGGCTTGTAGAGAGGGAGCGTTGCGTTCAGCCAGTTGCAGCGCTTCATCCAGCGGCAGCGTTGTCGCCTGTGCTGAGACAGCCGGCAGCAGTATGAAAAGGACGGCAGTGGGAGTTCGTCCCTGAAAACGTTGGGGAGTCATGAGAATGATTCCTCGAAAGATCAGCGCCCAGGCGCGTGCCATCGGCCCGCTGCTAGGCAGAACGATGGTGTGAAATTAAGAGGGAGTCAGACGCGGGGAGGACGCCATGGATCGGGGGGAGAACCTGTTGCTATGCCTACAGCGTAGGTATCGGCAGGTCGTGGCTTGGCATAGGTCAGTCCAGGCGTCAGGAAGCTGAGCTGCACTGTGCTGGCAGTTCTGCACTCCTGGCCTACCTTGCAGGATTTGGCATGGTCACCAGTCTTGCCCGGCTCTTGGTCCTGGCAGCAGTCATGGTCCATGCCCGCCATCATTTCCATGCCCATGGTCTGCATTGGGCAAGGTTCAGTCGCCGAATCGATGCCCGCCATCCCGTTAAGCGGAAGCGCCACGATAAGCATCAGGATGGTGAGCAGTCGAATGAAGCGTTTCATGATGGGCGAATATAGGTTACCGGGATGAATTCAGCATTAAGAGGCTTCACCAAACAACCGCTTGGAGGCTGGAAGGCTGATGTAAAAGGTTGTGAATCCCTCCGCTGAAGTACACCAAATTCGTCCGCTGTGAGCCTCGATGATGGAGCGTGTTATCGACAGGCCCAGGCCTGCATTGCTTGGTCCGCCTTCGCGTCTGGCTGGATCAGCCCGATAGAACCGGTCGAAGATCTTGCCAATGTGCTGAGGATCGATGGTTACTCCGCTGTTACGTATGGACAACGTCACGTTTTCACGTGTTTGCTCGATCTGCACTGATATCTCGTTGCCTTCCGGGGTGTAGCGCAACGCGTTCGATAAAAGGTTGGAAAGCGCTCGGTCAATCATCAAGAGATCGCCACGAACCTTGCCACGACCTTGGAGGGTCAGCTGGATGCCTTGATCCTCAGCCAGAAACTGGTAGTACTCGAACAGCTTGGATACGAGTTCGGAGAGCTCCACATCAATCTGCTCAGGCACGATCAGACCGTTATCCGCCTTCGCGAGGAAAAGCATGTCGTCGATCATGCGCGACATGCGCTTGAGGTCTTCAAGGTTCGAATAGAGGTTTTCCTCATAGGCATCCAGGTCACGCTTCTTGGTGAGCACCACTTCGGTATGGGTAAGTAGGTTGCTGACCGGCGTTCTCAACTCATGAGCGATATCGGCAGAGAAGTTGGACAACCGAACGAATGCATCCTCCAACCGTCCCAGCATCCCGTTGAAAGACAGGATGAGCTCCTGAAGCTCTAGCGGTACGGGCTCCAGCGGAATGCGCTCGCGGAGCGATCTTGCCGACATCCCGGTGGCCACTTTGGTGATTTGCCCGACAGGCCGAAGCCCACTCTTGGCAACGACCCAGCCCAAGCCTGCGCTCACAATCGCGCTGATCACCAAGCCGATGCCGAACCACCATTGCAGGGTGACAAAGAAATGCGCGTGAGTGGTGACATCGAGCATCAGCACGGCCGTCACCGGTTCCGGCTCGCCCGCGATGGTCATCTGGGCGGTGATACCGCGGAAGTTCTGCGCTTCATCCTGCCATTCCCAAACTGCGCCCCGGTGCGCCTGCTCGAACTGCTTAGGAATTTGCGAAGCCTTGGGATCTGAAAAAAGGACCGTTCCGTCAGCCTTGGTGATTTTCGCCGACAGATCCTGATGTGCGCCGAGCAATGCCCGCAGCTGCTGCTTCTGATCGTCGAGCCCGCCTCGCGCTACTGAAATGGACAGAATATGACGCGTTGACTCCAGCTTTTCGGAGAGCGCCTGCTCATCCAGCATCCGGAAATGGTGCTGGCTGAGCCCGTAGAAAGCCACGCCGGCAACGACCAAGACAGCAGTCACCGCGAACATGAACATCAGGGTCAGTCGCTTGACGAGCGATGATTGCGGGCGCATCACTCGGCCACATCCATCATGTAGCCCATGCCTCGGGCGGTATGGATGAGCTTTGGCGCGAAGTCGTCATCAATCTTGGCCCGCAGTCGGCGAATCGCGACCTCGATCACGTTGGTGTCACTGTCGAAGTTCATGTCCCAGACCTGAGAAGCGATCAGCGACTTGGGGAGCACCTCCCCGCGTCGGCGCATGAGCAGCTCCAAAAGGGCAAACTCCTTGGCAGTAAGGTCGATCCGCTTGCCGTTTCGCGTAGCCCGGCGCTTGAGCAGGTCAACCTCAAGGTCCGCCATCTTCATGGTGGTTTGAGCAGAACCACCGTTGCCTCTGCGCAGCAGTGTGCGGACCCGAGCCAACAGCTCAGAGAACGCAAAGGGCTTCACAAGGTAGTCATCAGCACCCAGCTCCAAGCCTTTAACGCGATCATCTACGCCATCACGGGCCGTGAGAAAGAGGACCGGCACGTCTTTCCCCGCTGCCCGGATCTTGCGCAGGACCTCCCAGCCATCGAGCCCCGGCATCATTACGTCCAAGATCAGCAAGTCATACGCTTCGCTCTGCGCCTGTTGCAGGGCGTCAGTGCCTGTCATCACCCGGTCTACAGTGAAGCCAGCCTCTGTTAGGCCTTGCTGGAGGTAGACACCGGTTTTCGGCTCATCTTCGGCTACGAGTAATTTCATCTGCTCTCATCCACGCGGAGTGCATCTCCAGTTTGCAGGAAAAAAGACGCCCAACCAGAAGCTGACGGAAAAGTAATGTCGCGATCAGTTTTCTGACAGCACCGCGAGGCTAATTTGACCCTGTACCTGACGCCATGAGGCGCAGAACCCACTGAGGATCTCCAGATGAACATGGTCAAAGCAATTGTGATGGTCGTTACCTTCGGCATGGCAGGCATCGCCCTGGCAGAGGGCGGCGCGGACCGGACCTTTGCGCGGATGGAAGCGGCTCGCCAAAACTCCATGCAGGCCTATCAGGTTGCGCAGCAGGAGAAAGAGCAGCCGCCGGTCGCCGCACAGTCCAGCAAGCATGTCGGCCACGAGAGCTGCTGATCCGAGCTTACAGAAATGTAATCACTCCGGAATCTGAACTATGGCAGTTTCAGACTACGGCCTCTCATCAGCCTCGCGCAGTAGCGAAAGTCTACGAGACTGGTGAGAGCTCCAACGAACCCAAGGGCTGCGCCATCGAGCAGCCTGGATATCAGCGATCTACCTGACTGGACGCAACGGCATGCAAAGCAAAACCACGAGACGATCATTCGTCAAAGGCCTGGCCGCTACCGGACTTCTGGGTGGGCTCGGCATGTGGCGCGCGCCGGTCTGGGCTGTGACCAGCCCTGGCCAACCGAACGTGCTCAGCGGCAATGAATTCGACCTGTATATCGGTGAACTGCCCGTCAACATTACGGGGGCAGCTCGTACGGCCATGGCCATCAACGGCTCCGTGCCAGGGCCGATCCTGCGATGGCGCGAAGGCGACACCGTGACGCTGCGCGTACGCAACCAGTTGAAACAGGACACCTCCATTCACTGGCACGGCATAATCCTGCCCGCCAATATGGACGGTGTGCCGGGCTTGAGCTTTCACGGCATCGCTCCCGATGGCATGTACGAATACAAGTTCAAGGTCCATCAGAACGGCACTTACTGGTATCACAGCCACTCAGGCCTCCAAGAGCAGTCTGGGGTCTATGGCGCACTGGTGATCGATGCTAAGGATCCCGAGCCGTTTGTATATGACCGCGATTACGTCGTCATGCTCAGCGATTGGACGGATGAGGACCCGGCGCGGGTGCTCTCCAAACTCAAGAAGCAGTCCGACTATTACAACTTCCACAAGCGCACGGTCAGCGACTTCGTTGACGACGTGAGCGAGAAAGGCTGGTCGGCCGCTGTAGCGGATCGGAAGATGTGGGCTGAAATGAAGATGAGCCCCACCGACCTCGCAGATGTGAGCGGGTATACCTACACCTACCTCATGAACGGCCAAGCTCCGAACGGCAACTGGACGGGTATCTTCAAGCCCGGCGAGAAGATCCGCCTGCGATTCATCAACGGCTCGGCCATGACCTATTTCGATGTCCGGATTCCTGGGCTCAAGATGACGGTTGTGGCTGCCGACGGCCAGTACGTCAAACCCGTATCGGTCGATGAGTTCCGGATCGCCGTTGCTGAAACCTACGATGTCATCGTCGAGCCTGAAAACGAACAGGCCTATACGATTTTCGCGCAATCCATGGACCGTACCGGGTATTCCCGAGGCACCCTGGCAGTTCGCGAAGGCTTGCAAGCGCCCGTACCGGCGGTAGATCCACGCCCGATCATCGCCATGAGCGATATGGGCATGGACCACGGCAGCATGGGCGGAATGGATCATGGCAGCATGGCTGGCATGGACCAGGGCAGCATGGCCGGCATGGATCACAGCAAGATGGCTGGAATGGACCACGGCAGCATGGCCGGTATGGACCACAGCAAGATGACTGGGATGGGCAATGAAGGCATGGCCGGCATGAGCGGCGCAATGCAAAGCCATCCGGCTTCCGAGACCAACAACCCACTGGTCGATATGCAGACTATGTCGCCAACGCCAAAGCTGAACGATCCGGGAATTGGCCTACGCAACAACGGGCGTCGAGTGCTGACGTACGCCGATCTGCGGAGCACCTTCATCGATCCCGATGGTCGAGAGCCTGGACGGACAATCGAACTGCACCTTACCGGCCACATGGAGAAGTTCGCGTGGTCGTTCGACGGTATCAAATTCTCCGACGCTGAACCGCTGCGGTTGAAATATGGCGAGCGTCTTCGCATCACCTTGGTCAACGACACCATGATGACTCACCCCATCCACCTCCACGGTATGTGGAGTGATCTGGAGGACGAGAACGGCAACTTCATGGTTCGCAAGCACACCATCGACATGCCACCTGGCTCAAAACGAAGCTATCGCGTCACCGCAGATGCCTTGGGACGTTGGGCCTATCACTGTCACCTACTGTTCCACATGGAAATGGGCATGTTCCGAGAAGTACGTGTGGACGAATGAACTGGAGATTTGAGATGAGCAAACCAATGAAACGAAGCGCCTTTTTCCTTTCTGCTGCGATGGTAGGCATTCTGGCTGTTTATGCCCCGTCGTCGTGGTCCAGCGACAATCATGATCAGCATTCCCAGAAAACCACAGAGGCCGGCAAAGCCAAAGGCTCGCAGGACAAGCAGGGCCGGGGGATGAACCATGAAGGCATGGACCATGGTTCCATGGAAGGTATGGACCACGGCTCGATGAAGGGAATGGACCATGGCTCGATGGAAGGCATGGACCACGACAAAATGATGAAATCGCATGGCAGCGACAAAGCTAAGGCAGGGAAAGATGGCCAATAGCCTCGGGCGGCCTTCGCTGCTGGCTCTGACCGTTTCGATCAGCATGCTGGGCGTAACGCCCAGCTTCGCTGCTGAAGAAATGGATCACTCGGGCATGGATCATTCGAAAATGGGGCACGGCTCCATGCAAATGGATGCTGCTCCATCCGAATCGATGCCGGCGATGGATCACAGCAAGATGGGGATGGGCAAACAGCAGAAAAAGCCTGCCCCTGTTGATCACAGCCAGATGGGGCATGCTCAAAGCAAGAGTAAATCCAGCCCGGTGGACCACAACAAGATGGACCACAGCAAAATGAACCATGGAAACATGCAGGGCATGGATCACGGCTCTATGAAGGGCATGGACCATTCCCAGATGAACCATAGCTCAGCGACTTCTCCGACCACGACGAGCCGCACGCCGATTCCAGTGCTCACTGATGCGGATCGCGAGTCGGCCTTTCCGCCCCTGGGTGGCCACCAAGTGCACGACAGCGGAATCAACAGCTTCTTCCTGTTGGACCAGCTCGAATACCAGGACGCCGATGAGGGCAGCACCCTGGCCTGGGACGCATCAGGCTGGATAGGCGGCGACATTAATCGCCTCTGGGTTCGTTCGGAAGGCGAGCGCACCAATGGGGTAACCGAAGATGCTGAGCTGCAACTCCTGTACGGGCGCTCGGTCAGCCCTTGGTGGGATGTGGTCGCCGGGGTCCGCCAGGATTTCAAACCGGAATCCCCACAGACCTGGGCAGCCTTTGGTATTCAGGGCATGGCTCTGTATGACTTCGAGGCCGAAGCCACGGCGTTTATAGGCGAGAACGGTCAGACTGCTGCGCGTCTTGAGGGCGAATACGACATCCTGCTGACCAATCGCTTGATTTTGCAGCCCACGGCCGAGGTCAATTTCTATGGCAAGAACGATCCTGAGCGCGGCGTTGGCTCGGGCCTTGCCAATACCGAAGTCGGGCTGCGCCTACGGTATGAAATTGTCCGCCAGTTTGCTCCATACATAGGCGTTACCTGGAGCCGCTCCTACGGCAACACCGCTGACTTCATCCGAGACGAGGGTGGAGATGTTGATGAGGCACGCTTCGTTGCCGGTATCCGGATGTGGTTCTGAGAATTCCAACATGAAAAAAACAATTACAACGCTGCTTGGGGCCGGTGCTGTCGGAAGTGCTGCGGTATTGGGCACAGCCTATTTCGGTCTGGTGAATGTCGGCGCTGATGATCCTCACTTCCCGGCAGTCCATTCCTTTCTCGCCATGGCTCGTGATCGGTCTATTGAGGTTCGAGCGCGAGACATCGAAGTCCCTGATCTGAAGGAAGCCGCGTTGATCAAAGCGGGGGCGGGCAACTACAACGCCATGTGTATAGGCTGTCACCTTGCCCCTGGCGTTGGGAAGACTGAGCTAAGCCAAGCGCTATACCCGTCGCCACCCGACCTCACCAAGGTGGGTGTCGGAGGCGATCCAGCCGCCGCATTCTGGACAATCAAGCACGGTATCAAAGCCACGGGCATGCCCGCCTGGGGCAAGAGCATGGGCGATGAGTACATCTGGGGAATCGTCGCGTTCCTGGATCAACTGCCCCAGATGAATGCCGAGCAGTACAAGGCCTTGGTGGCCACGAGCGGCGGCCACCAGCACGGCGGCGGTGAAAGCGATATGCACAACCATGAGGGCCAGCACGGCGGGAGCGGTCGTGCCGAGCATGGTGATCACGATGAAGCGGCAGACGACGATCATGCCCAGGCAGCTCACGACCATGGAGCTGCACCCGCAGGCTCCGCTCAAGCGGCAGATCATCACGGTGACCACAATGCGGCCGAGGCCCATTCGGATGCCCACCCGACATCGTCGCCAAAGACGCATGTTCACAAAGACGGTAAGGAGCACACTCATGCCAACTAACCGGATATTCGTTCGGCTAGCCGCTATCGCTGGGCTTCTGGTGACCTCGGCGGCCTATGCTGCCGAGCCATTGTCCATCGACGTTCACCGAGACGCGAACTGCGGTTGCTGCAAGAAGTGGATCGCGCACCTGGAAGCCAATGGTTTCAAAGTGACCGACCATGTTGAGACGGACATGAGCGCAGTGAAACAGAAGCTGGGCGTAGCGCCACGGTTAGCGTCCTGCCACACAGCTGTGATCGACGGAAAGTTTGTTGAAGGTCACGTGCCAGCTGAGCAGATTCGAGAACTCAGGGGGCGGAACGATCTAGTCGGGATCGCCGTACCAGGAATGCCAGCTGGGTCCCCAGGCATGGAGGTTGATGGCGTAAGCCATGCCTACCAAGTCATTGGTTTAATCAAAAGCGGCGAGGACCAAGTAGTCGCCAACTATCCAGCCAAATAACGCACCTACCAGGAGGACGGCGGTAGGCTGACTGCCGTCCCTTATTCCCCCGCTAGAAAGCTTCATCAGCTCAACAGGACGACAGAGAGGGGCTACAAAGGGTAGCTAGTCAGATTCACGGCGCTCGCGGACTGGCTTGAGTACGATATCGCCGTTGATGAGCTCGATGGAGAGTCTGTCGCCCGTCGTGACCCCGAGCTCGCGCAAAATGTCATCGGGTAATTCCACAATCACATCGCCGGAGCCGTCGCCGGGATCTAGGCACTTTACCGTGGTGCGCGCTGATTGAGTCATTGGACTCTCCTGCCTGAGCTACCAGTCCTCATCGTACTCCACCAGTCATGAAAGCCGGTAACCAGGCGATCTATTGCCGGAATTGACGCTTCAACCCGGCGTTTTATCAGAGTAAGTCCTGTCCACTCGCTCAGTGCTCAGTTCTGGCCCCGGCAACCGACTCCAGCGGTCCGGTATTCAAGGATTTTCACGTCTCCGTTGGAATCCTCGTAATTCATCTGTGCCGGCATCACGTCACAGCTCGCCTTGGTCGACGTCATGCTGATCACCTTCGCCACGTCGAGCCGCATCCCGTAGCGATAGTGGATCACCTCCGGTGGGTTCTTTCCCTTGGCAGCGGCATAAGCTCGCATAGCTTGCTCATTGGCCTGAATCATCTTTCCATGCAGACGGTCGGATCCTCCTTCGGCGAGTACGGCTGACGAAGCCACTAGGGCCAGGATAGCGGTGATACTTTTGATGACTTTCATTTCAATCACTCCAATAAACGTGACTGAAGATTAGGGGTTGATCGCTGTCAATTGAGTGATACGGGAATTACAAGGTTGTAAGTCCCGCATGTAAAAAGAGGTAGCGTTGCCTCCTCGCCGCATACCAACCTCGCCCTCAGGCAAGCTACTGGTAGACACCCAAGCGTATACGCTCAAGATAGTCCGCTACGACGCTGAACCCGAGCGACGTGTCGAGCATCTCGAAGGGTACAAACCCCAACAAACGGCCGCACGGCCGACAAAGCCACTGCTCCGCGAGCATCTGAGAGCCAAATACCTTCGATGCAAGCTCCAGTCCTTTCGCATACTGGAACGCCACCGCGCTCTGCTGGGCATCCAGACGATGGGCCTGAGCGGGATGGCTCAGACGGTGAATGCTTCTGGTCGATCTTCCTGTGATTCGCCCGACGAGGTTACGAGCCTTGAACAGGCTCGATGACTCGACCATGCACTTCACGTCGCTGAAAAAGAATCCTGTTTGGACTAGACTCAGGAGCTCCAGCTGGCTCAACCCGTCGGGGTGGGTATGAACCAGGTGGAACGTTGGTGGAAAGGCCTGCGATTCAACAGGTGGGCGAGTGCTTGTAGGATTCACTGCATCGACCTCCTCTTGTGCGTTGGCTGCCAGACTAGCCATTTTGATTCCCAAGCACGTCCGGCGCCCTTCCACCTTCACAATAGCCCAATACGGTCACCAATGTGGATGCGATACCGGTGACTTCTAACTAAAATGGCATACCGCCCGTCTAGCAACGTGTACAAGCACTTCAATTAATGAGAATTTTCGCACCATTACCTGGAGAATATGTCGCATCAGCGCTTAAGCGAGGCAATGAGCTTCTAGGTATTAAATCTCTAAAAACTGAAGATTTCTATATAAAACCGATACCTCGTGTTGGCTTCGGGATTAGTAAAACCTTAAGCACCGTGCAAGCAGAGTGGCGGCCGCATCAAGAATTTTATTACCCAAAACTGCTAGACGACCACAAAATTTCCGAACTAGTCCTAAACGACCACACTTTGTATCCTATGATAGCTGCGCTTGGTCGTCATCGAGCGACCGCAATCGTCACACCAAAGACTTGGCAGAAAGTTTGTCCAGATTGCGTTCTCGAAGACTTGAATAACTGCGGAAGCCCCTATATTCATTGCAGGCACGTGTTGGGTTCCGTACAGGTTTGCAGTACTCATGCTTGCACTCTAATCGAAACATGTCCGGCCTGCTCAATGCCACTGAAAAAGCACGAGATTGGTCACCTAGCCAAGTGCAGCAAGCAGGGCAAATGGTCAAGACGTCAAAAGCGAGAATTCGGATCAACCCGTCATATGTACGCCAAATTTGTCGCAGATCTTCTGGGCTACCGCGGCCCGATGATACATGATGGAACGGCAGACTTTATCGCATATGCAAGCCTCATGATTAATCGCACTAGAGAATTCGAACGCACCGAGCTGGATATTTCCAAACTGATTTACAAAGAAATGGGGATTACGTCGAGACTTACCACGAGCAGTATCTCCACCAGTGACAAATTTCCTATGTATGTATTTTTAGGATGTCACACCGCTGAGAATTATTTAAATTTGCTAGCGAACCAAGATGAGCAAGACCTCCTGCGAGAGAAGAAAAAATCCATATTCAATAAACTCTTGCACGAAGCCAATAGAACTAGTCCATATCGTCACGTATCTGCATGAGGATTTCATCTTCGGATACGCGAGATATCCGTATTCCGGCATAACGGTAGAGAACACTCATGGCACAGTGTTCAGTCAGAGAGTATTCTCGGATTGCCCACCGGATTTTACGCAGCTGGTGGTCATGAGTAGACTCAAGCAAATCCGCCATCAACCTTATGCTCCTCGGAAAATGTTCCGGCATTTTAAGGAAAGCGTGGGCGTTTACCACAAGCCTGCATAGAGCAGCGCGGGTGACCTGCTGAGGCTTTCCGTGTACAGAAAGTAAGATCGCCCTAGCTTTAGCGAGCTCTGACGCAAGGGTGAAGTCCCTGGATTGCCAGTCGATTCGAATCTTTCGATCTCTGAGGTAGGGGTTTGCAGCAACATAGTTGACCAACCATTCCCTGTCGTGGCGGTACAACCACTGATAGCCCGGCTTGTCATGACATTTGGGGTTAGCACTGTTTGCAAAGGCTAACCGGCGGGCTTGGAGGTCATTGTCATCAGTAAGGTTATTCGGCCTATCACGACAGACCATAACACCAGCGGATATATCGGCCTCTGGACAGTAGGTCTTGAGGTGTTCCAGCTCCAGATCGAGGAGCCAGCAGAGGAAATAGAACTTGAAGGGCTGCACGATTCGCTCTCGTCGCCGTATGATCTGCAAAACCCAGTCACAGGACCGAACCATTTCTTCAAACTCGGCAGCGCTAGGACTGCACCGAAGTCGCCTGGTTAAGAACTCTCTCAGCATTCCCTCTCTAATTCGACCAGACCTAATAAAACTCATCTCGTCCAAACGGGTCCTGAAAAAATTTCCAGCCTGGATCGCTTTGATCTCATCGGGGTGGTCGAGCCCCCATAGCTGCATACGGGCAATCGCAATGGCCGCGCTGTGTTCTCCACAGTCCATAACCGGCGTTCCACCTGATTCGCCCGGTAGCAACATGCAACGCCAATCTGCCCCTTTGGGAAATCTCATCGCCTGTAGCACTTCGCTGTGGCGCGGACAGACGCAAATGCCCGAAGCTTGATGAATACGATGCCAGTAGGCTAAGCCGCACTCCAGCATGTCCTGTCCGACGCAGCTCTCGCAATATCTAAACGAGGCGTGTTGGAGGAAACGCGACGCTGTTATGCCCAAGGCCATCTTGAGTCCTGTACCCCGATTACCTCCCATTAGAACAACGGCATCGCGGCCCTTCTGTTCATTCAAAAACGGCAAATAAAGCGGTAAAAGTGTGAAGCGATTGATCAACTCTCCTACGGGAATGGCGCCTCCCAGACGCTCAGACAGAGCCCCTAAGCAGCATGGCAAAATGGAACCACAGGTACGCGAGTAGCTACCGAAGAGCTCGTGGCTTGACACGCGGTATCCTGGATTGGCCGCTAGCTTGTGATAGCGCACGGCCAGGCTGTAGAGCGACTCATCCGGGAACGGCTGGGGGAAGAACAGAAGGTTAGCCACTGCCTTGAGCTCCCGATCCTCATGTCACCAGGAGGAATCCCTATCCACCCAGCCGCGCTGTTCGAGCTGAGCCTGAAGGTCTTCGTCCTTCGAAAAATGCACGTTAGCTAATGCTCCGTCAGCAACCGGGACCACGGTACGACCCGTAGCCTTCGATGCCGATTTATCCTTGGCTTGAGGTGGAGGAGTGATCGCGGCCTGGGTAAGTAGCGAAAGATGAGCTCTGTCGGCCCGGCGAGCCAAGTCGTAGTTCATCATCTGGGCGATCTGGTCTTTTGTAGGCATCATGTCCTCGAAGTCAGCAATCTGAAGAGGATCACCGCTTCGTAGAGCCTCGATGGGCTTGTGTAGAAGCCTCATTTGATTGTCATACACCTGCTGAAGCACCGCTGGCGTAATAGCGTCGAGGCCCTCCCAAATTACATGACGCTGCGCAAGCATAAGCAGTTTCGCTAGGAAATCAGTATTGCCTTGGGCGAGATCATAGATCTTGGACAAGAGCTCCTTCGTCAGGGGGGCGCATGATGCCGTCCAGTCATAGGCCCAGAGTTGGGACACCAAGTGCTCCCAAAACGGATCGTCTTCGCTGAATCGGTCAAAAGCGATGGGTCCCATCCCCGCCGCTCTTCGGGCGTTGCGCAGCACACCAGAAAACAGCGGGAGCATTGCGTTGGTCCCTACATACACCAGCGGAACGCCTGCATCGTTGGATAAAGTTACGAAGAAATTCAGCAACTTTTCCCGATCCTGTCCCCCCCGCGAGGAGCAAAGATGCTGCATTTCATCAATGATCAAAGCACCAATGAAAAAGGTTTTGCACAGCTGACTGATGTGCTGGAGCATTACGCTGATGCTGTTGCCAGAACCGCCCCTGCGCGAGTATTTGTCGACTCCTAACGCAGCATCCAACGCTGAGAAGAATGCTGCACAGAAACCGCGCAACGAGCCGTCATGAGGGCACTCAATCTTTAGCCACACGACCTGGGTTTCGATGAGAATGGCGTCTTTATATCTGCTGTGGCTGATCACCTGCGGATAAAGCCTTGCGATGGAATTGAGCGCTGTGGTCTTACCCATACCACTCAAGCCGATGAGCGTCATCGTCTCAGCGGTGGACATGAATCCGTGGCCCTTGGCCTCCGCTGAGGAAGGCAGCCGATGCCTAACAGATGAGGCCAACAGCGGATTGCGTCCCATATATCCGTAGCGAATCAGCTGGCTGAAAAGGTCTTCAAGGCGCAGGTGAATTTCGAATGGAACAACAACATCTTTCAGCCGGTTGATCCCATGACCGCGAAGCTTCGGTGGCAACGCTCGTTCGGCCTCGTCGGGCTTCGGCGGAAGGTTCCCAACGCGCCTGACAACATCTACATCCGACAGAATTCTAGGCAAGCATTCGATCAGCGGGTTGCCATCGTACTGAGGCATGCCTGTAGGAATGTATTCTGCGGGGGAGAACGTCAAATCGTTCATGTCTCAGCCTCGCTTCCCTCGCTGACGACTAGTTTCAGAAACGCCGCGCTTCTCGCGGAACTGGGCCTGCCGGTGACTAGCTTAGAATTTTCTGCCACAGGAGGTATGTTATCCACAACGCGTAGCTGATTCAGATCAGCGGTATGGGAATCGCGCTCGGTCTGAGCTTCGGTAGCACGCTTGGCACGTTTGTCCCGCTTGAAATCTGCATTCGATTTCGGGTCACCCTGAGCGACACGTTTGGATTTGGCCCGGTCAAAGATTTCCTCTTGCCGCCCCCTTACCAGCGCCGCAGTATTATCACTGTCATAACGGGCATCCGGCGAAACTTGGTTCAGGACATGGATCATATCAAGAACCTCCTCCATACGGAGTCCACCATATTTCTGCCGTTGCTGCGGTACAATAGTTAAAGCCTCAAAACCTGCTTCTGACTTGATCCAACAATTTTCAATAGAGTTAGGATCATAGAATACTCGAACATATTTCGTCCGCAGGTTGTGCGAGCGCTCCAACCACTCCTCGCGTAACGCTGTTTGACATGTATACTGTACGCCTTGGAAAACAATACCGCCTCGACTTATACGACACTGCTGAGAGGGCAATAGAGCGATTTTCAACTCAGCCGGCGATACTACTTTTGAATTTATAGGGCTATTATCCTTCGACCAATTCCAAATCGCTATAGGCGTTGCTTCCACTCCGCCGGCAATCATCTCGCGATTTAAAAGGTGTGGTATCCGCAGGCTCTTATTGTGAGCCAAGACTCCTACAATAACCATTTCGGTGAACTCGTCGATATCCAAAATGGCATCGAGTTGGTAGTCCCTATCGCCGCGCTCCATTTTACGAGCATCCACTCCGCCTGGAACGAACTTCAAGTCGAGGTGTTCATTGATCAGACGGAAACGGCTTTCGATGATCCCTTTCCAATCAGGCCTGAAAGGAGGCAAAATTTGCACCCCAAGCCCCAAGCTTTGGGAGAGCGTTGCCCCCGCCTCGCTTAGAAGTTCAGCCCGGTCAGCCACAATTTCGACTGGCAAATGCGAGCATGGCCAGTCAGCTTCCTCAATGTCTACGTTGTATCGTTTGCAAAACTCAACCTTTGAGGTGCAAGCGTTGTATATCGCGTGTCTAGCCCCATTCCAGCTGGGCCCCTCAAGGCCCACGTGAATTCCTACAATCATTCTGGTGTAGGTATCGACGACTACATAAAGTATCGGACGCCCAATGAGCCACAGCCTATTAACGCGATGCACTAAATAGACATCAGCGATGGTGGAATCTATCTCATATCGCTGCGTTGCGCCTATCAGGCCTTGGGATGCTGAGCCAACGATAGCCCGATGGTCTTTGTTGTACCTGATAGAACCGCCACGCACCTTGAGCTTATACAGGTCATCGAAAAATAATTTACCGTGATATCTAAGCTGTGCAGTAGTCGGGTAACTGCCGCGTACAATATTTCCTTTCGATCCGTCAGGGAGAGTCGCTCTATAAAATTTGTTTAACATCCACTTATGTGCATCTTTCAGGGTGCCACACTTGCCGCTAGCGACTCGCCCGTAAGCCAAACGGATATGAGAGAGATGGCGCTGTTCGAGCGGGATGGCACCACCATCATTGACAACGACACCAAGATACTTACGCGGCCGACCGGGGATAATACCTGAGGACCGATCCTTTTTCTTCCCACGTCCGCCGCAAGCGCTTGTGTTCCAAAGAAACGCGTTAGGTGTCTGACCCATACTCCAATAGCGGTATAGAAGCCGGTATATCTGCTTACGCTCTACCCCTGTCTCTATGGCATGCGTCGCAACAAGCTTCCCAAAATCAGGACCAAGAATATCCAAGGCAGAGCGATCTTCTACTAAACTTCTTATAAGACTCCAATTTCGATTTCGGCTCGCCTTTTCATTTTCATTAATTTCATCGTCGCTTCTGAGCAGATGTAAAGGAACCATTTCTGGACTTAAGACCGCGCGCCCTGAATCAATTTCGTCAATTAAAACTGACTTATCAATCTGCCAAGGCTTGCCTGGATTCATATTCAGCTCAATCACGATAACAGTATCATTATTTATGCCTAAGACCCTAACTGCCTTTTTTAGTAAGCTCGGTTCTTCGCCGGGAGAAACAATGCTGTTAATTTGAAAATCAAGCATGATGAGAAACCTCGGTTGGCGGAGACAAAGCCGCTGACCGATGGCTCGGCCATACGTGCAACGGCTGCGACAAGCTTATTATTTTCGAGGTAAGATCAGACTCTAAACGGCCGATCCATAGCAGGTGATGGAAGAGCCGCTTCACGCTCATATAGTCAATATAGATATCACGTGACGCCTTTTCCAAAAGAGCTTTTAAGGGTATTTGATCCGTCTTTGACCCCGCGATGTATTCAAGTAAGTTCCCTATATTTTTCTCAGTCGGCAACGAGGGATGGATATTGGCATAAGTCCTGAGAACTCTGAGGTTCGCTAATCTAATCTTCGAGAGGTTTTCGTGCAGGACCAGCTTCCAGTCCACGCCCCTCATTGACCAGTATTTTTCCTCAATAGCGAGCTTTTCAGCTATTCGATTCCGCACATGAAGATCAGCCTGCTCAAATTCCTTTCTATATTTTACTGAGCGAGCAGCTAACCTCGTTTCACCAGAGGGATCCAAGAAGGTGATGAGAAAGTCCGTCGTCATAACGACAGGTATCTGCGTACCAGGATATACAGGGTGACGACAATTTATGCTTGAGGCAATTGCTTGAGTCTCAGCCTGTGTAAGCAGGGGGTACTGCTCTCGGATATCAATGATCGAGGCGTCGTGCTCAAGTACAGTGAGGTAATCTCGCTCCGCATTGGACAGCAGGTGATGAGTGCGGAAAATCTTAACTCCCGCAATCATATGGGAGACACCCTTTGATTTGATTTCCCACACCTTGATCCATGGTTTATAGGAATCTCTCACTCCACTTCCACGGCCTGATTTAATTTTTTTATCTATTTTTGATTGGGTCATCAGCTGGCGGTGGGCAGCCTTGACCGGAGCTACGGGCGCAGATGCCATGTTCAAGTCGCTCATGATTGGGCGACCCACTCGAACGGAACGAGGCTGGTGTGTCGTGTAAAGAGGACACGCCAGCGAGCGGGCTCAGCCAGGACAATAGTCACAGCGGTGCGTAGAGGATTGTCACCCAAATCTCCAAGGCCTGGCTCCGGCCTGATGTGCGGTCGGGGCCAGCCTTGTGACAACCTTTATTACGTTGTGACAACCTTTATTGTTTTGTGACTACCTTTATTAATCAAAAACAAATAGGGTCGAACGCTGCCGCGCTTATTCCACCGTCACCGACTTAGCCAAGTTACGCGGCTGGTCAACATCAGTGCCCTTGAGCACCGCCACGTAGTACGACAGCAACTGTAGTGGAATGGTGTACAGGATCGGTGCCAGCGCGTCAGCGATGTGCGGTACCTTGATTACATGGGTACCTTCGCCGTTGCTCATACCGGCGTGCTCATCGGCGAACACCACCAGCTCACCACCCCGGGCGCGGACTTCCTGCAGGTTCGACTTGAGCTTCTCCAGCAGCTCGTTGTTCGGCGCTACCGTTACCACCGGCATGTCGTTATCCACAAGCGCCAGCGGGCCATGCTTGAGCTCACCCGCCGGGTACGCTTCGGCGTGGATGTAGGAAATCTCTTTGAGCTTGAGCGCACCCTCCATCGCAACCGGGTACTGCGCACCACGGCCCAGGAACAGGGTGTGGTGCTTGTCGGCGAACAGCTCGGCGATCTTTTCGACGGTGTGGTCCATGGCCAGGGCTTCGCCCAGGCGTGCCGGCAGGCGACGCAGCTCTTCGACCAGCTCCGCTTCCACACCAGCCTCGAGGGTGCCACGCACCTGGCCCAGGGCCAGGGTCAGCAGCATCAGCGATACCAGCTGGGTAGTGAACGCCTTGGTCGACGCCACGCCGATTTCCGGGCCGGCCAGTGTCAGCAGGGTCAGGTCGGATTCGCGTACCAGCGAGCTGATACCCACGTTGCAGATGGCCAGGCTGCCGAGGAAGCCCAGTTCCTTGGCATTGCGCAGGGCAGCGAGGGTGTCGGCTGTTTCGCCAGACTGGGAAATCGAAACGAACAGGGTATCCGGCTGGACCACCACCTTGCGGTAGCGGAACTCACTGGCGACTTCGACCTGGCAAGGGATGCCGGCCAAGCTTTCCAGCCAGTAACGGGCAACCATGCCGGCGTGGTAGCTGGTACCACAGGCCACGATCTGCACGTTGCGCACCTTGGCGAACAGTTCAGCAGCCTGTGGGCCAAAGGCCTGGACCAGCACATGGTCCTTGCCCAGGCGGCCTTCCAGAGTGCGCTGAACCACGGTCGGCTGCTCGTGAATCTCCTTGAGCATGAAGTGGCGGTATGCGCCCTTGTCAGCGGCTTCGGCGCCTTCGTGATACTGCACGGTTTCGCGCTGGACCGCGTTGCCGGCCTGATCCCAGACCTTCACCTGGTCACGGCGGATCTCAGCGATGTCGCCCTCCTCCAGGTACATGAAGCGGTCAGTGACCTGGCGCAGCGCCAACTGGTCGGAAGCCAGGAAATTCTCACCATGGCCAAGGCCAATCACCAACGGGCTGCCACTGCGCGCGGCAACCAGACGATCGGGTTGTTTCACGCTGATCAGCGCCAGGCCATAGGCACCGTGCAGGCGCTTGACCGCTGACTTCAGTGCGTCCGCCAGGTCCGGGATGGTCTTGAGGGTATGGTGGATCAGGTGGACGATAACCTCGGTATCGGTTTGCGAAACGAACACATAGCCAAGGCCTTTGAGCTCTTCGCGCAGCTCTTCATGGTTTTCAATGATGCCGTTGTGTACCACTGCCACTTCTTCACCCGAGAAATGCGGGTGCGCATTGCCCTCGGTCGGTGCGCCGTGGGTAGCCCAACGGGTGTGGGCAATGCCCAACTGGCCGATCAGCGGGTCGGCAGCGTTGGCAGCGTCCAGTTCAGCGACCTTGCCGATGCGGCGCCGGCGCTGCAGTTCACCTTGCTGGGTATAAACGGCAAGGCCGGCGCTGTCGTAGCCGCGGTACTCGAGCCGCTTGAGGCCTTCGATGAGAATGGCGGTGATGTTGCGTTCAGCTACGGCGCCAACGATTCCACACATGATTATTTCTCCTGGCTGATCGCGGCGCAGATCAGGTTGACGCCGCGGGCTTGAATCTGTTCGCGTGCCGCTGCTGGCAGGCGTTCGTCTGTAATGAGGGTGCTGACACTGCCCCAAGGCAGTTCAAGATTGGGGATCTTGCGCCCGACCTTGTCGGATTCGACCATCACGATCACCTCGCGGGCCACTTCGGCCATGACTCGGCTCAGGCCCAGCAGCTCATTGAAAGTCGTGGTGCCGCGGTTGAGGTCGATGCCATCTGCGCCGATGAACAACTGGTCGAAATCGTATGAGCGCAGTACCTGCTCGGCGACCTGGCCCTGGAACGACTCGGAGTGCGGGTCCCAGGTGCCGCCGGTCATCAGCAGTACCGGTTCATGCTCAAGCTCGCTAATGGCGCGGGCCACGTTCAAAGAGTTGGTCATCACCACCAGGCCTGGCTGGCGGCCGAGCTCAGGGATCATCGCGGCAGTAGTGCTGCCACTGTCGATGATGATCCGCGCGTGTTCACGGATACGGCCGACAGCAGCGCGGGCGATGGCTTTCTTGTAGGCAGACACTGGCTGTGCGGTTTCCCCAAGCATCTCCTGCGGAACCGGTACCGCGCCGCCGTAGCGACGCAGCAGCAAGCCATTGGCCTCTAGGGCCGCGAGGTCCTTGCGTATGGTGACTTCCGACGTTTCAAAGCGCTTGGCCAACGCGTCCACACTGACCTCACCTTGCTCGCTGAGCATGGCCAGGATGTTGTGACGGCGTTGGGGGGTATTTCGTTTCGACATGGGCGCTTAAGTTTCGATTCGAAAGATAATGATTGCAATCAAAACCTATGAGAGAGATTTCGTCAAGGCTGTCGATCTGAAAAATCACCGGCCTGTGGATAAATAAATGCCACCGATCGCGGTGCAGCGGCTTGCCCTTCCGATGCCTTTACAGCCAATAAAAAAGCCGACTTATTCACACAAGTCGGCTTTCGATCGAACGGGCTGTGGATAATCAGCCCTTCTTGATCTTCTCCGGCCGCTTCCAGCCCTCGATGTTGCGTTGACGCGCACGTCCCACGGCAAGTTGCCCAGCCTCGACAGTCTGGGTAATCGTCGAACCCGCCGCAGTCGTGGCCCCTGCCTTGATATCCACAGGCGCCACCAACGAGTTGTTCGAACCGATGAACACATCCTCGCCCATCACAGTCTTGAACTTGTTGGCGCCATCGTAGTTGCACGTGATGGTGCCAGCACCAATATTGGTGCGTGCCCCGATCTCGGCATCACCCAGGTAGCTCAAGTGACCCGCTTTGGCGCCTTCACCCAGGTGGGCATTCTTCAGTTCGACAAAGTTACCCACATGGGCCTTGGCATCCAGCACGCTGCCCGGGCGCAGGCGCGCGAACGGGCCGGCATCGCTACCCTCGCCCATCACGGCGCCTTCAATATGGCTGTTGGCCTTGACCACCACGCCTTTGCGCAGGGTGCTGTCCTTGATCACGCAGTTAGGCCCAATCTGAACGTCGTCCTCGATCACGACCTTGCCTTCGAGGATGACGTTGATATCGATCAGCACATCGCGACCAACGGTCACTTCACCACGCACGTCGAAGCGAGCCGGGTCACGCAGGGTCACACCCTGTGCCATCAATCGTCGGCCTTCGCGCAGTTGATAGTGGCGCTCGAGTTCGGATAGCTGGCGCCGGTCATTGGCACCCTGCACTTCCATCGGGTCGTGCGGTTGTTCGGTAGCCACCACCAGGCCATCAGCCACTGCCATGGCGATGACGTCGGTCAGGTAATACTCACCTTGGGCGTTGTTGTTCGACAAACGCCCCATCCAGTCGGCAAGGCGAGCGGCTGGCAGGGCCAGGATGCCGGTATTGCCTTCCTTGATCGCTTTCTGCACATCGCTGGCGTCCTTGTGCTCGACGATCGCAGTCACCTTGCCTTGGGCATCACGCACAATGCGCCCGTAGCCGGTCGGGTCTTGCAGGTTAACGGTGAGCAGGCCCAGCTGCTGGTCGGTGGCCTTGGCCAGCAGGCGTTGCAGGGTTTCCACTTCAATCAGCGGTACGTCGCCATACAGCACCAGCACCGTGTCGGCAGTGATCGCCGGCAGCGCTTGGGCAACGGCATGCCCGGTACCCAGTTGCTTGTCCTGCATAACGAAATTCAGGTCGTCGGCTGCCAGGCGCTCACGCACCTGCTCCGCACCATGGCCAATCACTACGTGAATGCCTTGAGGCTGAAGCTGCCGTGCGCTGTGGATAACATGACCGAGCATGGAATTGCCGGCCACCGGGTGCAGCACCTTGGGCAGCGCCGAGCGCATGCGGGTACCTTGGCCGGCGGCGAGAATAACGATATCGAGTGACATTGACTGGCTACCAATCCTGGGCGGTCAGAGAAATGACCGAGGGGGAATTCGGAAAAAGAAAAAGGGTAGCCGAGGCTACCCTTTTACTCAATCGCAACAGCAGTGATCAGCCGGGGCCGATTACTTGCCTTTGCGCATTTGCTGGACGGTACGCAGCTGAGCTGCGGCCTCGGCCAGACGTGCGGCGGCGGCGCCGTAATCGAAGTCCGCGCCTTTCAAACTCAGGGCGTTCTCGGCAGCCTTGAGGGCTTCCTGAGCCTGAGCTTCATCCAGGTCTGTAGCACGTTGCACGGTATCGGCAAGCACCTTGACCATGTTCGGCTGAACCTCGAGGAAACCACCAGAGATGTAATACACCTCTTGGGCGCCACCCTGCTTGGTCAGCGTGATCGGACCTGGCTTCAGATTGGTGATCAGAGGCGCGTGGCCTGGAGCGATACCAAGATCACCCAGGTTACCGTGCGCAACCACCATCTCGACCAGACCGGAGAAAATCTCTCCTTCCGCGCTGACGATATCGCAATGGACTGTCATAGCCATCTGCTTGCCTCAACCTGATAGCGCCCCTTGCGGGGCGCAGGAATTACAGTTTCTTGGCTTTCTCGATCGCTTCGTCGATGCTGCCGACCATGTAGAACGCTTGTTCTGGCAGGTGGTCGTAGTCACCTTTGAGGATGCCGCTGAAGCCAGCGATGGTGTCTTTCAGGGAAACGTACTTACCTGGCGAACCGGTGAAAACTTCGGCCACGAAGAACGGCTGCGACAGGAAGCGCTGGATCTTACGAGCGCGGGCTACCAGTTGCTTGTCGGTCTCGGACAGTTCGTCCATACCCAGGATCGCAATAATGTCCTTCAGCTCTTTGTAGCGCTGCAGAACATACTGAACGCCACGAGCAGTGTCGTAGTGCTCATTGCCGATCACGTTCGGGTCCAGCTGACGCGAAGTCGAGTCCAGTGGGTCGACCGCTGGGTAGATACCCAGGGAGGCGATGTCACGGGACAGAACGACGGTGGCGTCCAGGTGGGCGAAGGTGGTCGCTGGCGACGGGTCGGTCAAGTCGTCCGCTGGTACGTATACGGCCTGGACGGAGGTGATCGAACCTTCCTTGGTGGAGGTGATGCGCTCTTGCAGAACGCCCATCTCTTCAGCCAGGGTCGGCTGGTAACCTACTGCCGAAGGCATACGGCCCAGCAGTGCGGATACTTCGGTACCGGCCAGGGTGTAACGATAGATGTTGTCGACGAACAGCAGAACGTCGTTACCTTCGTCACGGAACTTCTCAGCCATGGTCAGGCCGGTCAGCGCTACGCGCAGACGGTTTCCTGGTGGCTCGTTCATCTGACCGTAGACCAAGGCTACTTTGTCGAGAACGTTGGAGTCCTTCATCTCGTGGTAGAAGTCGTTACCCTCACGAGTACGCTCACCCACACCAGCGAACACGGAGTAACCGCTGTGTTCCATGGCGATGTTACGGATCAGTTCCATCATGTTTACGGTCTTGCCGACACCGGCACCACCGAACAGACCAACCTTACCACCCTTGGCGAACGGGCAAACCAGGTCGATAACCTTGATGCCGGTTTCCAGCAGGTCGTTGCCGCCTGCCTGGTCAGCGAACGAAGGCGCTGGCTGGTGGATACCGCGACGCTCTTCTTCGCCGATCGGGCCGGCTTCGTCGATCGGGTTGCCCAGTACGTCCATGATACGGCCCAGGGTGGCCTTACCAACAGGAACGGAAATGGCAGCACCGGTGTCGACGACATCCAGACCGCGCTTCAGGCCTTCGGTCGAGCCCATCGCAATGGTACGAACCACGCCGTCGCCCAGCTGCTGCTGAACTTCCAGGGTGGTTTCCGCGCCTTGTACTTTCAGCGCGTTGTATACACTCGGCACGACGTCACGTGGGAATTCCACGTCGATGACGGCGCCGATGATTTGAACGATACGTCCGCTACTCATAGCTGGATCCTCTGAATATGTGAACCGTTAAACCGCGGCAGCGCCGCCGACGATTTCCGAGATCTCCTGGGTGATCGCAGCCTGACGCGCCTTGTTGTAGATCAACTGGAGCTCTTTGATCAAATCACCGGCGTTGTCTGTGGCGTTCTTCATCGCGATCATCCGGGCCGCTTGTTCAGCAGCGTTGTTCTCGACCACCGCCTGGTATACCTGCGACTCCACGTAACGCACCATCAAGCCGTCCAGCAGCTCTTTTGCGTCGGGTTCGTACAGGTAATCCCAGTGGTGCTTGAGTTCCTGATCCGGGGTTGCCACCAACGGTACCAATTGCTCGACCGTCGGCTTCTGGGTCATGGTATTGATGAACTTGTTCGAAACCACGCAGAGGCGATCGATACGGCCGTCCAGGTAGGCGTCCAGCATCACTTTGACGGAGCCGATCAGATCGTTGATCGATGGCTCTTCGCCCAAGTGGCTGATCGCGGCTACGACGTTGCCGCCAAAGATGCGGAAGAAAGTCGCACCCTTGCTGCCGATCACGCACAGGTCGATTTCCACGCCCTGTTCGCGGTTCGCGTTCATGTCCTTGACCAGGGCCTTGAACAGGTTGGTATTCAAGCCACCGCACAGACCACGGTCACTGCTCACCACAATATAACCGGCACGCTTTACAGGGCGCTCGATCATGAAGGGGTGGCGGTATTCCGGGTTGGCGTTGGCCAGATGACCGATCACCTGGCGGATACGCTCCGCGTAAGGACGGCTAGCAGCCATGCGCATTTGTGCCTTGCGCATCTTGCTGACCGCCACTTTCTCCATGGCGCTGGTAATTTTTTGCGTGCTTTTGATGCTCGCAATCTTACTGCGAATCTCTTTTGCGCCTGCCATGTATCACCTATCAGGTTAGCAAGCGGGGGCCTGAGCCCCCGCTGCGGCTTACCAGGTCTGGGTGGCCTTGAACTTCTCGATACCGGCTTTCAGGCCTGCGTCGATTTCGTCGTTGAAGTCACCCTTCACATTGATCTTCGCCATCAGTTCAGCGTGATCACGGTTGAAGAAGGCGATCAGTGCTTGCTCGAAGCTGCCGATCTTGGAGACTTCTACGTCAGTCAGGAAACCACGCTCAGCGGCGTACAGCGACAGGGCCATGTCCGCGATGGACATTGGCGCGTACTGCTTCTGCTTCATCAGCTCGGTAACGCGCTGACCATGCTCCAGCTGCTTGCGGGTCGCTTCGTCCAGATCGGAGGCGAACTGGGCGAATGCAGCCAGTTCACGGTACTGAGCCAGAGCGGTACGAATACCACCGGACAGCTTCTTGATGATCTTGGTCTGAGCAGCACCACCTACGCGGGATACCGAAACACCGGCGTTCACTGCAGGACGGATGCCCGAGTTGAACATGGCCGATTCCAGGAAGATCTGACCGTCGGTGATGGAAATCACGTTGGTCGGAACGAACGCGGAAACGTCGCCAGCCTGAGTTTCGATGATCGGCAGCGCAGTCAGGGAACCGGTTTTGCCAGTTACAGCACCGTTGGTGAACTTCTCGACGTACTCTTCCGAAACGCGCGATGCACGCTCCAGCAGACGGGAGTGGAGATAGAACACGTCGCCTGGGTACGCTTCACGTCCTGGTGGACGGCGCAGCAGCAGGGAGATCTGACGGTAGGCAACGGCCTGCTTGGACAGGTCATCGTAAACGATCAGTGCGTCTTCGCCGCGGTCACGGAAGAACTCGCCCATGGTGCAACCGGCGTATGGCGCCAGGAATTGCAGTGCGGCGGATTCCGAAGCACTGGCAACCACCACGATGGTGTTGGCCAGGGCGCCGTTTTCTTCCAGCTTGCGAACGATGTTGGCAACGGTGGAACGCTTCTGGCCGACAGCAACATAAACGCAGAAAATACCGGAGTCTTTCTGGTTGATGATGGCGTCGATGGCCATGGCGGTCTTGCCGATCTGACGGTCACCGATGATCAGCTCACGCTGGCCACGGCCGACCGGGATCATGGCGTCGACGGACTTGTAGCCAGTCTGTACAGGCTGGTCTACCGACTTACGCCAGATCACGCCTGGAGCAACTTTCTCGACCGCGTCGGTCTCGGTGTTGCCCAGAGGACCTTTGCCATCGATCGGGTTGCCCAGTGCGTCGACTACGCGGCCCAGCAGTTCCTTACCAACCGGAACTTCCAGGATGCGGCCGGTGCACTTGGCGCTCATGCCTTCGGCGAGGGTGTCATAGGCACCCAGGATCACTGCACCTACGGAGTCTTGCTCCAGGTTCAGGGCCATGCCGTAGACGCCGCCAGGGAACTCGATCATTTCGCCGTACATGACGTCGGCCAGACCGTGTATCCGCACGATACCGTCGGAAACCGAAACGACGGTACCTTCGTTACGGGCTTGGGAGCTCACATCGAGGTTGTCGATGCGGCCCTTGATGATTTCACTAATTTCGGAAGGATTGAGTTGCTGCATTGCTCTGCTGCCCCTTCAAACTCAAGATTTCAATGCTTCGGCCAGTTTCGCGATTTTGCCGCGAACAGAGCCATCGATTACCAGGTCACCAGCGCGGATGACGACGCCGCCAATCAGGCTGGCATCCTCCGACGCGTGCAGGCGCACTTCCTGGCCTAACCGTGCACTGAGAACCTTGGCGAGTTTGTCTTGCTGTTCTTGGTTCAACGCGAAGGCACTGGTGACTTCCACGTCCACGGATTTCTCTTGCTCGGCCTTGTACAGGTCGAACAGAGCGGCAATCTCCGGCAGAAGCAGGAGACGGTCGTTTTCCGCGGCAACATGAATGAAATTCTGTGCCTGTGCATTGAACTTGTCACCGCACACGTCAATGAACGTGGCGGCCTTTTCTGCGCTCGTCAGTCGCGGGGCCTTGAGCAGGCGCTGCATGGTGTCGTCTTGCGACACCGCAGCAGCCAGGCCGAGCATGGCTGACCAATTGGCCAGTTGCTGATGGGCCTGGGCATGCTCGAAGGCAGCCTTAGCGTAAGGTCGGGCCAACGTGGTCAGTTCTGCCATGATCGCCCTCGCTTAAATTTCAGCGGCCAGTTTGTTAACCAGCTCCGCATGCGCGTTTTGATCGATTGTGGCGCCAAGGATCTTTTCAGCACCACCAACGGCCAGGGCACCCACTTGGGTACGCAGGGCGTCTTTGGCACTGTTCAGTTCCTGTTCGATCTCGGCCAGAGCCTGAGCCTTCACACGGTCAGCTTCGACGCGGGCCTGTTCACGGGCTTCCTCGACAAGCTGAGCAGCGCGTTTCTTGCTTTGCTCAATGATTTCGGCTGCCTGTGCTTTAGCTTCACGCAGTTGCTGACCCGCTTTCTCTTGGGCCAGCTCCAGGTCGCGAGCTGCGCGGTTGGCAGCGTCCAAGCCGTCAGCAATCTTCTTTTGGCGCTCTTGCAGAGCAGTGATGACCGGAGGCCATACATACTTCATGCAGAAGAGTACAAAAATCAGAAAAGCAACGGATTGGCCAATCAGGGTTGCATTAATGTTCACGCCAACACCTCGCTCGGTCTTAATTCATACAGCCATCAACTCGTGAATACGAGTGATTAGCCGGCGATCTGACCAACGAACGGATTCGCGAAGGTGAAGAACAGAGCGATACCAACACCGATCATGGTTACGGCGTCGAGCAGACCGGCAACGATGAACATTTTGACCTGCAGCATCGGAACCATCTCAGGCTGACGAGCAGCGCCTTCCAGGAATTTGCCGCCCAGCAGGCCGAAACCAATGGCGGTACCCAGAGCACCCAGGCCGATCAGCAGAGCAACAGCGATAGCGGTCAGACCAACTACAGTTTCCATCTTTCCTCCCGACTTTTACGTCGTATTGGTTAGGTTTTTAGTTTGAAGCGGTAAAACAAATCGTTTGGAACAGCTGCCCTTGCGGACTTTTAAAGCCCTCCCCCCAAACGAGCGGGGAAGGCTATCAGACACGCCAGGCGGTCTTAATGGTTATCTTCGTGAGCCATCGACAGGTAGACGATGGTAAGCATCATGAAGATGAAAGCTTGCAGGGTGATGATCAGGATGTGGAACACAGCCCACGCCCACTGCAGCACCACACCCAGGCCGCTCAGCCACAGAAGGCCGGAGCCGAACATCACGGCGATCAGGATGAACACCAGCTCGCCGGCGTACATGTTGCCGAACAGTCGCAGCGCCAGCGAGATCGGCTTGGCGATCAGGGTGACGAACTCGAGCAGGAAGTTGACCGGAATCAGCAGGATCTGCACGAAGATGTTCTTGCTGCCGAACGGGTGCAGGGTCAGCTCACCGATGAAGCCGCCCAGGCCCTTGACCTTGATGCTGTAGAAGATGATCAGGGCGAACACGCAGAAGGCCATTGCCAGCGTCGCGTTCGGGTCGGTGGTCGACACGGCGCGGAACGGAATGTGCGGATCACCGGAAATTAGGATGGCCAGCTGAGGAATCCAGTCGACCGGTACCAGGTCGACGGCGTTCATCAGGAATACCCAGACGAAGATGGTCAGTGCCAGCGGCGCAATCACCGGGCTACGGCCGTGGAAGGAGTCCTTCACGCTGCCGTTGACGAAATCGACCATCACTTCGACGAAGTTCTGCAGACCGCCAGGCTGGCCGGAGGTCGCCTTCTTCGCCGCCATGCGGAAGATGAACAGGAAGATCAGACCCAGCGCGACGGACCAACCCAGGGTGTCCAGGTGGAACGCCCAGAAGCCCATTGCCTTGGCTTCTGCAGCCGAATGGGCGAAGCCCCAGCTGCCGTCTGGTAGTTGACCGTAGGTCAGGTTCTGCAAGTGGTGCTGGATATAGCCCGAAGCGGTTTCTGCTGCCATGGTTGCCTCAAACGCCCTAAGGTCTCGAAAGTCTTTTATTCATCAGCAGGGGCGCAAACCAGCTGACCAAAAGGGTCAACACGAAGACGCCGAAGACTGCTAACGGCGCCAGTGGCTTCACTCCTGCGAAGGTCAGTGCGAACAGCACTGCCGTCAAAATCATCTTGCCGGCCTCGCCTGCGTAAAACGACTTGACGATGGCCTGCGCCGCCCGGGCTCCGCTAAAGCGAAAAGCCTTCCAGGCGAAATACATATTCGGCAGCCAGGCAATCAAACCTCCGCAGAGACCTGAATATCCACTGACTGCCCCTTTCCACTGCCACAACACCAATGTTGCCAGCAGCAGCACGACAAATTGAGCCAGCAGTACCGGAAAAACCGCCCAGCGATGGAAAGGCAGGCGGTTTGGCGTGCGGATTTCCATCACAACTGCTCCTCAGAAGTCGACCAACAAGTCAGTAACGACTTGGCATAAATTGTGCCGACAAAATGCGCGCAGAGTATAGGGGTGGATTAACCCCTATTCAACTCTTGGGTAGTGATTTCCGACTGCGCGCTACAACTGGAATTGTTTCAGCGGATGTGAGCAAGGACGCCCTGCAACTCGTCGAGCGAGTTATAGCGAATAACCAGCTGGCCTTTTCCCTTGTTTCCGTGACGAATCTGCACCGCGGAGCCCAGGCGCTCTGCGAGCCGCTGTTCAAGGCGCTCGATATCCGGATCAGGTTTGCTCGGTTCTACCGGGTCAGGTTTGCCACTGAGCCACTGGCGCACCAGTGCCTCGGTTTGGCGCACAGTCAGCCCACGTGCGACAACATGACGCGCCCCTTCTTCCTGGCGATCTTCTTCAAGACCGAGCAAAGCACGTGCGTGGCCCATCTCCAGATCACCATGGGCAAGCATGGTCTTGATCGCTTCAGGCAGCGAGATCAGGCGCAGCAGATTGGCCACGGTAACCCGCGACTTGCCCACGGCATCGGCTACCTGCTGCTGGGTCAGTTCGAACTCCTGTTGCAGGCGCTGCAGGGCCAGGGCCTCTTCCAACGGGTTAAGGTCCTCTCGCTGGATGTTCTCGATGAGGGCCATGGCGATGGCCGCTTCATCAGGCACTTCCCGCACCATCGCCGGGACGGTGTCCAGGCCAGCCTGCTGCGTGGCCCTCCAGCGGCGCTCACCGGCAATGATCTCGTAGCGGTTGCCATCGATCGGGCGCACCACGATCGGCTGCATCACACCGTGCGTGCGAATCGAGTGCGCCAGTTCTTCCAGCGCCTGCGGATCCATGTCACGGCGCGGCTGGTATTTACCGCGCTGGATCAACTCGACCGGCAGGTGTTGCAGTTCTTTCTGGTCGATCTTGACAGCCTGCTCTTCGAGCGCGCTGACGGAAGGACCACTGAGCAGTGCATCCAACCCACGTCCGAGACCCCGTTTCTTAACGGCCATGCGGATTCCTTAAGTTGTTTGTGCAGTGCGTGATTGACGGCGTTGACGGCGAACCAGTTCCCCGGCCAGGGCCAGATAGGCCAGTGCGCCACGCGATTGCTTGTCGTAGGCCAGCGCCGGCATGCCAAAGCTCGGTGCCTCGGCCAAGCGGATGTTGCGCGGAATGACGGTATCGTAAAGCTGCTCGCCGAAGTGCTCCTTGAGCTGCGCCGATACATCGTTGTTCAGGCTAAGACGCGGGTCGTACATGGTGCGCAGCAGCCCTTCGATCTTCAGCTCCGGGTTCAGACGGGCGGCAATGCGCTTGATGTTATCCACAAGGTCGCTGAGACCTTCCAGTGCGTAATACTCGCACTGCATCGGGATGATCACACCATCGGAGGCGACCAGGGCATTGAGCGTCAGCATCGACAGCGACGGTGGGCAATCGATGAGGATGAAGTCGTAATTCTCGCGGATCGGCGCCAGGGCGTTGCGCAGGCGGCTCTCCTTGACCTGCATTTCCAGCAGCACCACTTCCGCGGCAGTCAGGTCGCGGTTGGCCGGCAGCAACTGGAAGCCACCATGCTCGGAGTAGTGCATGGCCTGGGCAAGGTCGCATTCCCCGATCAGCAGGTCGTAGACCGAGTGTTCGAGTTCGTGTTTGTCCACACCGCTGCCCATGGTGGCGTTGCCCTGCGGATCGAGGTCGATCAGCAGCACACGACGCTTGGTCGCAGCCAGCGATGCGGCGAGATTGATACAGGTGGTGGTTTTACCCACTCCACCTTTCTGGTTCGCAATTGCGAATACCTTAGCCATTGTTGCGTGTGTTCCCAGTCATGCCTTGCGGCGCAGTATCAGCAGATGGCGCTGGCCCTGGCAACCTGGAACGGTCAGGGCCTGCTCGCTTTCCACTGTGAAGTCTGCGGGCAATGCTACCAGTTCATCGGCAGGATGCAGCCCCTTCATTGCAAGCCATTGCGTCCCGGTGTCGCCCAAGTGGCGGGTCCAGTTGGTGAAGTTCTCCATGCTGCTGAAGGCGCGAGAGATGATGCCGCTGAACGGCTGTGCTGGCTGGAAGGCCTCGACCCGGCTGTGGATAACCGTGAGGTTGTCCAGTTTCAGCTCCATCTTCACCTGGGTGAGGAAGCGGGTTTTCTTGCCGTTGGCGTCCAGCACGGTTACGCGTTTGTGCGGATGCAGGATAGCCAATGGAATCCCGGGCATGCCACCGCCGCTGCCGACATCAAGCCAGCTATCGCGATCGCTGTGGATAAAACCCATTACGCTGAGGCTGTCCAGCAGATGGCGCGAAACCATCTCGTTCGGGTCGCGCACGGCCGTCAGGTTGTAGGCTTTGTTCCATTTGATCAACAGGGCCAGGTAGCCAAGCAGCCGTTCGTGCTGCTCGGCGCTCAGCTCGACACCGAGCTGGCGTGCACCTGTGGACAACTCTTCAGCGTGTTGCGGGGTGACCAGGGAACTCAAGCGCTTTGCTCCAATTCGCGGCCAGCGCCGCGTTTTTTCAGATGTATCAACAACAGGGAAATTGCCGCTGGTGTCACGCCAGGGATCCGCGAAGCCTGGCCCAGCGTCTGCGGGCGAGTCTGGCCGAGCTTGCCCTGGATTTCCTTGGACAGGCCGGAAATCGAGGTGTAGTCGATATCCACAGGCAGGCAGGTGTCTTCACTGGCACGCAGGCGAGCGATCTCGTCCTGCTGGCGATCGATGTAGCCAGCGTACTTGGTCTTGATTTCGACCTGTTCGGCAACCTGTGGATCGATCTGTTCGCCGCCGGTCGCTTCGATCAGCCCGGCGTAGTCCACTTCCGGTCGCGCCAGCAGGTTGAGCAGGCTGTATTCGTGACTCAGCGGGGTACCGAACTTATCCACAACGGCCTGGCCCTGCGGTGTATTCGGGCGTACCCAGGTCGATTTCAAGCGCTGTTCCTCACGCTCGATGCCGTCACGCTTGGCGCAGAACGCGGCCCAGCGCTGGTCGTCGATCAGACCCAGCTCACGACCTTTCTCGGTCAGGCGCAGGTCGGCGTTGTCTTCGCGCAGGATCAACCGGTATTCGGCCCGCGAAGTGAACATGCGGTACGGCTCCTGGGTACCCAGGGTAATCAGGTCGTCGACCAGCACTCCGATGTACGCCTCGTCACGGCGCGGGCACCAGCTTTCGCGGCCCTGCGCGCGCAGTGCGGCGTTGGTACCGGCCAGCAGGCCTTGGGCGCCGGCTTCTTCGTAACCGGTAGTGCCGTTGATCTGGCCAGCGAAGAACAGGCCACCGATGACCTTGGTCTCGAGGCTGTACTTGAGGTCACGCGGATCGAAGTAGTCGTATTCGATGGCATAGCCCGGGCGCACGATGTGCGCATTTTCCATACCGCGAATCGAGCGCACCAGCTCCAGTTGCACGTCAAACGGCAGCGAAGTGGAAATGCCGTTGGGGTACAGCTCATGGGTGGTAAGGCCTTCCGGCTCGATGAACACCTGATGGCTTTCCTTGTCGGCAAAGCGATGGATCTTGTCCTCGATCGACGGGCAGTAACGCGGGCCGACACCTTCGATGACGCCCGAGTACATCGGCGAACGGTCGAGGTTCGAAGCGATGATTTCGTGGGTACGCGCATTGGTGTGGGTAATCCAGCAGCTGACCTGACGCGGGTGCATCGCGGCGTTGCCCATGAACGACATGACCGGGATTGGTGTGTCGCCCGGCTGCTCGGTCATCACCGAAAAGTCCACCGAACGACCGTCGATACGCGGAGGTGTACCGGTTTTCAGACGACCGACGCGCAGCGGTAATTCACGCATGCGGTGGGCCAGGGCAATCGACGGTGGATCGCCAGCGCGGCCGCCGGAATGGTTCTGCAGGCCGATGTGGATAAGGCCACCCAGGAAAGTGCCGGTCGTGAGCACCACCGAATCGGCGAAGAACCGCAGCCCCATTTGCGTAACCACGCCTTTGACCTGGTCTTGCTCGACGATCAGGTCGTCACAGGACTGCTGGAATATCCACAGATTTGGCTGGTTTTCCAGGATTTCGCGAACCACGGCCTTGTAGATGGCGCGGTCGGCCTGTGCACGGGTGGCGCGAACAGCCGGGCCCTTGCGGTTGTTCAACACGCGAAACTGGATGCCGCTCTTGTCAGTGGCCAGTGCCATGGCACCGCCGAGCGCATCGATCTCTTTGACCAGATGGCTTTTACCGATGCCACCGATGGCCGGGTTGCAGCTCATGTGACCGAGGGTTTCCACGTTATGGGTCAGCAGCAGGGTTTTCACACCCATGCGTGCAGACGCAAGCGCAGCCTCGGTACCGGCATGGCCGCCGCCGATGACGATCACTTCAAAACGGGAAGGGAAATCCACCACGCACCTCGTGCCTGTTTTTGCGAATAGAGAAGGTAAGCGGACAAGTATAGGGACTTCACCCCCTCTAAAGAAACCTTTTGCGCAAATTTTGACCAGGCTGTGGATGAGTGGCTGATAACAGAAACTAGAGAGAAGAAATTTAAAAAAGCTTTGTTTTTATGTTTATTCTTATGCACGCACCAATCTGTGGATAACGTTCTACATCCCTCTGGATTCGCCATGTAGAAGAAAATTAAACCCTGTGGTTGGAGTGCCATGAGGGCTATGGATAACCGGATTTAGCCTGTGGATGAAATGCCTACTTACCCACAGGGCAGGTTTTCCTCAGAAAAAAAGCATGCTTATCAACGGAGCTGAAGCCGACTTTTCCACAGGGCTCATGAGCGCTTTTTCAGGCCGGTGATTAAAAATCTGCAGCTACAAAACCCTGTCCGAGACGCCCGAGCCCCAAATCTCAGGCAAAAAAAAGCCGCTCCAGGAAGAGCGGCGTCGTGAATGGTTTGGCTAAAAGCTACTTACCGATGCAGAAACTCGAGAAAATCCGCCCCAGCAGGTCATCCGAACTGAACGCGCCCGTGATTTCCCCCAGCGCGTGCTGGGCCTGGCGCAGGTCCTCAGCCAACAGCTCTCCGGCCCCCGCCAAGGTCAATTGCGCACGACCGTGCTCCAGATGAGCACTGGCCTGGCGCAGGGCATCGAGGTGCCGCCGGCGTGCGCTGAAGCCACTCTCTGCAGTCTGTTCATAACCCATGCAGGCTTTGAGGTGATCGCGTAACAGCAGCAAGCCTTGATCGTCACCTTTGGCGCTCAAGGTGATGGTTACATGACCGTCATCGCACTGTTCCAGCCCTACGGGTTCGCCGCTGAGGTCGGCTTTGTTGCGAATCAGTGTGACCTTGCCCGGATCAGGCCTTTGATCAAGAAACTCCGGCCACAGGGCGAACGGATCACTGGCCTCAGGGGCGGTGGAGTCGACCACCAACAACACTCTGTCGGCTTCGCCTATGGCCTTGAGTGCGCGCTCGACGCCTATCTTTTCCACATGGTCGTCGGTGTCGCGCAAACCGGCCGTATCGACGACGTGCAGCGGCATGCCATCGATGTGGATATGTTCACGCAGGATATCCCGCGTAGTACCTGCGATGTCGGTGACGATTGCCGCCTCACGACCGGCCAGTTGATTCAGCAGGCTCGATTTGCCTGCATTCGGCCTGCCGGCGATCACCACCGTCATGCCGTCACGAAGCAGCGCACCCTGTCCGGCCTCACGCTGCACTGTGGACAACTCGGCACGCACTGAGTCGAGCATCGACAGGACGTGGCCATCGGCAAGAAAGTCGATTTCCTCCTCGGGGAAGTCGATCGCTGCCTCGACATAGATCCGCAGCGCGATCAGTGCTTCAGTCAGGCTGTGCACACGTTTGGAGAACTCCCCTTGCAACGAGCGCAGGGCGTTGCGTGCTGCCTGGCTGGAGCTGGCTTCGATCAGGTCGGCAATCGCTTCGGCCTGGGCCAGGTCGAGCTTGTCGTTGAGAAACGCCCGCTCACTGAACTCACCCGGGCGGGCCAAGCGGCAACCCACCTGCACGCAGCGTTGCAACAGCATGTCCAGTACGACCGGGCCACCATGCCCCTGCAATTCGAGCACGTCCTCACCGGTGAACGAGTTGGGTCCGGGGAAGAACAGTGCAATACCTTCATCCAGCACCAGCCCTTCCTGGTCGCGAAATGGGCCGTAATGGGCATGGCGCGGTGTCAGTGTGCGGCCGGTTATGAGCTGGCCAGCCTTGGCCGCCAATGGGCCGGACAGCCTGACAATACCCACCCCTCCACGTCCTTGTGCGGTTGCGATGGCAGCGATGGTTTCACGCACAGTGTTCATGCTCGAAAGCCTCTACGACAAAAACGACAGATAGCAAAAACGCCCCCGAGGGGGCGTTTTTATTCACAGGCTAGCGCAGTAGCCCGTCAAGCAGCAGCTTTTTTGGTCGCTGCTTCAATACGGCGGGTGATGTACCACTGCTGCGAAATCGACAGGCAGTTGTTCACAACCCAGTACAGCACCAGGCCAGCCGGGAACCACAGGAAGAAGAAGGTGAAGATGATCGGCATCATTTTCATCACCTTGGCCTGCATCGGATCCGGCGGCGTCGGGTTCAGGCGCTGCTGGATGAACATGGTAGCGCCCATGATGATCGGCAGGATGAAGAACGGATCCTTGATCGACAGGTCGGTGATCCACAGCATCCATGGGGCCTGGCGCATCTCGACGCTTTCCAGCAGCACCCAGTACAGGGCCAGGAACACCGGCATCTGTACCAGGATCGGCAAGCATCCACCCAGTGGGTTGATCTTCTCTTTCTTGTACAGCTCCATCATCGCCTGGGACATCTTCTGGCGATCGTCACCGAAGCGTTCCTTCAGTGCGGCGAGCTTCGGCGCCACGGCACGCATGCGCGCCATCGAGCGGTAGCTGGCGGCCGACAGCGGGAAGAACAGGCCCTTGATGAGCATGGTCAGGACAATGATCGACCAGCCCCAGTTACCCAGCAGGCTGTGGATATGTTGCAGCAACCAGAAGATCGGCTGGGCAATGAACCACAGGAAGCCGTAATCGACGGTCAGTTCCAGGCCTGGGGACAATTCCTTGAGCTTGGACTGGATCTTCGGGCCGGCATACAGCATGGCGCTGGTTTCGGCCTTGCCGCCAGCCGGTACGCTGATGGCCGGGCCGGTGTAGCCGATGATGTAGTTGCCCTGGCTGTCCTTGCGGGTCTGGACGACATTGTTGTCCGACTTGGCAGGGATCCAGGCAGTTACGAAGTAGTGCTGCAGCCAGGCAACCCAGCCGCCAGACACATTTTCTTTCAAACTACCTTTGTCGATGTCCTTCATCGACACTTTCTTGTACGGCTCGCCAGCTGTCCACAGGGCAGCACCCAGGTAGGTGGCGGTACCGGTGGCGGTGCTCGAGGACGGATCACCACTGGCGTCACGCTTGAGCTGGGCAAACATGTTGCCGCTCCAGGCCTGGCCGCTCTGGTTGTCGATCAGATAGCTGACGGACAGGTCGTACTCACCGCGCTTGAAGCTGAAGCGCTTGATGTAGTTCACACCGTTGTCGCTGAACTTCAGGTCGACCACCAGTTGTTCCTGGCCATCAGCCAGCTGGAAGGACTTCTGCTCTGCGGCGTACAGCGGACGGCCGGTGGAGCGCGCATCCGGGCCGTTGGCACCGGTCAGGCCGCTCTGGGCCAGATATACGCGCTCGCCACCGTTGTCGAACAGCTGGAACGGAATGTCCGGATGATCCTGACGACGCGGGTACTTCGGCAGGTTCAGCTGGACGATGTCACCGCCGACTGGATCGATAGCCAGTTCCAGGACATCGGTCTTGACCCGGATGAGATCCTTGCTGAGTGCAACAGGTGCCAGTTCGGCAGGGCTCGACTCGGCGTTGGCGCTCGGTACATCGGCGCTGGCGCCGTTGTTAGCGGCCGGTACGCCATCGGGCAGGCCCGGAGCAACAGTGCTGGCAGCAGTATTCTGAGTCGGCAAGGCAGCCTGGCCGTAGTCATCGTTCCACTTCAGGACCATGACGTAGGACACGATTGCCAGGGCGGCGATCAGGATCGTGCGTTTAATATCCATGATTACTCGGCTATCGAAGAAGTTCGGGAGGAAGGCGCGGGGGGAACGGGATCGAAACCGCCGTCGTTCCACGGATGACAACGCCCCAGGCGACGAACGGTTAGCCACCCGCCACGCAAGAGGCCATGGGTTTCTATGGCTTCCAACGCATAACAGGAGCAACTGGGGTAGAAACGACAGTGGCTGGCCATCAGAGGACTGATGGCATAACGGTAAAACTGGATCGGAACGAGTGCCAGTTTACGCATCTTGGCTGTCTACCCCTGCGGAATCGGCGTTAGCCGCTGGAGTGGGCCGGCTGCGCGCCAGGCGTTTCCAGAGCTTGCCAAAGTGTTGGTGCAATTCCGGGTTTTCTATCTCACCCAATCCCTTGCGCGCGACGATCACTATGTCCAGGCCAGCGAGCATTTGCTGGTGCAGACGGAAGGAATCGCGCATCAAGCGCTTGAGGCGATTGCGTTGAACGGCAAGCTTGACGCTCTTCTTGCCAATCACCAAGCCAAGGCGTGGATGATCGAGACCGTTCTCGCGAGCAAGGATCAGCAGGTTTTTCCCTGGAACCTTGCCGGTTGGGGAGTCGAAGACCGCTTTGAAATGCCGGGGTGTAAGCAGTCGCTTTTCCCGACTGAAGTCCTGACTCACCACCTTTGCCGAAAGATCAAATGGCCAGACGCTTACGGCCTTTGGCACGACGACGCGACAGAACAGCACGGCCGTTCTTGGTAGCCATACGGGCACGGAAGCCGTGGGTGCGAGCGCGCTTGATGGTGCTTGGTTGGAAAGTACGTTTCATGGCGTGTTACCTGGTTTGTCGACAACGGGCCGGAATGGCCCCCTTTTTAAGAGATCGACGATTCTAGAGAAAGCAAGCCAATAGGTCAATTTCCAACCAGCCTTTCCTTATGGAAGGTGCTTTCAGCGATCGAGCGGGGCGGCGTCTGGTCGGGCAGGCAAACGGATGACAAAACTAAAAAAAAGAAGAGACATATAAAAAGCTTTTCTGAATAACTTATAAATCTTAGGTGGATAAGTTTCTGTGGATAACCTTCTGCAGGCCAAAGATTACGGGCTGTACAGCGATCAGAAACATTGTCCACAACCCGTGCTGCGCTTGTGCTGGGCCTGCGTACAGCCTGTGGATGAAAAGGCTCATTATCCACAGGTGAGTTATCAACAGATCTTGACCCTGGGTTGTGCATAGCCCTTATGGTGGGTTATCCACAGAGCTTATTCACAGTCCTTCAGGGTCGTTTTGGTCGCTAAATGGCTGTTTTGCCATGGCTCATAATGTTTCCACATGTGGATAACTGATCGCTTGACCGGTACAATGGCCGTTTGTTTTTGCCTCATCCGGCTTTCAAACTCAGGGGATATCCGTGTCAGTGGAACTTTGGCAGCAGTGCGTGGAGCTTCTGCGCGATGAACTGCCTGCCCAGCAATTCAACACCTGGATCCGTCCGCTACAGGTCGAAGCCGAAGGCGACGAGTTGCGCGTGTATGCGCCTAACCGTTTCGTTCTCGATTGGGTGAATGAAAAGTACCTCGGCCGTCTGCTCGAACTGTTGGGTGAGAACGGTAGCGGCATCGCGCCTGCCCTTTCCTTATTAATAGGTAGCCGTCGCAGCTCCGCACCGCGGGCCGCGCCCAATGCCCCGGTCAGCGCTGCAATGGCTGCGTCCCTTGCGCAGAGCCACGCGCAGCCAGCAGCCGCGCCAGTCATGGCTGTTGCTGACCCGGTCTCGGTGCCCACTGCTGAACCTGCGCAGGCCACCGACATGGCCGAGGCGTCGTCGCGAGGCAGCTATGATTCGATGGCGGACAGCGCTCCGGCACCTGTCGCGCCGGGGCGTACCGAACAGCGCAACGTTCAGGTGGAGGGTGCGCTCAAGCACACCAGTTATCTGAACCGTACGTTCACCTTCGAAACCTTTGTCGAAGGTAAATCGAACCAGTTGGCCCGGGCAGCCGCCTGGCAGGTTGCCGACAACCCGAAGCATGGCTACAACCCACTGTTCCTTTACGGTGGCGTGGGCCTGGGTAAAACGCACTTGATGCATGCTGTGGGTAACCACCTGCTGAAGAAGAACCCGAATGCCAAGGTGGTGTACCTGCATTCCGAGCGCTTCGTCGCGGACATGGTCAAGGCGTTGCAGCTCAACGCGATCAATGAGTTCAAGCGCTTCTACCGTTCGGTCGATGCGCTGCTGATCGACGATATCCAGTTCTTCGCCCGCAAGGAGCGTTCACAGGAGGAGTTTTTCCACACCTTCAACGCATTGCTCGAAGGTGGCCAGCAGGTGATTCTCACCAGTGACCGCTACCCGAAGGAAATCGAAGGTCTGGAAGAGCGACTGAAGTCGCGTTTCGGCTGGGGGCTGACGGTGGCTGTGGAGCCGCCGGAGCTGGAGACCCGCGTGGCGATCCTGATGAAGAAGGCCGACCAGGCCAAGGTCGAGTTGCCGCACGATGCCGCTTTCTTCATCGCTCAGCGTATTCGCTCCAACGTACGTGAGCTTGAAGGGGCATTGAAGCGCGTCATCGCCCACTCGCACTTCATGGGCCGCGACATCACCATCGAGCTGATTCGCGAGTCGCTGAAGGACCTGCTGGCGCTGCAAGACAAGCTGGTGAGTGTGGATAACATTCAGCGCACCGTGGCCGAGTACTACAAGATCAAGATCTCCGATCTGTTGTCCAAGCGCCGTTCGCGCTCTGTAGCGCGCCCGCGTCAGGTGGCCATGGCGTTGTCCAAAGAGCTGACCAACCACAGTCTGCCGGAGATCGGCGACATGTTTGGCGGCCGTGACCACACCACCGTGCTGCACGCTTGCCGCAAGATCAACGAACTGAAGGAATCCGACGCGGACATCCGCGAGGACTACAAGAACCTGCTGCGCACGCTCACCACCTGATGGCCGCCAGCGCAGCTAATTGAAGGCAAGGGACTAGACCATGCATTTCACCATTCAACGCGAAGCCCTGTTGAAACCCCTGCAACTGGTCGCCGGTGTCGTCGAGCGCCGTCAGACCTTGCCGGTCCTGTCCAACGTACTGCTGGTCGTGCAAGGCCAGCAGCTGTCGTTGACCGGTACCGACCTGGAAGTCGAACTGGTAGGCCGCGTCCAACTGGAAGAGCCGGCCGAGCCTGGCGAAATCACTGTCCCGGCGCGCAAGCTGATGGACATCTGCAAAAGCCTGCCGAACGACGTTCTGATCGATATCAAGGTCGACGAACAGAAGCTGTTGGTCAAGGCCGGCCGTAGCCGTTTCACCCTGTCGACCCTGCCAGCTAACGACTTCCCCACTGTGGAAGAAGGCCCAGGTTCGCTGACCTGCAACCTTGAGCAGAGCAAACTGCGTCGTTTGATCGAGCGCACCAGCTTCGCCATGGCTCAGCAGGATGTACGTTACTACCTCAACGGTATGCTGCTCGAAGTGTCGCGTAATACCTTGCGTGCCGTGTCTACCGATGGGCATCGTCTGGCGCTGTGCTCCATGAGCGCAGCCATCGAGCAGGATGAGCGTCATCAGGTCATCGTGCCACGTAAAGGTATCCTCGAGCTGGCGCGCCTGCTCACCGACCCGGAAGGCATGGTCAGCATCGTCCTGGGCCAGCACCACATCCGTGCGAACACAGGCGAGTTCACCTTCACGTCCAAGCTGGTCGATGGCAAGTTCCCTGACTATGAGCGTGTACTGCCCAAGGGTGGTGACAAGCTGGTCATCGGCGATCGTCAGGCCTTGCGTGAAGCGTTCAGCCGTACCGCAATCCTTTCCAACGAGAAGTACCGCGGTATCCGCCTTCAGTTGGCTGCCGGTCAGTTGAAAATCCAGGCAAACAACCCGGAACAGGAAGAGGCGGAAGAAGAGATCAGCGTGGACTATGACGGTGCATCGCTTGAGATTGGCTTCAACGTCAGTTACCTGCTGGACGTATTGGGTGTGATGACAACGGAACAGGTTCGCCTGATTCTCTCCGATTCCAATAGCAGTGCTCTGCTGCAGGAAGCCGGCAATGACGACTCGTCTTACGTTGTCATGCCGATGCGCCTGTAACCTGTAGCAGGCCAAATGTCCCTTCGACGTATCATGGTCACCGCGGTGCGCAACCTGCACCCGGTGACCCTCTCACCCTCCCCCCGCATCAATATCCTCTACGGCGCCAACGGCAGCGGCAAGACCAGTGTGCTGGAAGCTGTGCATTTGCTCGGGTTGGCCAGATCGTTTCGCAGTACCCGACTCAATCCCGTCATTCAGTACGAGCAGGCTGCGTGTACGGTTTTCGGCGAAGTACAGTTGGGCGAAGGCGGCACCAGCAACTTGGGTGTGTCGCGCGAGCGGGCGGGCGACTTCACTATCCGTATCGATGGGCAGAATGCCAAGAGCGCCGCGCAGCTTGCAGAACTACTGCCCCTGCAGCTCATCAACCCAGACAGTTTCAGGTTGCTTGAAGGCGCGCCGAAGATCCGTCGCCAGTTTCTGGATTGGGGAGTGTTCCACGTGGAACCTCGCTTCATGCCAGCTTGGCAGCGTCTGCAGAAGGCGTTGCGGCAGCGGAACTCATGGTTGCGGCATGGTACACTTGACCCAGCTTCGCAAGCCGCCTGGGACCGGGAATTGTGCCTGGCCAGCGCGGAAATAGATGAATACCGTCGCAACTACATCAAGGCCTTGAAGCCCGTCTTCGAGCAAACCCTGAGCGAACTGGTCGAGCTGGACGGGTTGACCCTTAGCTACTACCGAGGCTGGGACAAGGACCGGGAACTCAACGAAGTACTCGCCTCTTCTCTCCTTCGCGATCAGCAGATGGGCCATACCCAGGCCGGTCCGCAGCGTGCTGATCTGCGTCTTCGTCTGGCTGCTAACAACGCAGCCGACATCTTGTCGCGTGGTCAGCAAAAGCTGGTGGTTTGTGCATTGCGCATCGCCCAAGGCCATCTCGTTAGTCAGGCTCGCCGCGGCCACTGTATTTATCTGGTGGATGACTTGCCGTCCGAGTTGGACGACCAGCATCGCCGTGCACTGTGCCGCTTGCTAGAAGAATTACGCTGCCAGGTGTTTATCACCTGTGTAGATCACGAATTACTGAGGGAAGGCTGGCAGACGGAAACGCCAGTTGCTTTGTTCCACGTGGAACAAGGCCGTATCACCCAGACCCACGACCATCGGGAGTGAAGGCATGAGCGAAAATCAAACGTACGACTCTTCAAGCATCAAGGTGCTGAAAGGTTTGGATGCCGTGCGCAAGCGTCCCGGCATGTACATTGGCGACACCGATGACGGTAGCGGCCTGCACCACATGGTCTTCGAAGTGGTCGACAACTCGATCGACGAAGCCCTCGCCGGGCACTGCGATGACATCACCGTCATCATCCACACCGATGAATCCATCAGTGTGCGCGACAACGGTCGCGGCATTCCGGTCGACGTGCATAAAGAAGAAGGCGTTTCTGCAGCCGAGGTCATCATGACCGTACTGCACGCCGGCGGTAAATTTGATGATAACTCCTACAAAGTTTCCGGCGGTCTGCACGGTGTAGGTGTTTCGGTAGTAAACGCCCTTTCGGAAAAGCTGGTGCTTACCGTTCGCCGTAGCGGCAAGATCTGGGAGCAGACCTACGTTCATGGTGTTCCACAGGCGCCGATGGCCGTTGTGGGCGAAAGCGAAACCACCGGCACCCATATTCATTTCAAGCCTTCGGCTGAGACCTTCAAGAATATTCACTTCAGCTGGGACATCCTGGCCAAGCGTATTCGTGAACTGTCCTTCCTGAACTCTGGCGTTGGCATCCTGCTTAAAGACGAGCGCTCGGGCAAAGAAGAGTTCTTCAAATACGAAGGCGGCCTGCGTGCATTCGTTGAATACCTGAACACCAACAAGACTCCGGTCAACTCCCAGGTGTTCCATTTCAACGTCCAGCGTGAAGATGGCGTGGGTGTTGAAGTTGCCCTGCAGTGGAACGACAGCTTCAACGAAAACCTGCTGTGCTTCACCAACAACATTCCGCAGCGCGATGGCGGTACCCACCTGGTTGGTTTCCGCTCTTCGCTGACCCGTAGCCTGAACAGCTACATCGAGCAGGAAGGCCTGGCCAAGAAGAACAAGGTTTCCACCACCGGTGACGATGCTCGTGAGGGCCTGACCGCGATTATTTCGGTCAAGGTGCCGGATCCGAAGTTCAGTTCGCAGACCAAGGACAAGCTGGTTTCCTCGGAGGTGAAAACCGCCGTGGAACAGGAAATGAACAAATACTTCGCCGACTTCCTGTTGGAAAACCCCAACGAAGCCAAAGCGGTAGTCGGCAAGATGATCGACGCTGCCCGTGCCCGTGAAGCGGCGCGCAAAGCGCGTGAAATGACTCGCCGTAAAGGCGCGCTGGATATCGCGGGCTTGCCGGGCAAACTGGCGGACTGCCAGGAGAAGGACCCTGCCCTTTCCGAACTGTACCTGGTGGAGGGTGACTCCGCAGGTGGCTCGGCCAAGCAAGGTCGTAACCGTCGTACCCAGGCGATCCTGCCGCTGAAGGGCAAGATTCTCAACGTCGAGAAAGCACGCTTCGACAAGATGATCTCCTCCCAGGAAGTGGGCACACTGATCACCGCACTGGGCTGTGGCATCGGCCGCGAAGAGTACAACATCGACAAACTGCGCTATCACAACATCATCATCATGACCGATGCTGACGTTGACGGTTCGCACATCCGTACCCTGCTGCTGACCTTCTTCTTCCGTCAGCTGCCAGAGCTGGTCGAGCGTGGCTACATCTACATTGCCCAGCCGCCGCTGTACAAGGTGAAAAAAGGCAAGCAGGAGCAGTACATCAAGGACGACGAGGCCATGGAAGAATACATGACCCAGTCGGCCCTCGAAGATGCCAGCCTGCACCTGGATGAGTCTGCGCCAGCCGTTTCCGGCGTTCAGCTGGAGGTTTTGGTCAACGAGTTCCGCGGTGTGATGAAGACCCTCAAGCGTTTGTCTCGCTTGTACCCGGAAGAGTTGACCGAGCACTTCATCTACCTGCCGGAAGTTACCCTGGAGCAATTGGGCGACCATGCCGTCATGGAGAACTGGTTGGCCAAACTGCAGGAGCGCCTGAGCAACAGCCAGAAGTCTGGCCTGATGTACAAGGCCACCCTGCGCGAGGACAAGGAGCGCAATGTGTGGCTGCCTGAAGTGGAAATCACCTCGCACGGCCTGGCCAGCTACATCACCTTCAACCGCGATTTCTTCGGCAGCAACGACTATCGCACGGTGGTCAACATTGGCTCCAAGTTGTCGAGCCTGCTGGGTGAAGGTGCTTACGTACAGCGCGGTGAGCGTCGCAAGGCGATCGTCGAGTTCAAGGAAGGCCTGGATTGGCTGATGAACGAGACCACCAAGCGTCACACCATCCAGCGATACAAAGGGCTGGGTGAGATGAACCCGGACCAGTTGTGGGAAACCACCATGGACCCAACTGTACGTCGCATGCTCAAGGTCACCATCGAAGACGCGATTGCCGCCGATCAGATCTTCAACACCTTGATGGGTGACGCGGTTGAGCCTCGCCGCGACTTCATCGAAAGCAACGCGCTGTCGGTTTCTAACCTGGACTTCTGATCAGGTTGTTCTTACCAAAAAGCCCGCGCAAGCGGGCTTTTTGGTTTGGGCTGTCATTCAATCTTTTTGAGCTTCACGTGCACTGACCTCAGCTGATCTTTTTCATGCGCGAGTGTAAGTGACGCCTCTGCACGCATGACAAGCTGCTCCCCATGCCTGATGCAACTCTGCTTGAAAAGCGCGGGGTTTATCTGGGCCAGGCTGACAAGTGCCTTGAGCAACCGAAGGTCGACTTCTAGAAGAGCGGCGCCGTCTCTGCTGATAGGGGCAAAAAAATCGTCGAACAAATCGTCCACCGTCAACCCTCGCAGGTGGACCCACTCGCAGCTTTTTTCCTGGTCCGGTTCGCAAGCGTGTGCTTTGCCCCAGTACGTCAAAGTTCTAAGGCCCCTGCCAATCACATCAATAGCGGTGCCCGGATCATTGACCGCTGGTGACAACGCGCGGGATGCGATTTCCGATAGCACGCATAGCCCAAACCTCGGGTCATGTTCAAAGGTTCTTCGGGTGCCTATGGTCAACGTCGCCAGCGTGTCCTTGAGGCTTTGCTCATCAGGATGCTTGTCACTCAAAGGCACAATGCGAGCGACCGGCATACCGATGTGGACAAAACTACCTGGGAGAACTTCCACATAGATCCGGATCTGTAGCGCTTTGGAAATGGCGCCCAAGGCTTGCACATCGATATGTTGGACGTAGCCAGTCTGGTTGCTGGCAATGGTTTGCGCGGACAGCGGTAGTACAAGGTCTACCGGGTACGCTGAGCCTCCCAGATAGGGCCAGCGAATGCGATGAGCCATGGCCTCTATCGCCGCCTTTTCCACACGGTCAATGGTTTCTCCGACCCGTCCGAGTTTGGAAAGGTGGTCTATCCAGCGCAGCAGTGTGTAAATGATCAGCGTCACGACAGCTAGCGTCACCGCAAAAAGCACGACTCGGCCCTGGCTTCCATAGAGACCGGTACTCAGGGCAATGATGCCAACCAGGCTGAAGAGAAACGAACCGATGAATGTGGCCAGCGCGTTCTGGGTCGTGGTGTCTTCCATGACCAGCGTTGTGGCACGCGGGGTCACCCCGCTACTTGCGGCCCCGTAGGCGGTGACCATCGTGCTCAATGAGAAGGTGGTCACAGCCAGCATGCTGGAGGCAATGATCCCGAGAATCTTGTCCACTGCATCTGCGCCGATGCGCGCTGGCAAGGTTTGCGGGATGAAGTCTCTGAACAGGATGGCAAGCAATGCAGTCGCCACACCCAGAATGGAGAACAGAGAGGCTCTGAACCAGAGTCGCTTGGTGAGTTGACCCGCTACCCAACGCCAACGCGCAATCATGTGCAGTACCTTCAAGAGACTGATCGAATAGTTAACAGACTAGAAGTTTCAATCCACAACCCAGCAAAAAACCCGCGTAAGCGGGCTTTTTGTTGGCGGCTGGTTTTATACGGCCTTAGTAACCGCTGAGGATGTTTACGATCACCCCGGAAGCAATGGCCACCAGCACGTAGTCGCCGTTGACGTACAACCAACGGTGGTCGCGGGGCGGCGGCGAGAGGTGCCGGGCGCGCCAGTCGGTCACCCAGTAACGGTCATTGCGATAGTGCGGGTCTACCACATGGCCGCGCTTCCATTGCTGGTGAGGTACCGGCATCCCCGGTTGTGGACGGAAGTTCGGATTACGGTAGGACTGAGCCTGGCCGTTGCCGGGTTTGCCATGTTGTTGCGGATGGCCTTGCTGCTTGTTCTGCTGCGGATGACCTTGGCCCTGATGCGAGCGGTCGCCATCGTGCCCCTGAGGTGGGCCGGGCTGGGCGAAGCTGGCCAGTGGTACGCTGAGCATCAAGGTAGCGCAGAGCACAGAGAGGCTTTTTTTCATCGTATGTCGATCCTTTGCATGTTCACGTCCGGCGGGTTTCAACGAGACGCCGATTACGGTTAATGCTTCAGACCGTGATTCGCGATGAGTAATCCCTGGCAAGAGGTAAAGGTCCGGTAAAGAATCGCCAAGCACTAAGCCGGATTCAGCCCCAGCGCTTTCAAGCGCCGATACAGCGTACGTTCACTCATCCCTAAGTGGCGCGCCAGTTCGCTACGCGGGCCCTGAAACTGTTCCAGCGCTTGTGCCAGATCACTCAGGTCGCTGCGAGCGCGCCCCTTGTTCGCACCGGTTGCGATTTGCGGGCCTACATCTTCCGGCAGATGCTCAGGCCGTATCAGCCCATCATCGGCAAACAGCCGCGCCCGTTCCAGGATGTTGCGCAGCTCGCGGATATTGCCTGGGAACGTATGCAGGGCCAATTGTTGAAGCGCAGCGTCAGTAAGGCTCGCGGCAGGTTTGCCTGCCATGCGTTGCAGCAGGCTCTGCGCAAGCAGCGGCAGATCCTCTACGCGTTCGCGCAAGGCAGGCAGGCGGATGGGAAAGCCACTGATGCGGTAATACAGGTCTTCCCGGAACGTACCCTCGGCAACCATCTGCTTGAGCGGTTTGTGTGTTGCAGACACCAGGCGGAAGTCCGCATGCACGGTGCGCAGGCTGCCAACCGGGCGCAAGGTGCCGGATTCGATCAGGCGCAGCAATTTGACCTGCATCGCCAGTGGCACCTCACCAATCTCGTCGAGGAACAGCGTGCCGCCGTGGGCCGCTTCTGCCAGGCCGATCTTGCGCTGGTTGGCACCGGTAAAGGCTCCCTTCTCATAGCCGAACAGCTCGCTCTCGAACAGTGACTCGGTCAAGCCGGTGCAGTCGACCACCACCAAAGGGCCATTCGCCCGTGGGCTACCCATATGGATCGCCCGGGCGAAAAGCTCCTTGCCTGTACCGGATTCACCCTGGAGCAATACCGGGATCTGTGCGGGGGCCGCACGTTGCAGGCTGGCCAGTGCCGTTTTGAACGCTGGCGCCCGGCCGACCAGGCCCTGTTGTTGAGGTTGCGCCGAGGCCAGTGTGACCGTGGTCAGGCGTTCTACGAAGGCCACCACCCTGCCCTGCTCATCGAGGATCGGCCGCAGTTCCACATCCACATGCTCAGGCCCGCGCGGGGTGTGATGAATGTGCAGTACCCGTTCCGGCAGCTTGCTGTCCCAGGCCTTGCGCATGGGGCAATGCTCACCGGCCTGGTCGCAAGGCACGGCGTAGTGATGGGAAACCCGGTGGCACTTCTCACCCAGTGGCGCACGGTCGTCACGGCCGAACTGCCGACGATAGGCGGCATTGGCTGCGAGGATGTTGTAGTCGGTGTCCAGCACGATGGTAGGCAACGCATCGTGTTCGAGGTAGGAAACCAGAGCTAGGATGAGGGGATGGGATTCAGGCATGACGGCACCGATTGGATAAGCCGTTGAGGGTAACAAGGACTGCCAAACACTGCCATTGGCTGACAGTCGACTGCCAGCGCAACTGCCACACCGGGCTGTCATGCGCCATCAGGGGCCGATTTCACTGGCCTTGGCACGGGTTAAACCCCTGGCATGCATCTTGATAAACCACCCGTCACTGCCTACGCCTCTAAAAGGCGGGGTGGATTATTTGGAGAACGTGATGATCATCGGCAACAACCTTCAGGTGGAAGCCTTTTTCGACGACGCCACCTCGACCATCAGCTACCTGGTACTGGACCGCGAGACCAACCAGTGTGCGTTGATCGACAGCGTACTGGACTATGACCCCAAGTCAGGCCGCACCTGCACCGAGTCTGCAGACCGTCTGATTGATCGGGTACAGAGCCTGGGCGCCAAGGTGCAGTGGATTCTGGAAACCCATGTACACGCCGACCACCTTTCAGCTGCGGCGTATCTCAAGGAAAAGCTCGGCGGCCACACCGCCATTGGCGCTGAGATAACCAAGGTACAGAAAGTCTTCGGCGACTTGTTCAACGCCGAGCCGGGCTTCGCCCGTGATGGCAGCCAGTTCGATGTGTTGCTCATGGACGAAGAAGGCTTTCGCATAGGTAACCTGCACGCCCGCTCGTTGCACACGCCTGGGCATACCCCCGCTTGCATGAGTTACCTGATAGAGGATGCGGGAGAAAAAGCACTGTTCGTGGGCGACACCCTGTTCATGCCCGACTACGGTACCGCACGCTGTGACTTCCCAGGCGCTGATGCTCGCACCTTGTACCAATCGATCCGCCGCCTGCTGGCCTTCCCTGACCAGACCCTGCTGTTCATGTGCCATGACTACCTGCCGGGCGGGCGTGACATGCGTTATGTCACCACCGTTGCCGAGCAGCGCGCCAGCAACATTCATGTTCACCAGGGCATCGATGAGGACAGCTTTGTCGCCATGCGTGAAGCGCGTGACAAGACCCTCGAGATGCCCGTCCTGATCCTGCCTTCGGTGCAGGTCAACATGCGCAGTGGCCATTTTCCGCAGCCGGAATCCAACGGCGTGAGCTACCTGAAGATCCCGTTGAACAAGCTCTGAGCGCCCTGCCCCATCATTAGAATTCCCAGGATTTACGCCATGCCTGCCTTGTTGTCCCCTGCTAATTCCGACCACCACAAGGTGGTCATCGTCGGTGCCGGCGCTGCCGGCATCGCCACTGCTTCCAGCCTCATCAGCCGCGACCCGTCACTGGATATCGCGGTGATCGACCCTGCCGACGTTCATTACTACCAGCCCGGCTGGACGATGGTCGGTGCGGGTGTGTTCAAGGCACCGAGCACCGCGCGCACCATGGCCTCGACCATCCCCCGTGGCGTGCGCTGGATCAAGGCGCGCGTGCAAGGGTTCGACCCGCTGGGCCAGCTGGTCATGCTCGAAGATGGTCGCACCATCAGCTATGAACAGCTGGTGGTCTGCCCCGGCCTCAAGCTCGATTGGGCTGCCATTGACGGGCTCAGTGATACCCTGGGGCGCAACGGCGTCACCTCGAACTACCGCTACGACCTGGCACCCTACACCTGGGAGCTTGTGCAGAACCTCAAGCAAGGCCGCGCCCTGTTCACTCAGCCGCCCATGCCGATCAAGTGCGCCGGTGCGCCGCAGAAGGCGCTGTACCTGTCCTGCGACCACTGGATGCGCCAGGGGCTGCTGGGCGATATCAAAGCCTGCTTCTTCAATGCCGGCGCAGTGCTGTTCGGTGTGCCCGATTACGTGCCGGCCCTGATGGCCTACATCGACAGGTACGGTGTGGACCTCAATTACAGCCACCGTCTGGCTGCAGTAGATGGCCCGAACAAGCGCGCCACCTTTGTCCGCACCTTTGCCGATGGCAGCACTGAAACCCGCACTGAAGCTTTCGACATGCTGCACGTGGTGCCGCCACAGGTTGCCCCGGACTTCATTCGTCAAAGCCCATTGGCCGATGCCGCTGGCTGGGTCGATGTCGACCCGCATACGCTGCGTCATCGCCAGTTTGCCAATGTCCATGCCCTTGGCGATGTGGCCAGCACCAGCAACGCCAAGACTGCGGCCGCTGCGCGCAAGCAGGCTCCGGTGGTTGCCAACAACGTGCTGGTGGCGCTGGGCAGGCTGGCTAACCTTGCCCAGTACGATGGCTACGGCTCCTGCCCGTTGACGGTCGAGCGCGGCAAGATCGTGCTTGCCGAGTTCACCTATGGCGGCAAGGTCGCGCCGAGCTTCCCGCGCTGGTTGCTGGATGGCCGCCAGCCGACGCGCCTGGCCTGGCTGCTCAAGGCGCGAGTGCTGCCGCCGCTGTACTGGCAAGGCATGCTGAAGGGACGAGAGTGGCTGGCACGCCCGCAACCGCTGGCGGCCGAGGCACCACGGTGATCGAACATCAACTGCTCGGTGCCGGGCTGGGCGCGATCATTGGCGCAGTGCTGGCGCTGACTGGCGCGGGGGGCGGCATCCTGGCGGTGCCGCTGCTGGTGTTTGGCCTTGGTCTGTCGATGGTCGAAGCTGCGCCCATTGGCCTTCTTGCCGTAGGTCTTGCCGCTGCCGTGGGGGCGATCCTCGGCTTGCGCCAAGGGCTGGTGCGTTATCGCGCCGCGCTGTTCATCGCCCTGATCGGCATCGCTGCTGCACCGCTCGGGCTGATGCTCGCCCATCGTCTGCCCGACACACCCTTGGCCCTGGTGTTCGCCGGCGTGCTGGTTTACGCATGCCTGCGTATCTGGCGCAAGGCTGCCAGCGAGTTGCGTGGCGAGGCCAACGAAGCCCACCGTTTCATCGAGCCGTGCGTGCTCAACCCGCTGCAGGGCCGTTTGCGCTGGACACTGCCCTGCGCGCGGGCGCTGGCCATGACCGGAGCGCTTTCGGGATTGTTGTCCGGCTTGTTGGGGGGGGGGGGGGGCGTCGTGATCATCCCTGCCTTGAACCGCTACACCAACCTGCGTATGAAGAGCATCGTCTCGACCTCGTTGGCGGTGATCGCCCTGGTGTCTACAGGTAGCGTGGTCAGTGCCAGCCTGGCCGGGGTTATGCACTGGCAGGTGGGCGCACCTTTTGCCGCGGGCGCGGTGCTTGGCCTGCTGCTGGCGCGGCCACTGGCGACGCGGCTGGCCGGGCCTCGCCTGCAGCAGCTGTTCTCGGTGGCCGGCTTTGCGGCTGCCCTGCTGCTGGCCGGCAAGGCGCTACTCGGCTAGCAGCTCGGCCTGTTCCTGCGCGCACAGCGCCAGCAGGTAATCCCAGACCACCCGCAGGCGTACCGACTTGTGCAATTCACGACGGGTGCATATCCAGTAGCTGCGCTGGATGGTTTCGCTGGGCAGTACGCGCACCAATGTCGGGTCGTGGCGAGCCATGTAGTTGGGCAGCACGGCGATACCCAGACCGGCGCGCGCAGCAGTTTGCTGGGCTATTACGCTGGTGCTGCGAAAAGCCACATTGGGCGCCCGGCAGAAACTGTTGAGAAACAGCAGCTCCTGGCTGAACAGCAGGTCGTCGACGTAGCCGATCCAGCTGTGCCGGGCCAGATCTTCACGGTTGCGTAAAGGTGGCGCGCGGTCCAGGTAAGCCTGGCTGGCATAGAGGGCCAGGCGGTAGTCGGTGAGTTTGCGGGTAATCAGCAGGTCGGCACTGGGACGTTCCAGGTGAATGCTGATTTCCGCCTCGCGGTTGAGGATGCTGACAAAGCGAGGCACGGCCACCAGCTCCACTTCCAGGCCCGGATACCGATCGAACAGCGCATTCATGCGTGGGGTGAAGAACATGATGCCGATGCCTTCGGTGACCCCAAGGCGAATCTTGCCCAGCGGTGTGATGGCCTGGGTGATTTCTTCCTGCGCCAGCAACGCGACGTTCTCCATGGCTTCGGCGTGCTTGAGCAGCGCCTGGCCGGAGGGCGTCAATTCGTAGCCCTGCGCGTGTTGCACGAACAGTGGGGTCCCCAGGCTTTTCTCGATGCTCTCGATATGCCGGGCAACCGTGCTATGGGTCGTGTTGAGCCGCTTGGCAGCGCTGAGCAGGCGGCCACTGCGCTGCAACTCGAGGAAAAACCGCAGATCATTCCAGTCGAACATGCATCCTTTCCCTGTTTTTCGCTGTGCTAAAACGCACAACGGCTGCGCGAAATCTCGTGTTTCCTCAGCGAAATTAATCAATAAGATGTACGACGACAAGAATAAAAATCAGGCGCGAGGTTGCACATGCCATCAGCCGATTCTGTCTTCGACTACGTTATCGTGGGTGCCGGTCCTGCCGGTTGCCTGCTGGCCAATCGATTGTCCGCCGACCCGTCCCGCCGCGTGTTGCTGCTGGAAGCCGGGGGCCGCGACAATTACCCCTGGATTCACATCCCCGTCGGTTACCTTTACTGCATCGGCAACCCACGCACTGACTGGTGCTTCAAGACCGAAGCGCAAAGCGGCCTGGGTGGTCGTAGCCTGGGTTATCCCCGGGGCAAGGTGCTGGGGGGCTGCTCATCGATCAACGGCATGATCTACATGCGTGGCCAGGCTGCGGACTATGACCATTGGGCCGAACAGGGCAATGACGGTTGGGCCTGGAAGGACGTGCTGCCGCTGTTCAAGGCCAGCGAAAATCACTTTGCAGGCAACAGTGATCACCATGGCGCCACTGGCGAATGGCGGGTGGAACGCCAGCGCTACAGTTGGCCGATCCTCGATGCCTTCCGAGATGCCGCCGAACAGAGCGGCATCGCCAAGGTCGATGACTTCAATACCGGCGACAACCAAGGCTGTGGATATTTTCAGGTCAACCAGCGCAGCGGTGTGCGCTGGAACGCATCCAAGGCTTTTTTACGACCTGTGCATCACCGTTCCAACCTCACCGTGCTGACCGGCGTGCAGGTTGACCAAGTGCTGCTGAACAACACCCGCGCCCGCGCAGTGAGAGCATTTTGGCAAGGCGCCTGGCACGAGTTCGCTGCGCGCCGCGAGATCATCCTGTGTGCAGGGGCGGTGGGTTCGCCCGGCATCCTGCAGCGCTCCGGCATTGGCCCGCGCACGTTGCTGGAAACGCTCGGCATCGGCGTACGGCACGATATGCCCGGTGTCGGTGGCAATCTGCAAGACCACCTGCAATTGCGCCTGATCTACCAGATCCGCAACACCAGAACGCTCAACCAGATGGCCAACAGCCTGTGGGGCAAGATGGGTATGGGCCTGCGTTATCTCTACGACCGCAGCGGCCCGCTGGCCATGGCGCCAAGCCAACTTGGGGCGTTCGTGCGGTCCAGCCCGGAGCAGGCCACCGCCAACCTGCAATACCACGTACAACCCCTGTCGCTGGAACGCTTCGGCGAGCCGCTGCACCGCTTCCCCGCCTTCACCGCTTCGGTGTGCAACCTGCGCCCGGCTAGCCGTGGGCGCATCGACATCCGTAGCTCGGACATGAACAGCGCGCCACTGATAGACCCCAACTACTTCAGTGACCCTCACGACCTGCGCGTTGCCGCCGACGCCATCCGGATCACACGCCGCATCGTCCAGGCCCCTGCCCTTGCCGCTTTCGATCCGCAGGAATACCTGCCAGGCCCTGCCCTGCAGACCGAGGAAGACCTGTTCGAAGCGGCAGGCAAGATCGGCACCACCATCTTCCATCCGGTCGGGACCTGCCGTATGGGCAGCGGCCCGCTGGACGTTGTGGATAACCAGCTGCGTGTACGCGGCATCCCCGGCCTGCGCGTGGCGGATGCTTCAATCATGCCGCAGATTACCTCCGGCAATACCTGTTCACCCACCCTGATGATCGCCGAGAAGGCGGCCCAACTCATTCTCAAGGGAGCTGCTACCCAGACCTACCTGAACGAAGACGCGTTACCGACGCCCTGACCCGGGTGCGTGCAGTACCGGCGGCTTGCGGTCAGAAGCTGCCGACAGTGGAACAACAAGAATAATCACTGTGGCCTGCGGGCCGAGGACAGCAACGATGTCGGATTACATCCAAGAGCAGGGGGCGACGGCGAGCAGCCCAAGCCGTCGTGAAGAACGCAAGATCATTTTCGCGTCATCCCTCGGGACGGTTTTCGAGTGGTATGACTTTTTTCTCTACGGTGCGCTGGCGGCAGTGATCAGCAAGCAGTTCTTTGCTGGCGTCAACGACACCACCGCTTTCATCTTCGCCCTGATGGCATTCGCCGCCGGCTTCCTGGTACGGCCCTTCGGCGCGCTGGTGTTCGGCCGGCTGGGTGACATGATCGGGCGAAAATACACCTTCCTGATCACCATCGTGCTGATGGGCTTGTCCACCTTCGCCGTTGGTTTGCTGCCCACCTATGCAAGCATCGGCATTGCCGCGCCGATCATCCTGGTGGTACTGCGTATGCTGCAGGGGCTGGCACTGGGGGGCGAGTATGGTGGCGCGGCGACGTATGTGGCCGAACACGCACCGCCCGGCAAGCGCGGCTTCCACACGGGCTTCATCCAGTCCACTGCTACCCTTGGGCTGCTGCTGTCGTTGCTGGTGGTGCTGGGCAGCCGCTACATCACCGGCGATCAGTTCGAAACCTGGGGCTGGCGCTTGCCGTTCCTGCTGTCGATCGTGCTGCTGGGCATTTCCACCTGGATCCGCATGAGCATGCATGAGTCGCCGGCCTTCGTGAAAATGAAGGCCCAGGGCAAGATCAGCAAATCGCCAATCCGCGAGTCGTTCACCTCCTGGCCAAACCTCAAGGTGGTGCTTACCGCACTGTTCAGTATCAACGCCGGCCAGGCCGTGACGTTCTACACGGCGCAGTTCTACGTGCTGTTCTTCATGACCCAGATGCTCAAGATGGATCCGGCCCAGGCCAATACCTTGCTGATCATCAGCGTGGTGATCGGTGCGCCGTTCTTCGTGTTCTTCGGCTGGCTGTCCGACCGCATCGGCCGCAAGCCTATCCTGATGCTCGGCCTGCTGCTGGCCACGGTGTTGTACTTCCCGCTGTTCAAGGCCCTCAGCCACTACGCCAACCCGCAGATCGACGCAGCGAGCCGTCAGGCGCCGATCGTGGTCACCGCTGACCCGCAAGGTTGTACCTTCCAGTTCGACCCGGTCGGCAAGGCGCGTTTCGACAGCCCGTGCGACAAGGTCAAGACCTTCCTGGTCAAACAGGGCCTGCCGTACAGCTCGGTGAATGTGGCGGGCAGCCAAGTGGTGGTGAACATTGGCGACAAGACCATCAACGGGTTTGACGAAACAGCCATGCGCACAGCCATCGAGCAGGCGGGCTACCCGGCCAAGGCGGACCCGTCGCAGGTCAACCAGGTGATGGTAGTGGTGCTGATCGTTGCAATGATCCTGATCGCAACCATGACTTATGGGCCGCTGGCGGCGGTGATGGTGGAGCTGTTTCCGACGCGTATCCGCTATACCTCGATGTCGCTGCCCTACCACATTGGCAATGGCTGGTTTGGCGGTTTCCTGCCCACGGTTTCGTTCGCGCTGGTGGTGTACACCGGGGATATCTTCTACGGCTTGTGGTACCCGGTGCTGGTAACCGGGATCAGCCTGGTGGTGGGAATCTTCTGCCTGAAAGAAACCAAGGATGTGGATATCGACAAGGTCTGATGATGTCGTGAAGCCATAAAAAAACCGGCTGTAAGAGCCGGTTTTCTTATGCCTCAAAAAAACTTATGCACGCTTTTCCGAAAAATGTCATACACAAAAATAAATAGGCAATTCATAGACTTAGCTATCAAACGAGGCATTTCATCCAAAAATTGCTAACACGTTATCCACAGATCGTCAGGCAATCTGCTCGTGTGGTTTTTCATCTACCGGTGGCAACGAGCCCAAGCGCCGCTGAGTCGCTTCGTTCCACGCCGCGGCACGGTCATTCAACTCTGCAATTGCACGCGGGCCGGTACCATTGGCATACATCGGCTCCCCGATGACCACCTCGATGGTGCCAGAGCGCTTGCCCCAGCCTGACTTGGGCCAGTACTTGCCGGCGTTATGCGCGATCGGCAGCACGGGCAGCCCGGCATTTACCGCCAGCGCGGTACCGCCACGGGAAAACTTGCCCACGGTGCCAAAGGGTACCCGAGTACCTTCCGGAAAGATCAGCACCCAGACCTTCTGCTTGAGCAATTCGTCACCCTTGCTCGCCACCTGGCGCAATGCTTCCTTGGGGTTGTCGCGGTTGATCGCGATCGGCCGCAGCATGGCCATGGCCCAGCCAAAGAACGGCACGTACAGCAGTTCACGCTTGAGCACCTGGCTCAATGGCGAGAAATAGGCTGACAGGAAGAACGTCTCCCAGGTGCTCTGGTGGTTGGACAGAATCACACAGGGCTCTTTGGGCACGTTCTCGGCACCGGTGACCTTGTAGTGGATACCCAGAATCACCCGCGCCAGCAGCACGGCAAAACGGCACCAGTAGACGTTGATGAAGCGGTAGCGCTTGTGAAACGGCAAAAATGGCGCGATAAAAAAGCTCAGCGAGCACCACAGCAGGGAACTGGTGCCCAGCAGCAGGTAAAAAAGAAAGATTCTGATCGCCCGCAGGATCGACATAGTGGCATGTACCGTTGCGGGCTTGCCCGCCTGATAAAAATGCGCCCTTGGGCGCATTGTTTAGATTAGTTCTCTGGCGATAGCTGCCAGATCGTCGAAAATCAGTGTGGTTTGCGCGACACCCTTTTCAAGCGTCCGCTCGCCTTTGCCGGTTTTCACCAGCACCGGTTGTGCACCGACGGCCAGGGCGGCCTCCAGGTCACCTTTACTGTCGCCGACAAACCATACGCCGCGCAGGTCGGCCTGATAATGGTCGGCGATTGCCCGCAGCATGCCAGGCTTGGGCTTGCGGCAGTCACAACCCTCGTCCGGCCCATGCGGGCAATACACGATGTGGCCGACTTCGCCGCCGTGCCCTGCCACCAGCGTGCGCAGACGCGCATGCATGGCTTCGAGGGTTGCCAGTGAATAGTAGCCACGGGCAATGCCGGACTGGTTGGTGGCCACGGCCACCGTCCAGCCCGCTTTGCTCAACTGCGCGATGGCCTCGATCGAGCCGGGGATCGGGATCCACTCCTCCAGCGACTTGATGTAGGCGTCGGAGTCCTGGTTGATCACCCCGTCACGATCGAGAATCAGCAGTTTCAAGGCTTACCCCAGCAGCGAAATGTCAGCAACGCCCAGGAACAGGCCGCGCAGGCGGCTGAGCAGGGCATAACGGTTGGCGCGGACCTTGGCATCCTCGGCGTTGACCATCACCGCCTCGAAGAAGGCGTCGACCGGGTCACGCAGGGCCGCCAGGCGGGCCAGCGATTCGCTGTACTGACGTGCGGCAGCCATCGGTTGCACAGCCTGGTCGGCCTGCTGGATGGCCGAATACAGCGAGAACTCGTTGGCGTTGTCGAAGTACTTTGGCTCGACCTGTTCGGCAATGGCGCCTTCAGCTTTGCTCAGCAGGTTCGACACACGCTTGTTCACTGCGGCCAGCGCCTCGGCTTCCGGCAGCTTGCGGAAGGCCTGCACGGCCTGCACACGCTGGTCGAAGTCCAGGGCCGAACCCGGCTTCAGGGCACGTACCGACAGGTAGGTGGCAACGTCGATGCCTTCGTCTTCATAACGTGCACGCAGGCGGTCGAAGATGAACTCCAGCACCTGCTCGGCCAGGCCTGCGGCCTTGACCTTGGCGCCGAACTGCTTGACCGCGAACTCCACCGCAGGGGTCAGGTCCAGGTCCAGTTGCTTCTCGATCAGGATACGCAGCACGCCCAGGGCGGCGCGGCGCAAGGCATATGGGTCTTTGCTGCCGGTGGGCAGCATGCCGATGCCGAAGATACCGACCAGGGTGTCGAGCTTGTCGGCGATGGCTACCGCAGCACCGGTCAGGGTCTGTGGCAGCTCGGCGCCAGCACCGCGCGGCATGTACTGCTCGTTCAGCGCCAGGGCCACGTCTTGCGGTTCGCCGTCGTTGAGCGCGTAGTAGTAACCGGCAACGCCCTGCATCTCTGGGAATTCGCCGACCATTTCGGTGGCCAGGTCGCACTTGGACAGCAGCCCGGCACGGCCGGCGCGCTGGGCGTCGCCGCCGATCAGCGGGGCAATGTACGCGGCAAGCCGGGATACGCGCTCGGCCTTGTCGTAGACGGTGCCCAACTGCGCCTGGAAGACTACGTTCTTCAGGCGTTCGTTGAAGGTTTCGAGCGGCTGCTTCTTGTCCTGCTTGAAGAAGAACTCGGCGTCGGTCAGGCGCGGGCGCACGACCTTCTCGTTACCCGAGACGATCTGCTTGGGGTCACGGCTTTCGACGTTGGCCACGGTGATGAAGCGCGGCAGCAGCTTGCCTTCGCTGTCCAGCAGGCAGAAGTACTTCTGGTTGTCCTGCATGGTGGTGATCAAGGCTTCCTGCGGCACCTCGAGGAAACGCTCCTCGAACGAGCACACCAGCGGTACCGGCCACTCGACCAGCGCAGTCACCTCATCCAGCAGCGCTGGCGGTACGATGGCAGTGCCTTCCTGCTGCATGGCCAGTTCGGTGGTGCGCTTGGCAATCAGCTCGCGGCGTTCGGCGAAGTCGGCCAGCACGTAGGCTTTGCGCAGGTCTTCGACGTAGTTGGCCGGGGTGGTGATGACCACGTTCTGCGGATGGTGGAAGCGGTGCCCACGGGATTCACGGCCGGCCTGCTGCGACAGGATGGTGCAGTCGACGACCTGATCGCCCAGCAGCATCACCAGCCACTGGGTCGGGCGCACGAACTCTTCACGGCTGGCGGCCCAGCGCATGCGCTTGGGGATCGGCAGGTCGTTGAGCGAATCTTCGACGATGGTCGGCAGCAGGCTGGCGGTGGCCTTGCCCGGGATATGCTGGGAGAAGCGCAGCTTGGCGCCGCTCTGGTCGATTTCCGACAGCTCTACCCCGCACTTCTTGGCAAAGCCCAAGGCAGCCTGGGTCGGCTCGCCGTCCTTGAAGGCAGCCTGCAGGGGCGGGCCGTCGATATTGATGCTGCGGTCAGGCTGCTGTACATCCAGCTGGCGAATCAGCACGGCCAGACGACGCGGCGCGGCGTACACCTGTTTGCCGGTGTAGTTCAGGCCGGCGGCCTGCAGGCCTTTTTCGATGCCGGCCAGGAAGGCGTCACCAAGGGTGGCCAGGGCTTTGGGTGGCAGCTCTTCGGTGCCCAGTTCTACCAGGAAATCTTGAGCACTCATTGTGCAGCCTCCAGCTTCGCCAACACTTCGTCACGCAGTTCAGGGGTAGCCATCGGGAAGCCCAGGCGTGCACGGGCTTGCAGATAGCTTTGCGCCACGTCCCGGGCCAGGGTACGCACACGCAGGATGTAACGCTGGCGCTCGGTCACCGAGATGGCGCGACGGGCGTCGAGCAGGTTGAAGGTGTGCGAGGCCTTGAGCACCATTTCATAGGTCGGCAGCGGCAGGTCCAGCTTGATCAGGCGGTTGGCTTCGCTTTCGTAGAAGTCGAACAGCTCGAACAGTTTCTCGACGTTGGCGTGCTCGAAGTTGTAGGTCGACTGTTCCACTTCGTTCTGGTGGAACACATCGCCGTAGGTGACCTTGCCGAACGGGCCGTCGGCCCAGACCAGGTCGTACACCGAGTCGACACCCTGGATGTACATGGCCAGGCGCTCCAGGCCGTAGGTGATTTCACCGGTGACCGGGTAGCACTCGATACCGCCTACTTGCTGGAAGTAGGTGAACTGGGTCACTTCCATGCCGTTGAGCCAGATTTCCCAACCCAGGCCCCAAGCGCCCAGGGTCGGCGATTCCCAGTTGTCTTCGACGAAGCGGATATCGTGGACCAGCGGATCCAGGCCGATGGCTTTCAGCGAGCCGAGGTACAGCTCCTGGAAGTTGGCCGGGTTGGGCTTGAGCACCACCTGGAACTGGTAGTAGTGCTGCAGGCGGTTGGGGTTTTCGCCATACCGCCCGTCGGCAGGGCGACGGCTGGGCTGCACGTAGGCGGCGTTCCAGGTTTCCGGGCCGACGGCGCGCAGGAATGTAGCGGTATGGAAAGTGCCGGCGCCTACTTCCATATCGTAGGGCTGAAGCACCACACAACCTTGAGCTGCCCAGTAGTTCTGCAGGGCGAGGATCAGGTCTTGGAAGGTACGCACGGCTGGCGTAGGCTGGCTCACGAAATTCACCTGTATCTGGGGATGCGGATGTAAAGAGCGGGAGTATAACCTGATTCGCCTCGCCCTCTACTCATTGGAGCCTTATGCCACGCTGCTTTTGGTGTACCGACGATCCGTTGTACCAGGCCTATCACGACCAGGAATGGGGAACACCGCAGCGTGATCCGGCGTTGCTGTTCGAGATGCTTTTGCTCGAAGGGTTCCAGGCCGGCCTGTCATGGATCACCGTCTTGCGTAAACGCGAGCGCTATCGCGAGGTGCTGGATGGCTTCGACCCGGTGAAGCTTTCGCAGATGAGCGATGAGCGCATCGAAGAGCTGATGCTCGATGCCGGCATCATCCGCAACCGCCTCAAGCTCAAGGCTGTCCGGCGCAATGCCCAGGCCTGGCTGGCTGTGGATAACCCGGCCGAGTGGCTTTGGTCGTTTGTCGGCGGCGAGCCGAAGATCAACCATTTCAGTGCCCGAAGCGAAGTGCCGGCGGTCACCGACGAGGCCAAGGCGATGAGCAAGGCGTTGCAGAAAGCCGGCTTTACATTCGTTGGCCCGACCATCTGCTACGCCTTCATGCAGGCTACCGGCATGGTCATGGACCACACCACCGATTGTGATCGTTACGCCGCCTTGCTGCGCTGAGGGGTTACAATGCGCGCCTTGCTGAAATAAGGAATTGGCCTGTGGAAAAGTTCAAGGGCGCCCTGATGGTCGGGGTGCTGCGTCTGTTTGCCAAGCTGCCCTGGGGCGCGGTACAGCGCGTCGGCGCCGGGATCGGCTGGCTGATGTGGAAAGTCCCCAACGGTTCGCGCAATGTCGTGCGCATCAACCTTGCCAAGTGCTTCCCTGAGATGGATCCGGTCGAGCGCGAGCAGCTGGTCGGCCGTGCGCTGAGAGACATTGGCAAATCCTTTGTCGAAAGTGCCTGTGCCTGGATCTGGCCGCCACAGCGTTCGCTTGCGCTGGTCAAGGAAGTGCACGGCCTGGAAGTGCTGGAGCAGGCCCTGGCCTCAGGCAAGGGTGTGGTCGGCATCACCAGCCACCTGGGTAATTGGGAAGTGCTCAACCACTTCTACTGCAACCAGTGCAAACCGATCATCTTCTACCGCCCGCCGAAGCTCAAGGCCGTGGATGACCTGCTGCGTGAGCAGCGGGTGCAGATGGGCAACCGTGTGGCGCCTTCGACCAAGGAAGGCATCCTCAGCGTGATCAAGGAAGTGCGCCGCGGTGGGCAGGTGGGGATTCCCGCCGACCCGGAGCCGGCGGAATCGGCTGGTGTATTCGTGCCGTTCCTCGGCACCCAGGCGCTGACCAGCAAGTTCGTGCCGAACATGCTGGCCGGTGGCAAGGCGGTGGGGGTGTTCCTGCATGCCCTGCGCTTGCCAGATGGCTCGGGCTTCAAGGTGTTTCTCGAAGCTGCGCCAGAAGAAATGTACAGCACGGATGTGAACGTGTCGGCGGCGGCCATGAGCAAGGTGGTCGAGCGTTATGTGCGCGAATACCCGAGCCAGTACATGTGGAGCATGAAGCGCTTCAAGAAGCGCCCGCCTGGCGAGGCGCGCTGGTACTGAGATTTTGGGGCGCCTTGCGCCCCTTTCCCCACAGCTACCCCGCTGCTCTCAAACTCAGCGCAAACCCAGTGGGAGATTCTATGGTTATCAGCAAGCCATTTTCGCGCCTTTGGTGACCTATTCGTCCTGATTTTTCATCAGGGCG